>JBDKSB010000012.1:643467-965201 GCA_039683095.1 Acidobacteriota bacterium | reverse complement strand
GGGCGCCATCCTCTTTACCCGGAACCATCGGGCCGGGCGCTCGCTGGCCAAGGCCATGTTCGAGCGGCGCATCCTCAAGGTTTACCTGGCCCTGGCCTCGGGAACGTCGATGCCCGGCGCCTTCACCGTCGACGCGCCCATCGGTCCCGTGTCCCACCGCCTTCCGGCGACCGTCAACGCCTATCGCCCGGGCGGCCGGCCGTCCACGAGCCACGTCCGGGTCCTCCGCCGCTTTCCCGAAAAGAACGCCGCGCTTGTCGAGGTCGTCATCCCGACGGGCCGTCCCCATCAGATCCGCATCCATCTCGCCTACGCCGGCCACCCTCTCGTCGGCGACCCGCTTTACGGGCCCGGGGGCGTCCCCCGGGCCGACGGCGTGGACGACGAGGGAGGAACGACGCCCGGCGCGACCGGCTATCTCCTGCACTCCTGGAAGATCCGGTTCCCGCACCCTTCGCGGGGCGAGGACGTCGAAGTGGCGTCGCCGCCTCCGGACGCCCTGCGCCCGGAATGACCGTCTGGGACCGTTCGAACTACTTGATCTTCTGCGCTTCCCGCGGATGGCGGCCCGGCGTCCCGCAGGGGACTGGTCAAGGGATGAAGAAGACGCCAGTTGCATAATCGACGGAGCTGGAAGAAAATACTCGCCGAACCGTCTCAAGGGCGGATATCGTCCGCCAAGGAGGCTCCGTGAAGGCAGGCCGGCCGTTTGGGGCCATCGGCGCCGTCTTCGCTCTCAGCCTGGCCGGCGCCTGCGTCCGCTATCACCCCAAGCCGGTCATACCCGGCCGGACCTTGGAGGCCTTCGAGGCCCGCCGGCTCGATTCGCCCGATCTGGAGGCCTTTCTCGTGGCCAACAAAGAGGCCGAGAGCTGGCCTCCCGCCGTCTGGGGCCTCAAAGCCCTGACCCTCGTCGCCCTTTACTATCACCCGGACATGGACGTCGCCCGGGCCCAGTGGGGCGTCGCCCAGGGAGGCCGGATTACCGCCGGCGAGCGCATCAACCCGGCCCTCAACCCCCTGATGGGTTACAACAGCACGTCGCCCCGGAGCGAGGTCACACCCTGGATCCCGGAGGTCGCTCTCGAGCTGACCATCGAAACGGCCGGCAAGCGCGGCATCCGGATCGCTCAAGCCCGTGACCTGGCCGCCTCGGCGCGCTGGCAGATCTATACCGCCGCGTGGAGCGTCCGCAGCCGCCTGCGCGCCGCGATGCTCGAGCTCTTTGCGGCCGGCGAGCGGGCGGACCTTCTCGGGGAGCAGGAGAAGCTCCAGGCCGAGCTCGTCCGCCTTCTCGAACTCCAAAAGAACGCGGGCGAGATCTCGGTCTACGACCTGACCCAGGCCCGCCTGGCTCTCGACACGGCCCGGCTGGAGGCCATCGAGGCCGCGCGCCTCAAAGAGGAGGCCCAGGCCGGCCTGGCGGCCGCTCTCGGCCTGGCCCGCGGGGCGCTCGAGGGAGTGAGCCTTTCGTTCGAGGAGTTCCGCCAGGCGCCTCCGTCCGACCTACCGGCCGGGGAGGTCCGGCGCCACGCCGTTCTCAACCGGTCGGATATCCTGGCGGCGCTGGCCGCCTACGAGGCCAGCCAGATGGCCCTGAGGCTCGAGGTCGCCAAGCAGTATCCCGATCTCGTCCTCGGCCCGGACTATCAGCTCGACCAGACCGACAGCAAATGGACGCTCGGCGTGGCCCTCTCTCTGCCCCTCTTCAGCCGCAACCGGGGCCCGATCGCCGAGGCCCTGGCCGCCCGCGAAGCGAGCGCGGCGCAGTTCCTGGCCCTCCAGGCCGAGGTCATCGGCGAGCTCGATGCGGCCGTCCAAGACTGCCGGGCCGCCGTCAAAAAGTCCGGCGCCGCCGAGGACCTGCTGATCCACCTCACGGAGCAAGCGCGGCGGGCCCGGACCGAGCGCGATCTCGGCGAGATCTCCAAGCTCGAGCTCATCGGGATTGAGCTCGAGCTCAACGCCGGGGCGCAGGCCTGGCTCGAGTCCCTGGTCCAGGCCCAGGCCGCGGTCGGCCGGCTCGAGAACGCGGCCCAGAGCCCGCTCGACGTCAAGGACTGGATCACCACCCTGTCCCGGCCGGCCGCGGGCCCGGCCAAGGAGCGCCAAGATGACTAAACGCCAGGTCGCGACCGGGCTCATCGTTGCGGCCGTCGCCGCGGCGGCCATCCTGCTCGTCAAGGTCCTGGGCCCCAAGGGCGGCGGGGAGGAAGAGGCGATCGCCGCCGATGTCGGCGTCCACGTCGGCAAGATCGTCCGGGCCACGCTCCGCGGCTATGTCACGGCCTACGGCACGGTCGAGCCCGAACCGCCGGGCGCGGGCCGGGCCGCGGCCGGGGCCCTGATCTCCGCGCCCGTCGGCGGCATCCTGGCCGAGGTCGCCTGCTCCGAGGGCCGGGCCGTCGAGCGCGGCGCGCTGCTCTTCCGGCTCGATACCAGGCTGGCCGAGGTCGCGGCGGCCAAGGCGGCCCGGGCCGTCGAGGCGGCCGAGCTGACCTATGAGCGCCAGAAGAAACTCCTGGCGGCCGACGGGACGTCCGCGAAGAATTTCCAGGAGGCCGAGGCGGCGCTCAACGCCGCCCGGGGCGACCTGGCCGCGGCCCGGACGGAGCTGGCCCTTCTCGAGATCCGGGCGCCGCTTTCGGGCACGGTCGTCCGCATTGACGCCCGTCTCGGCCAATCGGTCGAGACGAACGCGGTCCTGGCCGAGGTCATCGCCCTCGACCGCCTGGTCGTGACGGCGCGCGTGCCGAGCCTTGACGCGGCCCGCCTCCGCGCCGGGAGCGCTGTCCTCTGGGGCGACGGCGACGCCGCCCCGGGCCGGGTCCTGGTCGTCGGCCGGGACATCGATCCGAAGACGGACACGGTCCTCGTCCGGGCCTCGGTCCCCGCCGGCGCGGGTCTTTCTCCGGGTCAGTTCCTGAGCATCCGCATCGTCGCCGAGGAGCGCAGGAACGTCCTGGCCGTGCCTGAAGAGAGCATCGTGCCGGGCCCGGACGGCGGCGCCGAGCTCATGGTCGTCGAGGGCGAGAAAGCCGTGCCCAAGCCGGTCAAGGCCGGTCTCCGCGACGGCGGCCTGGCCGAGATCGAGGGAGAGGGCCTGGCCGAGGGCCTGGTCATCGTTACGACCGATGCCTGCACCCTGGCCGGCGAGACGAAGATCCACATCATCGGGAAGCCCTAGCCCTCATGAGCAAGGATTCCGCCCTGGGCCGGTTCGCCATCCGCCACTCCCGACCCATCGTCTTCGTCTGCCTGGCCCTATGCCTGGCCGGCGTTTACGCCGCCCTGACCATCCCGTCCTCGGTCTTTCCGCAGACGGATTTCCCGCGCGTCGTCATCCTGATCGACAACGGCGTCATGCCGGCCGACGAGATGATGGCCGCCATCACCCGGCCGATCGAAGAGGGGATGAAGGATATCCCCGGCGTCAAGACCATCCGCTCGGCCACGGGCCGCGGCTCGGCCGAGGTCAACGTCTTTTTCAGCTGGAAAGTCGACATGGTCCAGTCCGAGCTCTACGTGCTCGGACGGCTGTCCCAGATCCGCGCCTCCCTGCCGCCGACGGCCGAGGCCGAGGTCTACCGGGTCACCTTCTCGAACTTCCCCATCATCGGGGTCAGCCTGACCAGCCCCAGGCGGAGCCTCGTCGATCTCTGGGAGACGGCCCGCTACAAGCTCAAGCCGCGCTTCCTCCAGATCCCCGGGATCGCCCGGGTGACCCTGGTCGGCGGCCGCGCGCCCGAATATCACATCGTCGTCGACCCGCTGCGCCTCCAAGCCGCCGGGCTGACGCTGGCCGAAGTGACGGAGGCCCTGAACAAGAACAACCTCGTCGCCTCGACCGGGCTCCACGAGGAGAACCGGATGCTCTACCTGGCCGTCGTCGACGGCCGCGTCCACTCCATCCGGGACATCGAGAGCTTCCCGGTGACGGTCGCCGGCGGCCACCCGGTCCTCGTCCGCGACTTCGCCCGGGTCGAGCGCGGGCCGGAGCCGGTGTTCAACTACGTCACCGCCGACGGCCAGGAAGCCGTCCTCCTCAACATCTACAGCCAGCCCGACGGCAGCACCCTGGACATCGCCAAGGCCCTGACCGCCGACCTCGCGGCGCTCAAGGGCGAGCTTCAGTCCGACCTGAAGCTGTCGTTCTTCTATGATCAGTCCCTGCTCGTCCGGGCCTCCGTCCGGAGCGTCTGGGAGGCCATCATCTTCGGGCTCGTCCTGTCCGTCCTGATCCTCTTCCTCTTCCTGAAGAATTGGCGGACGACCTTCGTGGCCATCCTGGTCATCCCGGTCACCGTCCTGGTCACGCTCGTCTCGCTCAAGGCCGCCGGGCTTTCCTTCAACCTGATGACCCTGGGCGGGATCGCCGCCGCCATCGGCCTGGTCATCGACGACGCCATCGTGGTCGTGGAAGCCATCCATACGAAGCGCCGCTCCGGCCTCGACCGGCTGACGGCCATCCGCGAGGCCTCGGGTGATCTCGTCCGGCCGCTTGTCGGCTCGACCCTGACCCCGGTCGTCGTCTTCATCCCCCTGGCCTTCCTGAGCGGGATCACGGGCGTTTTCTTCCGGGCCCTGGCCTTGACCATGGTCGTCGCCCTCCTGACCTCTCTCGTCCTGGCCGTGACGCTGACGCCTTCGCTGGCTGGCTGGCTGCTGCCCGCGCCGGGGGCGGTAGCCGGGGAAGCCGGCCCGGACGAGGGCCCGCTGCTGCGGCGGGTCATCCGGATCTACGAGACGGCGGTCCGGTGGGCGCTCCGGAAGCGCTGGGTCACGATCGCCCTCTGCGTCGTCGTCATCGTCCTGGCCTTCGCCCTCTATCGCGGGCTCCGGAGCGAATTCCTGCCCCCGATGGACGAGGGCGGCTTCGTCATCGATTACCTGACCCCGCCGGGGACGAGCCTGGCCGAGACCCATCGCCAGCTCCGGTACGCCGAGGACATCATCCGCTCGGTGCCCGAGCTCGAAAGCTACTCGCGCCGCACCGGGGCCCAGCTGGGCCTGTTCATTACCGAGCCGAACAACGGCGACTTCCTGCTCAAGCTGAAGCCCGGCCGCAAGCGGTCCACGGAAGAGGTCCTGACCGAGCTGCGGCACCGCCTGAACGCGGCCCTGCCCGGCATCATCTGGGAGTTCCCGGGGATCCTCGGGGACCTCATCGGCGACCTGATGTATTCGCCCCAGCCGATCGAGGCCCGGATCTATTCGACCGACACGGCCTTCCTGAAGGCGAAGGCCCCCGATGTCGCCGCGGCGCTGGAGAAGGTGCCGGGCGTCGTCGACGTCTTCGACGGCCTGGTCTACACGGGACCGACGATCAGCTTCCGCGTCCGGCCCGTCGACGCCGGGCGCTTCGGCCTGAGCGCCGAGGCCATTTCCGCCGCGGTGAACGGCGCCATGCTGGGCGAGACGGCCTCGACCGTGCTCGAAGGCGACCGGGTCATCGAGATCCGGGTCAAGGCGGAGCCGGGCCGGATCGACCGGCTGGAGAAGCTCCGCCACCTGCCCCTGCGCTCGGCCGACGGGGCCCTCATCCAGCTCGACCAGGTCGTCGACGTCGTCGAAGAGCCGGGCCAGCTCGAGCTGCGCCGCGACGATTTCCGCCAGGACGTGGCCGTGACGGCCCGCCTCGAGGGCCGGGACATGGGCAGCGCCATGGCCGAGATCCGGCGCGTGCTCAGGGCGGATAAGACGCTGCCGCCGGGGACTGTCGAGTACGCCGGCCTTTACCAGCAGCAGCAGGAATCGTTCCGCAACCTGGTCATCGTCCTGCTGCTGGCCGTCTTCCTCGTCTTCACCGTGCTCCTGCTCGAGTTCGGGTCGTTCGCCGAGCCCTTGGCCATCGTGCTCGGAGCCGTGCTGGCCATGTTCGGCTCCATCCTGGCCCTCTGGATCACGGGCACATCGCTCAACGTCGTCTCGCTGCTGGGGGCCATCATCGGGGTCGGCATCGTGGCCAAGAACGGCATCCTGATGCTCGATCTCGTCAAGGAGCACCGGGCCCAAGGCATGGACCTGGCCGAGGCCCTCATCCGCTCGGGCCGGCGGCGCCTGCGGCCGGTCCTGATGACCTCGCTGGCCGCGGCGCTGGGGATGCTGCCCCTGGCTTACGGCATCGGCTCGGGGGCCGACATGCTCCGGCCGCTGGCCATCGCCGTCATCGGGGCCCTGGCCATCTCCGTCCTGCTGTCGCTCATCGCCACGCCGGCGATCTACAGCCTGATCGCCGGCCGGCGCAAGACGGACTGAGCTCGGCGGTCAGCGCGGCGGGGCCTTCGGGCTCTCCCCCCGGCCCTTCCAGTCCCTCATGACCTCGGCGAAGCAGGCCAGGCCGCTGGGGATGCAGGCGCCGTAGCCGTGGCCGGGGAAGGTCCAGGCGCCTGCGAGATAGAGGTTCTTGATCGGCGTCCGCTGCGGGAAGCGGCGCTGGCCGGAGTTGTCGATCGTCTGGTCCCAGCCGTAGACCGCGCCGCGCGGGTTCGAGGTGAAGCGGAGATTGGTCAGCGGCGTCGCCACCTCCTCGACCTCGATGGCCTTCCGGAGCCCGGGCAGGAGCTTCCTCTCGACCTGGTCGATCAGGATGCCGGCCAGCCGCAGCTTCTCCCTGGTGTAGGCGTCCTTGTCGCCGCGGAAGTAATCGGCCTCGTACTTCTTCCAGTAGTCCCAGCCCTGGGCGACAAGGATGTTGATCGTGTTCTTGCCCCTGGGCGAGCAGCCCGGGCAGACGTTGTCATAGACGGTCAGCCCGAAGCCCGGGTCGGCCGGGAGCCCGCCCGCCATGATGGCGGCGTAATCGGCCTCGACGTCGTAGCCGGTGTAATAGAAGATCTCGCTTTCCTTCAGCCCGGCCCTGCGGACGAGATCGGTCTTGAGGCCGAGCCAGACGCTGAGCGACGAGTAGCTGACCTGGAGCTTGTCCATGCGGGCCAGCGTGTCCTTGAGGAACTCCCGCTCGCCGTCCATCATCCGGGTGAAGGTGTCGATGGCGTTGGCGTTGGAGATGACTGCCCGGCCGCGATACTCGCTGCCGTCCGCGGCCCGGACGCCGACGGCGGCGTGGTCGCTGGTCAGGATCTTCTCGACCCTCGTGTTGAGCCGGACCAGGCCGCCGTTCTTCTCGATGATCCCGACGAAGGCGTTGCTGATCCGCTGCGACGTGCCGGCCGGATAGTACCCGCCGAACTGGAGGTAGCCCAGGAGCGGCAGGGCGTAGTAGAACGGCGAGAGCTTGGAAGGCGGCAGGCCGAAGTAGCCCCACAGGCCGGAGAGAACGCCCTTGAGCTTGGAGTTCTTGACCCGGTCGTCGAGCATGGCCCCCCAGGTGCGGTTGAAGTTCTTGAACAGCAACGGGAACCTGGCCGGGAAGTCGGCCAGGCCGGCCGTGCCGCCCGCGGCGGAGAGGCGGCCGACCTCGTCGCTCAGGCCCTTCATGTCGGCGAAGATGCCGTCGATGGCCTCGGCGTCGCCGGGGAAGCTCGCCTTCAGCAGCTCGATATAGCCGGCGGGATCCCGATGCGGCACCCGGATGTCGCAGTCGGGGTAGATGGCCCTGTAAAGTGGCTGGTGCGGCGAGAAGACGACGTCCCTGATCTCGGGGAAGCCGGCGATGAGGTTGGCCACGCCGTCGCGGGTCCCGACCGTCGTCGAATGGAGCGAGACGTCGAAGGTGAAGCCGCCGGGACGGGCGAAGGACGAGGCGTAGCCGCCCGGCACGCCCTTCTGTTCGAGGACGACGACCTTGAAGCCCTTGCGGGCGAAGGCCGCCGCCGCGCTCAGGCCGCCGAGGCCGGCGCCGATGACGACCGCGTCGTATGTCGCCGGCCGGGCCGCGGCCTGGCCGGCGTCGCCGCGCGGGAAGGCGCTCCAATCCCAGGCGGCCAGGGGCAGGCCGGCCAGCAGGGTCTTCAGGAAATCACGTCTTTCCCAGGGGTTTGGCGACATGGACGGGCCTCCATCTTGCCGGGGCTGGTGTATGTCCTGAGTGTACGCCCCGGGCGCGGGGCCGTCAATGACGTCCGGGGCGGCCGATTGACAAGGAGCCGGCATCCCCTTAGGATTGAGGCGGATACGCAATAGCCGATCTGTCGTTGGGATCGTTCTGATGAAGAAATTCGCCTTTCGCGCGGCGCCGCTCCTGATCGCGGCCCTGATCGCCTGCGGCCTTCTCGCGGCCGCGGCGGCCGGCGGCGCCCCGGGGGAGACCGGCCCGGCCGGCACCGGCAAGGCCGCCCTGCGGTTCGCCTGGCTGAGCGACACCCACGTCGGCGCGGCCCGCGGAGCCGACGACCTCAGGGCCTCGGTCGCGGACATCAACTCGATCCCGGGCCTGTCGTTCGCCCTGGTCACGGGGGACGTCACCGACAAGGGGTCGTACGAGAACTTCCGCCTGGCCAAGGACATCCTCGACGGCCTCCGCATCCCGTACCACATCATCCCCGGCAACCACGACACGAAATGGTCGGAGTCGGGGGGCTCGGATTTCGTCCGGGTCTGGGGCGCTGACCGCTTCGCCTTCGAGAGCGGCGGCTTCCGGTTCATCGGCCTGTCCCAGGGACCGGTCCTGCGGATGGGCGACGGGCACTGGGCCCCGCAGGACGTCCGCTGGCTGCTGGGCCTGCTGGAGGACAAGGCCTCGGCGGCCAAGCCGACCATCTTCGTCAGTCACTACCCGCTCGACGAAAGCATCGCCAACTGGTACGTCGTCCTCGACAAGCTGAAGACCGTTCCGACGGTCGCGGTGCTGGTCGGCCACGGCCACAAGGACCAGCTGCTGGACTTCGAGGGCCTGCGGGGGGTCATGGGCCGGGCCAACATCGGCGCCGGCAACGTCGGGCCGGGCTACAACATCGTCGAGATCGCGGCCAAGGCGATGACCTTCGCCGGGCGGACGGAGCGGCGGACCGGCGCGCCCTGGTGCCGGATCGAGCTCGAAAAGGGCGGCCTGCCGATCGTGGCGGCCGGGCGGCCCGCCGGCGGCGCTAGCGCGAAGGCCGGGGCCAGGCCGGGAACGCCGGCCCGGCCCGACTTCGGCGTCAACGCCCTCTACCCGCAGGTCAAGGAGCGCTGGCGCTTCAACGCCGGGTGGACCATCGCCTCGCCGGCCGCGGCCAACGGCGAGACGATCATCTTCGCCGACGCCTCGGGTTCCGTGCGGGCCCTGCGGACGAGCGACGGCAGCATCGCCTGGGAGTTCAAAACGGACGATCCGATCTACTCCGCGCCCGCGGCCGGCGGCGGCCTGGTCGTTTTCGGCGGAACGGACGGGGCGATCTACGCCCTGGATGCCCGGCTCGGGACGCTCGTCTGGAAGACCGTGACCGGCGGCCCGGTCGTGGCCTCGCCGCGGATCGAGGGCAAGGTCGTCTATATCGGCTCCGGCGACCACGTTTTCCGGGCCATCGACCTGGCCACCGGCCGGCCCGTCTGGAGCCAGGACGGGATCGACGGCTTCGTGGAGGCCAAGCCGCTCGTCGCGGGCGGTCTGGTCGTCTTCGGCGCCTGGGACGGGCTTCTCTACGCCCTCGACGCCCGGACCGGCAAGGCCGTCTGGACGTGGAAAGGGGAGAAGCCGAGCTGGTTCTACTCGCCGGCCGCCTGCTGGCCCGTGGCGGCCAACGGCCGCGTCTTCATCGTCGCCCCCGACCCCTGGATGACGGCCATCGAGCTGGGCACGGGCCGGGAGCTCTGGGGCACCGACAACTGGGCCGTGCGCGAGTCCATCGGCATCTCGGCCGACGGCGCCCGGGTCTATGTCCGGACCACCGAGAACCTCATCGCGGCCGTCTCCACGGCCGAGGACGACGCCAAGGCCGTCTGGGAGACCGACGGCGGGTTCGGCCAAGACATCAACTCGGCCATGCTGGTCGAGAAGGACGGAGTCGTCTTCTACGGAACGAAGAACGGGCTGCTGCTGGCCCTCGACGGGGCGACCGGGGCGATCAAGTGGAAGCACCGGGTCGGCGTCGCCCTTCTCAACACGCTAACCCCCCTCAGCGGCCGAGAGGTGGTCGTCACCGATTTCGACGGCCACGTCACCCTCGTCGAAGATGGAAAAGAGGGGTTCAAACCTGCTTTTTGCGCAAAAATGAGTAAAAAGTAGGTTTGAACTCCTTCTTTCTCATTTCCTTTTCATTTGCCCCCCTCGTCGGACCGGTGCGGCTGAAGGGTGTTATAATTGACGCACCGGACCATGAAGAAGGCGCTTAGGAAGACGCTCCGGATCTCGGCGCTCGTCGTCGGGGCCATCGTCCTCCTTTTCGCCGCCGCGGTCCTTCTAGCCGTCCTCGACAAGCCGCTGGTCAGGAACATCGTCGAAAAGCAGCTGTCGAAGGGAGCCGGGTCCACGGCCGCGTTCGGCCGGCTCGATTACTCGCTCTTCCCCTTCCGGATCAGCGCCGAGGCGGTCGAGATCAGCCGCGAGGACGGTTTCCAGAAGCTCACCGTCGGCCTGGCCCGGCTCGAGGCCCGGGGCGAGTTCTGGAAGCTCGTTCGCGGCGTCAAGCCGGCCCTGGACTCGATCGAGGCCGACGGCCTGACCGTCCGCCTGGATCAGCGCGCGGCTTCCGAAGCGCCGGTGGACATCCCGAAGGTCCTGCTCCGGGTCTCCGATACGCTGGGCTGGGCCAGGCGGATCTCCGTCAGCGGCACCCGGCTTTCGTTCGGGCTCCTGGCCGGCCGGACCGAGATCGAGGGCCTCGACCTCACCCTGACGCCCGGACCAGAACGGGACGTCGTGACCTACGCGATCGGCCGCGGCCGCATCTCCATGACGGACAGGACCGGCGCGCTGACGCTTTCGACCGGCCTCGTTTCCTCCGGGCGTCTCGGACTGGCCTCGCCTTACCTGGTCGAGAGCACGTTCGACCTGAGCGCGGCGCGCTTCCCCGCGGCCGGGCCCGGGGTCGATCTCGAGAGCCTGAACCTGGCCCTGACCGCCCGCCTGGACCGGCCCAACCAGGAGCTGACCGTCTCCAGCCTGAAAGCCGTCATCCCCGGACTTCTCGATCTGCAGTGCCGGTTCGTGGGGAAATCGGTCTATGGCATCTTCCTCGAGGCCAGCGGCGAAGCCCGGCTCGACGACCTGGCCGCGGCGGCCAAGCTCATCGGCCCGCGGCTCCCGGCCGCGCTGCGGGACGCCGGCCCGCGGGGCCGGGCCCGGATCTCGGGCAAGTACGTCCTCCATCGCTCCGAGCGGAGCTCCAGGGACCACCTGGCCGCGTCCCTCTCGCTCGAGAACGTCGAGTTCTCCGCCCCGGTCGGGGGGCGTCCCGTCCGCGTCAAGGCCTCCGGCCGGATCGAAGCCGCCGGGCCGTCGGCCGATCCCGGGTTCTCGGTCGACCTCCGCTCCTCCCTGGGCCGGGTGGCCGTTTCCGGCCTGACCGTGACTGGCGCCGATCTCCGTGTCGTCGGCACCGGGTCGACCTCGGCCGCCAATATCACGCGTCTTGATATCGGTCTGGCCGGGCTCGACTATCAGGCCGCTGAAGGCAAGCATGTCGCTTTCGCCAAGGCCTATCTCGCGGCCAAGGGGACGATCGACCTCGTTAGCCGGGCTGGCATCCTGTCATCGTTCGAGGCCCGGCTGCCCGGGCTCGCGCCTATCCGGCTCTCCGGCCGCTATGGCGTGGGGCCGCGCCAGGCCGCCGAATTCAGGCTCGGGAGCCGGGGCCTTGACCTGCCGGCCCTGCGTACGGCCGCCGCCCCCTTCCTTCCGGCCGCGCTCGCCGGCTGGGACCTCGGCGGCGCGCTCGACCTTGCGCTGGCCGCGCGCCGGCCCGCGGCGTCCGGCGGCGACTGGACCTTCTCCGGCACGGCCGCCCTGGCCGGCGCCAAGTTCAACGATTCCTCGTTCACGATCGCCGGCGACGGCCTCGACCCCGTTCTCGAGTTCGAAGGCGCGGGCTCGCCCGCCAAGGGGCTTTCGTTCAGCGGCAGCCTGGACATCGGCCGGGGCGAGTCCCTTTTCAAATCGGTTTACCTCGACTGGGGCAAACACCCGCTCCGGTTGACGGCCGCCGGGCGCTGCGTTCCCGCGACGGGCGAGATCGACGGCCTGGCGGTCCGCGCCCGCCTGCCCGAGATCGGCTCGATCGACGTCTCCGGCTCGGCTAAGCTCGGCCCCGCCCTCTCGCTCGAGCTGAAGGCCGCGGCCGACCTAAGCCTCGGCCCGTTCTATTCCCTTTACGCGCAAGCAGGGGTCGCGGAAGGGGCGCGGATGAAGCTCGGCGGCCGGCTGGCCGCCGCCTTCGATATCCGCAAGAGCGGCGGGGCCCTGTCCGTCGGCGGCCGGATCAAGCTTGCGGACGCGAGCATCGCCCGCGCGACGGGGCAGGAGTTCCTCGCTGGCGTCGCCGCCGACGTGCCCGTTCTTTATGAGTCAGGCCCCGCCGCCGCGAACCCGCCGGCGCTCTCTTCCGGCGCCCCGCTCCCCGAGGCCGGCTTCTTCCGCGTCGGCGGCCTCCGGACCCCGTTCGTGTCCCTGGAAAACGTGGACATCGCCCTCCGCGCCGGCCCGAACGCCCTGGGCCTCGAGCCGCTCGCCCTGGACCTCTTCGGCGGCCGCCTCGAGCTCGGCCGGACGACCTTCCGTCTCGACCCGGCGTCCGGATCCCTCCGGGGAGTCGGCTCGCTGGCCCTTCGCGATATCGACATCTCGCGCTTCCCCATCGCCTCGCCCCAATTCAAGCTGACCGGCAAGGTCCAGGCGGAATTCCCCCGCCTCGACATCAGCTCCAGGAAGATCGCCATCTCCGGCCGGGGCGAAGCCAGCATCTTCGGCGGCCAGGTCGTCCTGCGCGACCTGGCCGTCTCCGACCCGTTCGCCCCGGGGCGCTCGATCTCGCTCAACGTCGATCTCGTCGACCTCGATCTGAAGAAGCTCACCGACGAAGTGCCCTTCGGCGAGGTGACCGGCGTCGTCCGCGGCGAGGTCCGCGATCTCGTCCTCAGTTACGGCCAGCCCGAGCGGTTCTTCTTCCAGATCGAGTCGGTGCCCCGCAAGGGCGTGCCGCAGACCTTCAGCCTCAAGGCCGTCGACAACCTGACCGTCCTCAGCTCGGGCGAGAAGGCCTCGGGCGGGACGGGCGGCTTCTGGATGAGGTTCATCCGCGGCTTCCGCTACCAGAAGCTCGGCATCGTCAGCACCCTGCGCAACGACACCTTCACCCTCAACGGCACCATCCACGAGGGAGGGGTCGAGTACCTGGTGAAGAAGCCGCCGCTTTTTGGTATAAATGTGGTGAACCGCGAACCCGGCAAGAAGATCAGCTTCAAGGACATGACCGGCCGGCTCAGGCGGATCGGCCAGTCCGGGAACTGACGATGCGACGCAAGGAGGATGGAACCATGAAGAAACGATACGCCCTGGCGACGGCCCTGGCCGCCGGCCTCGTCTTCGTCCTGGCCTGCATCACGGTCAACATCTACTTCCCCGAGGCCACGGTCAAGCAGGCCGCGGCCGAGATCGTCGACGAGATCCGCAAGACGGACGCGGAGAAGAAGGCCGCCGAGCCGGTGGCCGAGCTGACGGGCCCGCGGGGCTCCGCGGCCTTCTCGCTCGTTCCCGCGGCCTATGCCCAGGAAGCCACCTCCGTCTCGACGCCGGCCATCCGGGCCCTCAAGGAGTCGATGAAGAACCGCTTCGTCTCGCTCCAGCCCTACTTCGCCGCGGGCAACATCGGCGAGTCGAACAAGGGCCTGCTGGACGTCCGCGACGAGGCCGGCCTCAACCTCCAGGCCAAGGCCGCCCTGCGGAACCTGGTCAAGGACGAGAACGGCGACCGGACCAAGCTCTACGCCGAGGTGGCCAAGGCCCTGAACATCGAGGCCGGCCAGGTCGAGCGGATCCAGAAGATCTTCGCCGCGGAATGGGCCAAGAGCGCCGCTTCCGGCTGGTGGATCCAGCAGGAGAACGGCGCCTGGGTCAAGAAGACCTGACGCTCTCCTCCGGCCCGGGGGCCGCGGCCCTCAGGGGGGCGGCATTCCCGCGGGGCGGGCCGGCGCCTTGCGGCCGCCCGCGAACGAGGCCCCGAACGCGCCCAGCCCGAGCACGATCAGCGCGATCGCCGGGATGAGCAGGGCCTTGCTGGCCGGCCTGCCCGGCGGCTCGGGCAGGGCGTAGGTCACCATCTTCCGCGCGGCGTCGTACCTGGCTTGCCGGGCCGCTGCCGGCAGCACCAGGCGGCTGTTGCCCCGGACCGATCCGTCGCCGACCGTCTCGTTGAAGTAGATGGTCTTCTTGTCCTCGTCGAGATTGCTGTAGACGGCGCCGGGTCCGACGTCGAACTCCCAGTGGTTGCCCATGTTCCGGGCCGCCCCGAGCATGTGGATGGTGAAGGTCACGGTGCGCGAGGCGTCGTCCCACTCGGCCTTCTTCCGGGTCACCTCCGCGTCGGCCCGGTTGGAGGCCAGGTCGCGCATGAACAGGTAGAGGTTGCTGACGCTGTCGCGCAGGCCCTGGTAGCGCTCCATGGGCAGGGTCATCTTGAGGACCATGTCCAGGTCGCCGACCGGCGACAGCGTGAAGTTGCCGTCGTAACCGACGTCCTGGGCCCGGGCCGGAAGAACGAAGCCGGCCAGGGCCACGGCGAGGGCCGCGAGGAAGGCCTTTCGTAAAAGCGTCTGGTTCTTCATGGCGTGTCTCCCCGCGCCGCTCATTGGCGCACCAGGACGAGGCTGGCCGTGACGCCCGTGGCGTTGGCGAACTGGCCCTGCAGGCCGCCTTGGACGACCTGGAGGACGATGCGATAGGGCAGTCCCTGGCCCGGCACGGCCGCGCCGTCGATGGCGACCTGGGACTGGTTGCAGACGGCCTGGATGGCGGCGCCGTCGAAGGTGCCCTGGAAGGCGTTCACCTCCTGGACCTGGTGCATCATTCCGTCCTGGCCCATCTGCTGGTAGGCGAAGCGGAAGACGAGCTGGACCTGGCTGCCCTGCTGGATGATCTGGCAGGCCCCGGTCACGCCCTGGCCCGTCGGCATGGTCAGCTGGCAGCCCCAGTTGCCGGACAGGCCGCCCCGGACCGGCTGGGGCGCCGGCCCGCCGCCGCTCCGCGCGGGCTGCCGGCCGCCGCCTCCGCCACCTCCGCCGCCCCGCTCGGCCAGGTCCATGATGCCCCATTTCTCCAGGATGTCGGGCGGCAGCGGGTCGAGCTCGGGGTTGCCGATGCCCTGCGTCCAGAAGGCCCGGACGTCGATGAGGTTATAGCGTCCGGTCCGGTTGATCTTGTTCCAGGTCTCCAGGGCGCTCTTGTTGGCCTCGGCGAAGCTCATGCTCTTGGTGTAGCCGTCGCCGACCCCCGTGGCCTCGACCGGGACGAACTTGCGGCTCTGCGGCAGGCGGGCCATGGGGAAGCAGTGGCCGTCCATGCTGACCAGGATGGGCTCGATGTTGACCGAGTTCATCATGGCCGCCATCAGGATGGCCAGGTCGATGCAGGTCCCGCTGCGCTTCTCGATCGTGTCGCGGGGGAACTGCAGGCTCTGGACCGACTTGATGTCGTAGGACATGTTAGGGTCCTGGAGGTTCGGCGGGTGCTGGTAGCTGACGTGGATGGCCCGCATCAGCTCGTAGAGCTGGCCCAGGACCTCGATGCAGGCCTCGTCGCTCTCCGAGGCGCCCAGCCCGCCGGCCTTCTTGTTGGCCAGCGAGGCCAGGCGGCCGACCACGGCGTCGTCGCTGCGCGAGACCCAGGCCGCCATCAGCGGATAATTGGTGTCGGAATCCTGGAAGGCGCCCGTCCGCTCCTCGGCGGTCATGTCCGAGAAGAAGAACTCGTAGCGGCTCATGATCGTCAGGCGGCGCGTATCGGAGAATTCCTTCTTCCGGCCGCCGCCGTCCGTGTACTCGTACTCGACGGACAGGTCGGCCGGGGCCCGGCTGGTCAGGCGGGCCGTCTGGGCGGTGAAGATGGGATAGTAGAGGTCGACGACCGTCTGCCCCGGGTCCACGGCCGCGTACTTGTGCCAGTTGTTCCAGTCGGATTCGGCGTACTCGGAGACGCGGTAGCGGACCCGGAGGTTCGTCAGGCGCCGGCCGGTCTCGTTGCGGAAGACCGACTTGGCCAGCCACATAGGCACGGGGCATTCGCGGGCCCCGTAGGCCTTGTAGGCCCCGCTGACGACCCGGTCCTTGAACTTGAGGTCCAGCGACAGCTCTCCCTTCGGGGAGCCGGATCCCAGCAGGAACGCCAGGACGCCCAGCACGAGGCCCAGGGCGACCAGGACGCCCCCGGCGATCTTCAGCTGAGCGGGTTTCATGAGACCCTCCGGGCGGGATGGAAACGCAGAACGAGACCTCGATGATTCCCCATGATGGCCTCCTTCAGAGTTGTCCCTATATTCAGTTTAAAAGGGGGCGTTGTCAAGTCCGCCGGCGTCCCCGAGGAGGCGGTCGATCCCGCCTTCACGGCCGGCCGGCCTTCATCCTTGACGACCGGCGCGCGAGTGATATAAGGGGGGCGAGAGGAGAGTGCCATGTCGCGCCGATGCCCGTTCCGCCTTCCGCCCCGAATTCCGATCATGGCCGGGCTGGTCTTCCTCCTCCTCGCCGCCGCCTGCGTCCGCGAGCCGGCCGCAGCCAGGGTGTCGAAACGGCCTTCGTCCGATCCGCTCGCGGCCGGCTTCGCCCGGCCGCCAGATTCCGCCCGGCCCTGGGCCTACTGGATGTGGATGGACGGCAACCTGAGCCGGGAGGGCATCACCGCCGACCTCGAATCCCTGCGCGACGCCGGCCTCGGCGGCGTCGTCATCTGCGAGGTCAACGTCGGGGTGCCGCGCGGCCCGGTCGAGTTCATGGGCCCGGCCTGGCGCGGCCTGTTCAAGCACGTCGTCAGGGAGGCCGAGCGGCTCGGCCTCGAGGTGACGCTCAACGCCGGTCCGGGCTGGACGGGCTCCGGCGGGCCCTGGGTCAAGCCCGAGCAGTCCATGCAGCACATCGTCGCCGCCGCTGTCGAGACCTCCGGCCCGTCCCGCTTCGACGCGGTCCTGCCCCGCCCGTCGCGGCGTCCGGCCTACTTCGGCGAGGACTCCCTGCCCGCGGAGCTGAAGAAAACGATGGACGGGTTCTACCGCGACGTCGCCCTCCTGGCCTTCCCCACGCCGTCGGCCGGGCCGGCCATCGCCGACATCGACGAGAAAGCCCTCTACGTCCGGGAACCATATTCCTCGAAGCCGGGGGTCAAACCCTTCCTGCCCATGCCCGCCGTGTTCCCCGCCCTGCCGGCGGGCGCGGCCGTCGACCCGGCGCGGATCGTGGACCTGACCGGCAAGCTCGCGGCCGACGGCCGGATCGTCTGGGACGTCCCGGCCGGCCGCTGGACCATCCTGCGCTTCGGACGGGTGACGACGGGCGCCAACACCCGGCCCGCGCCCGTGCCCGGCCTCGGCCTCGAGTGCGACAAGCTCGACGCGGCCGCCTTCGACGCCCATTACGATGCCTTCGTCGGGGCCCTGCTTCGCGAGGTCGGACCGCGCCGGACGGACGGCCGGGCCGGATGGACGATGCTTCACATCGACAGCTGGGAGATGGGCGCGCAGAACTGGACCGCCGCCTTCCGCGAGGAATTCCTGGCGCGCCGCGGCTACGATCTCCTGCCCTTCCTGCCGGCGGTCACCGGCCGTCCGGTCAAGGACATGGAAACCTCCGAGCGCTTCCTCTGGGACCTGAGGCAGACGGCCAACGAGCTCGTCCTCGAGAACCACGCCCGGCGTCTCAAGGACCTCGGCCGCCGGGACGGCTTCAGCGTGTCGATCGAGCCCTATGACATGACGCCGTGCTCCGACATGTCCCTGGGCGCCGTCGCCGACGTGCCCATGGGCGAGTTCTGGCTGTCCGGCTTCCACACGGCCCACAGCATCATCGAGGCCGCCGGCATCGCCTACACCAACGGCCGGCCGATCGTCGCCGCCGAGTCCTTCACCTCGGACGACCGGGAGGCCTGGCAGGCCCATCCGGCGTCGATCAAGGCCCTGGGAGATTGGGCCTTCGCGTCGGGCGTCAACCGGATCGTCTTCCATCGCTCGCAGCACCAGGCCGGGCTGGCGACGAAGCCGGGCCTGACCATGGGCCCATACGGGGTCCATTGGGAGCGGACCCAGACCTGGTGGGACATGGTCCCGGCCTATCACCGCTACCTGGCCCGCTGCCAGTTCATGCTGCGGCGGGGACTGCCGGTCGCCGACGTCTGCTTCCTCGTCGCCGAGGGCGCGCCGCACGCTTTCCGGCCGCCGGCCTCGGCGCTCCGGGGCGATCCTCCGGGACCGGCCGGGCCGGCCTTCGACGGCTGCCCGCCGGATACGTTCATGACCTCCGCCTCCGTCAAGGACGGACGGATCGTTTTCCCGGACGGCATGAGCTATCGCGTCCTCGTGCTGCCCGAGCGCGAGACGATGACGCCCGTCCTGCTCCGGAAGGTCCGCGGCCTGGTCGCCGCCGGCGCCACGGTCATCGGGCCGCCGCCGCGGAGGTCGCCGTCGCTGGCCGGATACCCGGCCTGCGACGCCGAGGTCGAGCGTCTGGCCGTCGAGGTCTGGGGCGATTGCGACGGGGAGAAAGTCACGGAGCATGCCTTCGGCCGGGGCCGCGTCGTCTGGGTCAGGGGCCAGGCGGGAACATGCCCGGCTGAACCCCTTTCTTCGCCCGGGACAACCTGGAACGTCGGCCGGCCGCCCCTCGACGAACCCGCCCAGTACGGCGATTTCGCGGTCGTTATGTCGGCGCTCGAGAGGATGCGTGTCGCGCCGGACTTCGCCTCGGACATCCCCCTGCGCTGGATCCACCGCCGGGACGGCGGCACGGACATCTATTTCGTGGCCAATCCCGATGCCGCGCCGGTCGAAACGACGGCCCGGTTCCGGACGAGCGGCAAGCGGCCCGATCTCTTGGACCCCATCGACGGGACGACCCGCGATCTGGCCCGGTACGAGGCTGCTGGCGGATCGACATCCGTCCCCTTGAGGTTCGAGCCGCGCCAATCCTTCTTCATCGTGTTCCGCGATCGGGCGGCGTCGGTCCCGGGCGTCTTGGCGGATCCGCCCGCCGCTTCCGCAGCTGGCCCGGCGGCGCCGGAGAACTTCCCCGCGCTCGAGAAACTCGTCTCGCTCGATGGCCCCTGGGACGTCGCTTTCGATCCGACCCGGGGCGGGCCGTCCCGCGTCGTTTTCGACCAGCTCGCCGACTGGAGCCGGAGGCCGGAGGACGGCATCAAGTACTATTCGGGGCAGGCAGTCTACGCCAGGACGTTCGATCTCGCGGCGGCCGCGACGGACTCTTCGGGCGAGGGAGCCCGGCTCTGGCTCGATCTCGGCACGGTCAGGAACATCGCCTCGGTCCGGCTCAACGGCCGCGACCTCGGCGTCGTCTGGTGCGATCCCTGGCGCGTCGAGATCACGGCCGCGGTTAGGCCGAAAGGCAACCGCCTGGAGGTCCGGGTCGCCAACCTCTGGCCCAACCGGCTCATCGGGGACGAGCGCGAACCGGCCGACGCCGAGTATGGCCCGGACGGAAACCTCGTCCGCTGGCCGGATTGGATCCTCAATGGCGAACGGCGCCCGTCCTCCGGCCGCCTCGCCTTCTCGACCTGGAAACATTATGCGAAGGATTCGCCGCTCCTGCCCTCGGGCCTCCTGGGCCCCGTCGGCGTGCTCCGGAGCCTCCCGTCGCGAGATTGACAGGCGTTCACGGCCGGAACTAGAATCCGGTCGGGGAGGATCGGCATGCTGGGATTGCTCGGCGCCTTCGGGCTGGCCGCGGCGACCGGCCTGAACGCCTATCTGCCGCTGCTCATCGTCGGCCTGCTGGCCCGCTACACCCATCTCATCGCCCTCCGGCCGCCGTGGAGCGCGCTGACGCATCCCGTCGTGCTCGTCGTCATCGGCGTCCTGCTCGCGATCGAGATCACCGTCGACAAGATCCCGGCCGTCGACACGGTCAACGACGTGATACAGACGATCTTCCGGCCGGCGGCCGGGGCTATCCTCTTCGCCGCGAGCGGCAACGTCATCAGCAACGTCAGCCCGGTGCTGGCCATGATCTGCGGCCTGCTCATCGCGGGAGGCATCCACACGGCCAAGGCGGCGGCCCGTCCGGTCGTGACGGCGCATACCGCGGGAATGGGGAACCCCGTCGTCAGCCTGGCCGAGGATGCCGTCTCCGGCGTGACGGCCGTCGTCGCGGTCGTGGCGCCCATCGTCCTCGGGCTGCTGCTTCTGCTGGCCGTTTGGCTCCTCATCCGCCGGCATGGCGGCAGGTCGACGCGGGCCTAGAGCTCAGAGTTCGAATGCGCCGGTTGTCCGCAATAGCCGCACGCATAGGAGACGGGGCACATAAGCTATCCATGGCCCGGCGATCCCAAGGGCGGGGCGATTAATGCCTGATAACAAAACGCGATTGCTTTTCAAGAAGGCTTAGTTGTTTTTTAGCTTCCAAATCTCCGCCTTGATAGCCGGGAAATGCTCTTGCGGCGCTACAACCGACTTCGTTTCCCCATTGGCTCCAGCCTTGCCTTTGGTGGAGCGGCCCTCAGGCCTTTTTCTTGATCAGGCCGTAGATGAAGAGCAGGATCAGCGCGCCGACGATGGCGCCGATGAAGCCGGCCGTCTCGCCGGGCTTGTAGATGCCGACGAGCTTGCCGAGATAGGTGGCGACGAACGAACCGGCGATGCCCAGGACGATCGTCCAGAGCCAGCTCATGTTCTCCTTGCCGGGATAGATGAGCTTGGCGATGATGCCGGCCAGCAACCCCAGAACAATGGTCCACAGGATGTGCATGACCCCTCCCTTTCGGGCCTATCTTGGCAGGAACGGAGAGCCCTTGTCAATGCCTGCCGACGGTCAGGCGGCGCAGGCGGACCAGGAACAGGAAGGCGACGGCGTTGAGGCCGGCCGCGGCCAGGGCCACGGCCGGGAACCCCAGGCCGTAGAGCCGGGGGGAGGCCAGCGACCCGATGGCCCGGCCGACCGAGAACGACGCGGCGTAGAAGGCCAGAAGCGTCGCCCGAGCCTGGGGCAGGATCTCGCTCATGACCGGAAGCATGCTGACGACCGTGTACTCGAAGGTCAGGTAGAAGAGGGCCAGGCCGATGAGCGCCAGGGCGGCCGTGCGGCCGGCCAGGGGCAAGACGGCGGCCGCGACGGCGTTGGCGGCCAGGCCGGTCATCAGGGCCTTCATCTTGCCGATCCGGTCGATCGAGGCCGCGACCAGGCTTTCGCCGCCGAACTCGGCCAGGCCGATGGCCGCCGCCGCGGCCCCGAGGCCGGCCAGCTTGAGCCCGAAGGAGTCCTCGAGCCAGGCGCCGAAGACGAAGTTGACCAGCTCGTTCGAGACGCTGACGGCCAGTATGGCGGCGATCCCCGCGAGGGCCGGGCCCGACCGGAACACGGACCTGAAGCTTTCGCGATGGCCCGCGGCGCCGGCCGCCCCCGCTGCCGGCATCCCCGCGCCGATCCGGACGACGACGAGCCCGGCCAGGCCCAGGACGGCCAGGGCAAGAAAGGGCGACCGCCAGCCGAAGCGGCCGATGAGGAAGCCGGCGGCCGGCACGCCGGCGATGAAGGCCAGGGACCAGCTGAGCTCGGTCAGGGCCAGGGCCCGGCCGCGCCGACCGTAGGGCACGAGGTCGCTCAGGTGGGCCAGGATGGCCGGGTCGATGACGTACTTGCCGACGGTCATCAGGACGAGGGCGGCGGCGAAGCCCGGAAGGCCCGGGCCGACGGCGCCCAGGAACGCCCCGGCCGCGAACAGGCCCAGCCCGAGGGTCAGGCCGAACCGCCGCCCGTGCCGGTCCGTGAATGGGGCGAGGAGGGGGCCCAGCGCGCCCGAGGCGGAGCGGGCCGACAGGGCGATCGACATGGTCGCCAGGTCGACCCCGAAGGCGCGGGCAAAGACCGGCAGGAACGGGTAGACCATCCGGTAGGCGGTATTGGACAGGGTCCGGGCCCCGACCGCGAAGGCGATCGGTGACCGGACCTGCCTGGCCGGATCGGTCGTCACGGCCCTCAGGCGGCGGCCGCTTTCTTCTTGCCGAAGCGCAGCTTCATGGTCAGGATCTTGTCCGTCGAGAAGATCCTGGCCGCGTAGATCACCAGGACCACGAACACGAGGAGCATATAGCCGAGCCCGGCGGCGATCAGGCCGTAGTTGCCGAGGTAGAGGTTCTGCGAGACCAGGAAGGGGTGCGTGAACGGGATGGCCAGGACGAAGACCTTGAGCGGCAGCGACATCGTGTTCAGGTCGGCGAACAGCGAGATGAAGTAGGGGATCATGACCATGAACATGAGCGGCATCATCATGCTCTGGGCGCTGCGAAGGTCCTCGGCCAGGACGCCGAGGATCATGGCCGCCGCGAGGGCCACCAGGATGGCCAGGAAGATGGACAGGCCGAGGATGGCGTAGCCGCCCGTGCTGAAGGTCAGGCCGAGCTTCTGCATCAGCGCCGCCCCGCCGTCCTGGGCGCCCGCCCGGGCCGCTTCTTCACCGATGCCGCCGACGAAGCCCTGGAAGCCGAACATGTAGACGCCGGCCGAAATGAGGCCGACGAGCCCGGCCGCCAGCATCTTGGCGGTGATGATCGAAGTCCGCTTGATGGGCACGGTCAGGAGCGTCTCCAGGGTCTTGTTCTGCTTCTCCAGGGCCACGGCCGAGATGACCATCTGCGAGGAATAGATGACGATCATCATCAGGACGATGGGGATGAGCATGGACTGCTGGGAGATCAGGCCGGCGACCATGTTGGCCGAGCCTTCGGCCACGCGGTCCCTGACGACGACGAAGTCCCGGCTCCGGATGGGCTTTTTGAGGCTGGCCGGGTCGAGGCCGGGCAGCCGCTGGGCCAGGAACTCGTTGGACACGGCCTCGTTGAGGGCGGCGATGACGCCCTGGACGACGACCTGGCCCCGGGCCCCGATGAGCGAGAAGCTGCGCATGAAGGAGTAGGTCTCGATCTCGCTGGGCTTGAGCTCCCGGAGGGAGTCGCCGAAGCCCTTGGGGATGACGAGGAGGAGCTTGGACTCGCCGGCCCTGGCCGTTTCGAGGGCCTGATCCTTGGTCTTGCCCGACTGGTCAAGGACCTTGAAGCGGGCCGACTCGAGGCCCTTGATCAGGGCCTGCGACGCGGGCGTGCCGTCCTGGTCGAGGGCCGAGATGGTCTGGATGCCGACGGCCTTCTGGACCTCCTTCCTGCTGACCTGTCCGATGAAGTTGAACAGGACGACGGTGAAGACGAGCGAGACGACCAGCTGCTTGGTCGCCAGCTCCTTGATCTCTTTCTTTAAAAGGTTGGTGAATCTTTTCATCGGAGGGAACTCCTGAAGACCTCTTCGAGGTTCTTGGCCGCGTGCTTGTCCTTGAGCTCGGCCGGCGTGCCCGTGTCGAGGATCAGGCCCTTGTTGATGAGCCCGACCCGGTCGGACAGGAACTCGATCTCGAGCATGTTATGGGAAGAGAGCAGGACCGACGTCCCCTCCTTGACGTAGCGGCGGACGATCTCCCGGACCTCCAGGGCGTTGAGGACGTCGAGGCCCGAGGTCGGCTCGTCGAGGATGGCCAGCACGGGCTTGGTCATCAGGGCCCGGGCCAGGAGGAGCTTGCGGGTCATGCCCTTGCTGTAGGTGCCGACCTTGGTCGACAGGCGGTCGCCGAGCTCGGTGATCTCGACGGCGCGGCGGACGAACTCCTTCTCCTCCTCCGGCGTCCGGGCGTAGAAGTTGGCCATGAAATGAAGGTAATCCAGGCCCTTCATGTCCTTGTAGGCGCCGGCTTCTTCCGGCAGGTAGCTGATCTTCTCCCGGACGAAATCGGGATCCTTGCCGAGGTCGTGATCGAGGAAGGAGATCTCGCCGGCGGTCGAGGTCAGCAGGGTGGCGACGATGCGGAGGGTCGTGGTCTTGCCGGCCCCGTTCGGGCCGATCAGGGCGAAGACCTCGCCAACGCGGACATCGAAGTCGATGCCGGCCAGGGCGTGCTGGGTGCCGTAGGACTTTTTCAGTCCCCGGACGGTCAGGACATTGGGCATGGGCGACTCCATAGGGATAAAATTCCAGAATATTCTAGTTGATACGGAGGGGCATGTAAACGGTTCGGAGCGTCCCTTATTCGAGGCTGACGTCCTCCCGGTAATCCACCGACACTTTCGCCCGGGAGCCCGGCCGGGGCTTGAGGAGGGCGGCGGCCCGGAGGAAGGTCCGGTTCTTCTTCTTCCAGGCCCTGTCGAGATGCCTGGCGTAGTGGGCGATCCCGAGGGCCAGCCACTGGCCGGACAGGACCTTGCGGACCGAACCCTTGAGCGAATAGAACTTGCGGTGGGCGAAGCTCTGGGCCTTCTGGAGGTCGGGCAGCGAGAAGCGGGCCGGCTGGAACACGGCGTGGTGGGCGTCGTAGAGGGCCCAGTCGTGGAAGGTGATGCGGTGCTCGGCGGCGATCCGGTCGTAAAAGGCCGAGCCGGGCAGCGGCGTCAGGATGAGGAACTGGGTCGAGGTCAGCCGGGCCCGCTTGGCCCAGCGGACCGTCTTGCGCACTGTCTTCCAGTCGTCCTGGTCGAAGCCGAGGACGAACATGCCGTGGATGTGAATGCCGTTCTGCCGGAACACCCGGACGGCCCGGGCGATCTCCGCGACGGTCTGCTTCTTGTGCATTTCCTGGAGCGCGTCCGGGTTGACCGATTCGAAGCCGATGTAGACGGTGTGGCAGCCGGATTCCTTCATCAGGCGGACGAGATCCGGGTCGCGGGCGACGTCGGCCCGGACCTGGGTCGTCCACCGGATCCGGATCTCCTCCCGTATCATGGCCTGGCACAGCTCGCGGGTCCGTTCCGGGTCGGCGGCGAAGTTGTCGTCGTAGAAGAAGACCATGGTCTTGCGGCCCGAATAGCGGCGCAGCTCCTCGATGATGTTCGCGGTCGAGCGGAAGCGGTACTTGCGCCCGAACATGCCGGTCACCGAGCAGAAGGAGCAATCGAAAGGGCAGCCCCGCGAGGTCATGACCGGGATGGAGGACATATGCTTCGTGCCCTTCGCATCGGGCCGCAGGAGCGAGAAGTCGGGGAAGGGGATGCGGTCGAGGTCCGAAGCCCGGGGCGCCAGGGGGTTGTGGATGACGGCGCCGGAGGCGTCCCGGTAGGAGAGGCTGGGTACGTCGGCGTAGCCCCTCCCTTTCTCGCGGGCGTCGATGAAGGCGGCCAGGGCCGCCTCGCCCTCGCCGCGGACGACGAAATCGGCGTGCTGCATCGCCTCGTCGGGCAGGTAGGTGACGTGGGGCCCGCCCATGATGACCGGGATGCGCATGATCCGGACCCGGTCGGCGATGGCGTAGGCCCGTGGCGCCGTGGACGTGATGGTCGAGATGCCGACGAGGTCGGCCTCGGCGATGACGTCGTAATCGACCTTGCGGAAGTCCTCGACGAAGACCTCGACCTCCCAGCCGAGCTTCTTCATCATCGTCCCGAGGATGAGGGTCCCCAGCCGCGGCAGGGGGAACTGGGAGAAGATGTGCAGGTTCGGGGCCTTCGGCTCGATGAGGACGATCTTATGCATGGCTCTTCTCCTTATTTTCTTTGGCGGCTTTCCCGCGCTTCTGGTTCCGGCCCTGGAGGGCGACGATGTCCTTTTTCTTCTTCTTGAGAAGGTCGCGCCAGCGCTCGATGCCCTCCTCCAGAAGCTTCATCTTGTCGGAGAGGCCCCGGATGGCCTCGAGCATCGCGGCCAGCCGCTTCTCGACCTCGGCCTGGGGGTAGGCTTCGAGTTCGGCCTCGATGGCCAGGAGCGTCCGGACATCGTCCGAGATGGCCTTGACCTCCTCGAGCGAGTAGCCGAAGAGCTGGAGGTCGCGGATGAGCTGGCAGAGGATGACGTACGATTCCGAGTAGAGCCGGAAGCCGCCCTCGGTCCGCATGTCGGGCTCGATGATGCCCTTGTCCTCCCAGTGCTTGATCGTCCGCGGGCTGACGCCGGAGCGCTCGGCCAGGTTGCCGACGGTCAAGTAGCCCTTGTCGCGGGCCCTTTTCTTGCCGCGCCGGTCGCGGGGCAGGCCGACCCTCTTGACGATCTTGATGATCTCGTCGGTGCCGTAGCCGAGATCGGCCAGCCGCTGGACCACGGCGACCTGCTCGAGACTCGAGACGGAGAACAGGGGGGACTTCTTCTCGCCGTAGCCGTCGGGCTTGAGGAGCTTGACCTTGGTCCATTCCGCGACACGCTCGGCCGGGGCCCCGGCCTTGTCGGCCAGGTCCTGGACGGTTAGAAGGTCTCTGTTCATTCTATACCTTTGCGTTCAATTATGAATAGATTTTCATATAACATGTACGTACACGAATATATTATACGGACGCGGGGCTGTCAAGAGGCTTATCGCTCAACCGCGATCCGGACCGCCGTTCAAGAGGATCCCGCTCTATCGAGCCGGGGCCCGACGGCCGGAGACCAAAGACGCGAAGCCCTGAAGGCGCTCAGCGCCAATGCGCGTCCTTGACCTCTCCGGCCGTCTTCTGTAAAGTGGGGCGCATTCGGGGAAAATGAAGAAGAGCGAAGAGCTCGTTTTCGATTGCCTGGTCGTCGGGTCCGGATTCGGCGGCTCCGTCGCGGCCATGCGCCTGGCCCAGAAGGGCTATTCGGTCGGCGTCGTCGAAGCCGGCCGGCGCTGGCACGCCGACCAGTTCCCGCGCCGCAACTGGAACCTGCGCAAGTTCCTCTGGATGCCCGGCCTCGGCCTCTACGGCACCTGGCGTCTGCGCCTCCTCAACGGGGCCTTCATCCTGGCCGGGGCCGGCGTCGGCGGCGGCAGCCTCAACTACGCCAACACGCTCTACGTCCCGCCCGACGTCTTCTTCGAGCGCCCCAGCGTCCGCCGGCTCGGCGGCAAGGCCGGACTCCTGCCTTACTACGACCTGGCCGGCCGCATGCTCGGTATCGTCCGCAACCCGGTCGAGACGGCCCAGGACGTCCTGATGAAGGAGACGGCGGCCGAGATCGGCCGCGAGGCCACCTACCGGCTGACCGACGTGGCCGTTTATTTCGGCCATGAAGGGGAGCCGGCGGCGGACCCCTATTTCGAGGGCGAAGGGCCCGACCGCATCGGCTGCGAGCTCTGCGGCGAGTGCATGACCGGCTGCCGCAAGGACGCCAAGAACAGCCTGGACAAGAACTATCTCTACTTCGCCGAGAAGTTCGGGGCCCGGGTCTTCTCCGAGAACAAGGTCGTCGATATCGAGCCGCTCTCCGCCGACGGGAGCGACGGGTATCGTGTCCGGACGCGGAAGACCACCGGCCTGTTGCGGGGAAGGCGCGGCCTGACCTTCCGAGTCAAATCGCTGGTCGTCGCCGCCGGCGCCCTGGGCACGAACACGCTGCTGCTCGACATGAAGCGCAAGGGCCGGCTGCCGAACCTGCCGGCGCCTCTCGGCAAGTACGCCCGGACGAACAGCGAGACCATGCTCGGCGTGCGCTCGCTGGCCAGGGACGCCGACTTCAGCCGGGGCGTGGCCATCACCTCGAGCGTCCACCCGGACGCCGACACGCACCTCGAACCGGTGCGCTTCGGGAAAGGACATGACGTCATGTGCGCGCTTGTCGCCGCCCTGACGGACGGCGGCAAAAGGACGCCCCGGGTCCTGCGCTGGCTGGCCAACGAGCTGCGTCATCCCCTGCGCCATCTGCGCCTGCGCCGGCCGCCCGGCTGGGCCCGGCAGACGATCATCCTGCTGGGCATGCAGACGGTCGACAATTATTTCCATTTGAAGCGGCGCCGGCGCTGGTATGCCCCGTTAGAAGCGGTCCTCGTCTCCGAACCCGGCACGGACCGCCGGAACCCGACCTGGCTCCCGGCCGGCAACGATTTCGGGCGGCGGATGGCCAGGCGGATGGACGCGGTCCCGGCCAACGTCATCACCGAGGTCACGGTGGGCGCGCCCATCACGGCCCACATCCTGGGCGGCTGCTCGTTCGGCCCGACCCCGGAGGAGGGCGTCATCGACGAGCGCAACCGGGTCAAAGGCTATGCCGGGATGATCGTCTGTGACGGCTCCCAGATCCCGGAGAACCTGGGCGTCAATCCGGCCCTGTCGATCACGGCCTTCGCCGAGCGGGCCATGTCGTTCGTGCCGCCGAAGAAGCCCGTCCGCTTCCTGGCCGCGGAGAGAAAGTGGGGAGTCGAAGGCCTCCTGACCAGGACGCCTTCTCCCTAGACAGCTCTTCTCCGGCCCGTTTCATGAGGGCGGCCGCCGCGCCGGCATCGGGTTCCGGCCAGCGTATCTCGCTGACCTGTTTGAGAACGGCCTGGGAGTCCGTGACCGGGGGAGGATAAGGGCGGCGTCCGGAGGCCCAGGCTCCCCAGGCATCCAGGACCTCCTCGAGCGAACGGACCGCGACCTCGGTCGCCCGGATGGCTTCGCCGGCCGAGGCCGCGAAGCCGGCCGCGTCGCGGTCGAGCTTGGCCAGGAGGTTCCCGATATCGGCGGGAATGTCCCCCTGGACGTAGTCCTTTTGGAACGCGGCGGCCAGGTCCCGGCCGCGCCCGGCGGACTGCCAGATCTCGCGCATCCGGAGCCGGATCAGGGCGGCCCCGGTCCAGGCGCCGGCCCTGGCCTTCTCGAAACGGGCCAGCCCGGCTCCCGCCGGCAGGCCCCGTCTCTTCCGCAGGCCTTCGAGCTCGCCGAGCCGGTCTTCGATCCGCCGCCACGCGCCGGCGATATCGCCCGCGGCCCAGGCGCAGAAGGGCCGGTGGCAGGCGATCTCGGCCATGAAGGCTCTCAGCTCGTCCCACTCGACGGTTCCGCGGCCGGCGCTGAACCCGGCCTGGAGCCGGCCGACCACGGCGTCGTCCAGCCCGGCGTGCATGCCCTCATGCATCAGTCCGCCGGCGAGCATGTGGTAATCCTCCTCGCGCAGCTCCCTGAGCAGCCGCAGATAGAGATCCTCGCCCAGGGTCTTTCGGAGCGCTCGATGAGCCGGTTCGTCCCGGAAAAAGGCCTCGAGCCGGCCCAGCTTCTCCCGGAAGGCCGCGGCTTCGCGGCCGTTCGCCGCGGCCAGCATGCGGCCGTAATCCCCGACGATCGCGGCCGGCGTGAACGTCCGCAAGTTCTCGACGCAGAGGGCCAGGTAGGCCGATTCGTGGATCTCCATGAACAGCCGGCCATCAGCGTCGAAGCCGTGGGTCATGAAGTAGGAGCCCGGCCGGACGAGATAGGCGCTGGCCGGGAAATAGCGCCGGGCCCGCTCCCACGCGCCGCCGAAGCCGAGGTCCCTCCATGCCGCCGCGGGGAAACCGTCGCGCATGGAGTAGAACCTCGAGTCGAGAACGGCCTGGATGATCCGCCTGGCCGGGTCGGCCGGAGGCAGGGCCTTGAACAGGATCCGTTCGCGGCCTGCCGCGCCCCCTGCCGCGGCGACGGCCGCCGCGGCGGCGAGCATCGACACGATCGCCGGACAGACCCGTCCGCCGGAACGAGCGTTGGGCTTCATTGGACCCTTCCGGGTTCGATCCGGCCGCGGGTGGCGTCCCCCTCGGGGATCCCGGCCGGAATGAAAGGAGAAAATGCCGTTCGCGGACGGCCTCAGGACTCTTCCCGCTCGGGCTCGGGGGCGTCCGGATTGGGCGGGGCGGCCGGCGCCTCGTCGGGCGAAAAGACCTCGGGCTCACCCTCGGGATTGGCGATCTTGCCCAGGCGCCGCAACCGCTTCTCTTCCTGTTTCTTCAGTCTTCTCAGCTCTTTGGACCGTTTTTCGCTCTTGAAAGCTCTGTTTCCTCTACCCACCAGACCTCCTTGTTCCGGATTTACGGCCTTATCATAACAAAGAAGCACCGGGCGGCGCAAGACACGCCGGGCGGGGCTTTGCTATAATCCGGCCATGAGCGGCCTCCAAGGGACCGATCTCCTGTTCCGCCGCTGGGATGCCGAGCCATCGCCGTCCGCAGTTGCCGGCCCGGTCCCGCCCAAGGCCGTCTTTCTCCTTGTCCACGGGCTGGGCGCCCACTCGGGCCGCTGGGATTTTTTCGCCCGCGCCGCGGCCGGGCGCGGCTATGCTTCGTACGCCATAGAACTCCGCGGCTTCGGCCGGACGCCCGAGCGGCCGCGCGGCCACGTCGCTTCCTTCGAGGTCTGGCACCGGGACCTCCTGGCCCTGAGGGAGGCGATCGGGCGGGACTTTCCGGGGAAAAAGGTCTTCCTCGCCGGCGAGAGCATGGGCGGACTCATCGCCTACGACCTGGCCGGCCGCCGGCCCGGCCTGTTCGCCGGCGCGGTCCTCATGGCGCCGGCCTTCAAGAACGGGATGAAGTTCCCCCCGGGCGCTTATGTCAAGGTCGCCCTGGTCACGCCGTTCCATCCGAAATCCATGGTCGATCTGCCGTTCACCTCGGAGATGGCGACGCGCGATCCGGATTATGCGGCGGTCATGAACGAAAGCCCGGACGAGCTGCGGGTCGCCAGCCTCGGGCTCATGCGCGGCTTCCTTCCAGTCCAGGCCCGGGCGGGGCGCCTGGCCCGGACGTTCGCGGCGCCGGCGCTCTTCCTCGTCCCCGGCGTCGATCGTCTCGTCGACGAGAGGGCCGCCCGCCGCATCTTCGCCCGGCTGGCCGCGGCCGACAAGACGCTCATCGAGTATCCGGACATGTTCCACGCGCTCTACATCGACCTCGGCCGCGACAAGGTCTTTGCCGACATCCTAGATTGGACCGGGACGAGGGCCTGACATGAGCCACGTCCTGGCCATCGATCAGGGCACGACCGGCAGCCGGGCCATCGTCTTCGACAAGCGCGGCCGGGCCGTCGCCTCGGCCTACGAGGAGTTCCCGCAGTATTTTCCCAAGCCCGGCTGGGTCGAGCACGACCCGGAGGAGATCTGGCGGAGCGTCTTCCGGACGGTCCAGAGGGTTCTCGAAAGCGTTCCCGGACGTTCGATCGCCGCGGTGGGCGTCACCAACCAGCGCGAGACGACCGTCGTCTGGGACCGGCGGTCGGGGCGGCCCGTGGCCAAGGCCATCGTCTGGCAGTGCCGCCGGACCGCCGGCCGCTGCCGCGAGCTGGCTGCCAGGCCGGGGATGAGCCGGCTCATCCGGAAAAGGACCGGCCTGCCGATCGACGCCTACTTCTCGGCGACCAAGGCGGAGTGGATCCTCGACCGCGGCGGCCTTCGCGAGCGGGCCCGGCGGGGACGGCTGGCCTTCGGCACCACGGACTCCTGGACCCTGTGGAAGCTGACCGGCGGGGCCAGCCACGCCACCGACCCGACCAACGCCTCGCGGACCATGCTCTTCAACATCCGCCGGCTCGACTGGGACGCGGACCTGCTAGATCTCTTCGGCGTCCCGGCCGCCCTCCTGCCGCGCGTCCTTCCGTCGTCGGGCGAGTTCGGACGAACGGTCCGCCTGGGCCGTCTCCCGGCGGGCATCCCGGTCATGGGCATCGCCGGCGACCAGCAGGCGGCCCTTTTCGGCCAGGCCGGATTCCGGCCGGGCGCGATCAAGAACACCTACGGCACCGGCTCTTTCATCCTGCTCAACACCGGGCGGGAGGCCGTCGAGTCCAAGCACGGCCTGATCACGACCGTCGCCTGCGGCCCCGGCGGCAAGGCCGCCTACGCCCTCGAGGGATCGGTGTTCGTGGCCGGGGCGGCCGTCCAGTGGCTGCGCGACCAGCTCGGCCTGATCGGCACGGCGGCCGAGTCGGAGGCCGCCGCCGCGTCGGTCGCGGACAGCGCGGGCGTTTACTTCGTCCCGGCCTTCGTCGGGCTCGGCGCGCCCTACTGGGACTCCGAGGCCCGGGGCACGATCGTCGGGCTGACGCGCGGCGCCAACCGCGATCATCTCGTCCGGGCGGCCCTCGAAGCCATGGCTTACTCGACCCGGGATGTCCTGGAGACCATGCGCAAGGAATCTGGGCTGCGGGTGCGCGAGCTTCGGGTGGACGGCGGCGCCTCGGCCAACGACTTCCTCTGCCGGTTCCAGGCCGACGTCCTCGGCCTCCCGGTCGTCCGGCCCAAGGCCGTGGAAACGACCTCGCTCGGAGCCGCCTGGCTGGCGGGGCTGGGCGCCGGGCTATGGGACTCGACCGCGGCCATCGAGCGCCTGGCCGTCGACGAGCGCAAGTTCATCCCGGCCATGACCCGCGCCCAGGCCGATAAGCTCTACGCGGGCTGGCAGGCCGCCGTGCGCAAAGCCCGCGCGGTTTGACGGGCGATGATCCTCGCCGCTTCGATCTTTAGCGGCGGGAAGTGAAACAACCGGGCGCCCGGCGCGTATCACAGGGCGGACAGATCATTCAGAGAGGAGCAAGAACGATGAAGAAAATGGCTTCGCTGATCGCGGCCCTGCTTGCCATCGCCCTGTTCTTTGTTGTCCCGGCCTTCCCCGGGACCGTCCCCGCGTCGGTCGTCCCCGAGGGCGCCAAGTGGGTCGTCCACCTGGACATGCAGAAGTTCGTCGCCACCAGCCTCTACGGCTGCCTCGAGAAGAGCGGCGCCTTCGAGGTCAAGAGCCGGAAGGTCAATGACTGGCTCCAGATGGACCTGACCAAGGATGTCACCGGGGTGACCCTTTTCGGGATCGAGCTGCCCCAGGCCTCTGGGAAGAACGGGGCCACCGTCGTCGCGGTCGCCGGGAAGTTCGATAAAAAGAGGATCCTGGCCATGATCGCGGCGGACACGAATAACAAGGAGACCGCCTACGGGTCCTTCACGATCTACTCGGCCGGCCATGACAGGTTCGGCGCCTTCGTCAACGACGGGCTCGTCGTGCTCTCCGAGAGCGCCGAGGGCCTCGAGAAGGCGCTCGACGCGGCCTCCGGCAAGGCCAAGAATTACGCCGGGACCGCCTTGAGCGCGGCGCTCAAGGATGTCCCCGCGACGGCCTTCGTCAGCGGCGTGCTGCCGGACCTCGGCGGGCTGGGCCGGGAGATCGGCCGGTCCAAGGTCCTGGAGAAGGCCACGGGCCTGTTCTTCCTGGCCCAGGAGAAGAAGGACATCCTCCAGGTCCGGCTCCAGGTCACGGCCGACTCGCCCGAGAGCGCCAGGAACATGGCCGACGTGGCCCAGGGACTGATGGCCATGGCCAGGCTGAGCGAGGATCAGGAGAGCGCGGCGAAGATCGCCTCGCTCCTCGAGGGGATCAGGTTCGACGTGAACGGCAAGGTCTTCAAGATCGAGTTCGAGCGGCCGTCGCGGGAGATCGCGGACCTTCTTTCGAAGGGACACGGCCTCCACGGCTTCCTCGACTGAGCCCTGAACGAGGGATGAGCGGGCCCCGGACGGCCGGGGCCCCGTGGAGAGCATGGCCGATTACGATCCGATAAGCGGGAAGACCGACGAAGAGCTGGGCCGCGAGGCGCGGGCTGGCTCGCGCCGGTCTTTCGAGGAGCTGGCCTGCCGCTACAGGCGCCGGCTCTTCGTCTATGTGCGCGCCCGGGCCGGGAGCGACGAGGACGCCGAGGACCTGGTCCAGGACACGTTCCTCAAGCTCTACCGGAACATCGCCGCGTACGACCCGGCCTTCCGGTTCTCGACCTGGCTCTACACCTCGGCCGGCCGGCTGGCCATCGACGCCTATCGTAAGAAAGCGGCGGCGCGCGGGCGGCTGGCCGGGGCGAGGATCGAGGACGCCGCCGACCAGGCCGCGAAGACAGAAGACGCGGGCGGCGCGGCGGGGGCCTCGGGCGCCTGGGACGCGGCCCGGGCCCTCGGCGGGGACCGCTTCCGGGCGCTGTGGCTGCGCTACGGCGAGGACATGAGCATCGCCGAAATCGCGGCCGTGATCGGCCGGTCTCCGCTGGCCGTCCGTGTGCTCCTGCACCGGGCCCGGACGTCCCTGGCCGGCCGTCTCGGACCGGAAGCGGGCGCGGCCGCGCGGCCGAGGACCGGGGCGCCGCGCGCGGCGGCCCGGAGTTGAGGGAAAGGAGAAGGGCGATGGTATGCGCGCTCAGCCGCTGGATGATCTCGAGGGCGGAGGACACCGGGAAAAAGCCGCCTCGCTGGGTCGCGAGCCATGTCCGCGGCTGCGCCGCCTGCGGCGAATTCGCCCGGCGGTCCGCGTCGCTTGCTTCGCGGCTCCGCACGGAGCGGGCCGCCTGGCTGGCTGAAGCCCCGGAATTCCCCGCGGGCCGCGCCCTCGACCTGGAACCGGCCGGGCCGGGGCGCCGGGCCGGCGGATCGGGAGAGGACCGGGCGCGTCGCTTCCGCTTCCTTCGCCCGCTGCCGGCCGCGGCGGCCGCCCTGGTCCTTGTCGCGGCCGGGATCGTCGTCTTCCTAGTGGCTCGCAGGGAGCCCGGGGGTCCCGCTCGGAACCCCGAGGCTGCCCGGGCGGCCTTCCGGCAGCTGGCGTCCGCCCCCAGGGATATCCGACGTGTCCTGAACGAGACGGAGTCGCCGCTCGATAAAGAACGCCGGGCCCTGGAGCAACTCGTCGCTTCGGCCGCCGACTACCTGGGAAACCGCCTGAACGTCAAGATCGAGCGCAAGGTGCCGGGCCAGAACCTCTAGCGGCCCCCGCTCCGGATCTGCCGCAATTCTTCAATTTTTTGAACCATTGCCGCCTGATCCGCGTATCTAAATAAGAAGTCGACGTCCGCGTTGATTTGACCCGGACGTTTTGCGAGAATGTCGGACTGATCCTCTTCAACGGAGGTACCATCACGTGAGCCTTCGCCGCTTCCCCGCCCTAACCGTTCTGGCCCTCGTCTGTTTCGCCCTGGCGCCTCTTTCGGCCGCGAGCCCGGGAGGGGCCGTTCCCACCGGGGACAGCCCCCAGGCCCCGGCCCCCGCGCCGGCCTTCGACCGCTACCACCGGCCGGAGGAGATCGCCGCCGCCCTCCAGGACCTGGCCCGGGCGAACCCGTCATTTGCCAAGGCCTATGTCCTGGCCAAAAGCCCGGGCGGACGCGACCTCGTCCTGCTCGAGGTCGGACCTGAAACGGCCAAAGCCGCCAAGGCCCTGCCGGCCGTCTTCGTCGCGGCCGACATGGACGGCACGGTGCCGATCGCCGCCGAGGCCGGGCTCTGGCTGGCCAAGTCGGTCTGCGCCAAAGCCGACCTGCGCGCCGACCGGACCTGGTACATCCTGGCCTGCGGCAACCCCGACGCGGCGGCCCGCTATTTCGCCAAGCCCCAGCTCCGCGACGCCCGCAACGGCCGCCCGATGAACGACGACCAGGACGACGCGACCGACGAGGACGGCCCCGACGACCTCGACGGCGACGGCCTGATCACCCAGATGCGGGTCAAGGACCCCGAGGGCACGTGGACGGCCGTCACGGGCGAGCCGCGCCTGATGAAGCAGGCGGACGGCGTCAAAGGAGAGAAGGGCCTCTGGAAGGTCTATGCCGAAGGCCTCGACAACGACCATGACGGCCAATACAACGAGGACGGGCCCGGCGGCGTCAACCTGGGCACGGCCTTCCCCCATCTTTTCAAGTACCACGCCCCCGACGGCGGCCCCTGGCCCGGCAGCGAGCCGGAGACGTACGCCCTGCTGAAGTTCTTCGACGTCCACCGCGAGATCGGCCTGGCCTTCGTCCTCGGCGAGTCGAACTTCTGCCTCAACCCGCCGCGGGCGGGACGCAAGGGTGGCGCCGACCTGAACCAGATCAAGGTCCCCGAGCGCCTAGCCGGCTTCATCAACGCCGACCCGGCCCGGACCTACACCATGGCCGAGATCATCGAGCTGGTCAAGCCGCTCGTCCCGCCGGGCATGGAGGTCACCGAGGGCCTCGTCGCCGGCTTCCTCGAGCTCGGCGCGGCGGTCAACCCGCTCGAGGATGACCTGAAGTTCTACAAGGAGCTGTCCGAGAAGTACAAGGAGTTCCTCAAGGCCGCCAAGCTCGACGGCAAGCGCCTCGAGCCGGCCGCCGACAAGGACGGTTCCCTCGAGCTCTACGCCTATTACCAGCTCGGCCTGCCCTCCTTCGCCCTGGACTTCTGGACCCTGCCAGAGGTCAAGGAGGAGAAGCCGGCGGACGAGATGACGCCCGAGAAGCTCGAGAAGATGACCAACGACGAGTTCGTTGCCCTGGGCGAGGAGAAGATCAACGCCTTCCTCAAGGCCTCCGGCGCCCCGGACGAGTTCAAGGCCAAGCAGGTCATCGAGGCCGTCAAGGGCGGCCAGATGGACACCCGGAAGATGGCCGAGATGATGAAACAGATGCCCAGGAAGCCGGAGGAGGGCGGGGCCGACCCGAAGGAGAAGGCCCTGCTCGCCTGGAGCGACAAGGAGCTCGGCGGCCAGGGCTTCCTGCCCTGGAAGCCGTTCAAGCACCCGACCCTGGGCGACGTCGAGATCGGCGGGGCCGCGCCCTTCGCCGACAACACGCCCCCGGCCAGGATGATCGAAGGCCTCGTCCAGGGCCAGGCCCCGTGGGTCTTCGAGGTGTCCAGGAAAATGGCCCGGATCCGGATCGCCGAGGCCAAGGTCACGAAGCTGGGCGCCGGCGTCTACGAGGTCAAGGCCTGGATCGAGAACGCCGGCGACCTGCCCTATCCGACGGCCATCGGCGCCCGGAACCAGCGCATCCTGCCGGTCGTCGTCACGCTCGGCGGCGACGGGTTCGAGATCGCGCAGGGCAGGAAGCGGAGCCTCGTTCCGGCCGTCCCGGCCCGCGGCGCGCAAGCCGTGACCTGGATCGTCCGGGCGGCCAAGCCGGTCAAGATCGAGATCAAAGCGGAGACCCGGATCGCCTGGAGCGACGCCCGCACGATCGACCTCGGAGGTGCCAAGTGAAGAAGCTCGCCGGTTCCGTCCTGCTCATCCTGGTCCTGGCGGCCGGCCTGGCGGCCCAGGCGCCCGCGATCACGGTCCCGCTGCGCTTCGACCAGTACTATCCCCTGGACCGGGTCTACGAGGCTCTCCGGGCCCTCAACAAGGCCTATCCCCAGCTGACGACGCTCGAGACCGTTGGCCGGAGCGAGGAAGGCCGGCCGATCATGGCCATGACCGTCAACAATCCCAAGACCGGCGCGGCGCTCGACAAGCCGGCGATGTACGTCGACGGCAACATGCACGGCAACGAGATCCAGGGCGGGGACATCTCGCTCTACCTCCTCGACTACCTGCTCGGCAACTACGGCAAGAACGCCGAGGTCACGGCTCTGGTCGACAAGAACTGCTTCTACGTCGTGCCGGTCGTCAACGTCGACGGCCGCCACCATTTCTTCGCCGACCCCAACAGCCCCGACAGCAGCCGGACCCTGCGCATCGCCACCGACGACGACCACGACGGGCTCGTTGACGAGGACCCGGCCGACGACCTCGACGGCGACGGCAACATCTGCATGATGCGCAAGAAGGACCCCTTCGGCCAATACCGGACCGACCCCGAGGAGCCGCGCCTGATGGTCCGGGTCAAGCCGGGCGAGAAGGGCGAGTGGACCATCCTCGGCGACGAAGGCATCGACAACGACGGCGACGGCCAGGTCAACGAGGACGAGCCGGGCTACGTCGATCCCAACCGGAACTGGGGCTTCGACTGGGCCCCGCCGTACGTCGAGGGCGGATCGGGCGAGTTCCCGTTCTCCGGCGTTGGGCTCAAGGGCCTGGCCGAGTGGACCATGACCAAGCCGAACATCTGCTTCGCCTGGTCCTTCCACAACAACGGCGGCATGCTCCTGCGCGGCCCGAGCCGGAAGGGCCTGGGCGAGTACCCGGCCCAGGACGTGGCCGTTTACGACTTCCTCGGCAAGCAGGGCGAGCGCATCATCCCCGGCTACCGCTATCTCATCTCCTGGAAGGACCTTTACACGACCTACGGCGACTCCGGCGAGTGGATAGCCCAGACGATGGGGGCCTACTTCTACTGCGCCGAGGTCTTCCAGAACGGATCCGAGACCTTCCAGGGCGCCTCGGAGCGCGGCGAGGCCGGCACCCGCGGCGAGGAAGCCATGCGGGACATCATGGGCGGCGGCCCGTCCGAGCGCGAGCGGCTGAAATACAGCGACAACGTCGCCCAGGGCGAGCTCTACAAGCCCTGGAAGCCGTTCCGGCACCCCGTCTACGGCGACATCGAGATCGGCGGCTGGGTCAAGATGAGCTCCCGCCTGGGCGCGCCCTTCATGATCAAGGACCTCGTCCACCGCAACGCCATGGCCGTCCTGTTCTCGGCCAAGCACCTGCCCGAGGTCGCGCTCGACGTCGTCGAGGTCAAGCCCCTCGGCGGCGGCCTGTACCGCGTCCGGACGCGCCTGGCCAATCCCAAGGCCATGCCGACCATGAGCTATCTCGCCCAGCGGGTCAAGCTCTATCCCCAGGACACCCTGACGGTGAGCGGTCCGGGGGCCAAGGTCGTGGCCGGCGGGCCGGTCCTCGATCCCTACACCGATAAGGTCTCGTACAAGAAGGACCGGCCGGAGACGCAGTTCCTGGTCGTCCCCGGCTTCGGCAAGATCGAGCACCAGTTCCTGGTGGAAGGGACGGGCGAGATCGCGATCCGCTACGCGTCGCGCCACGGCGGGAAGCTCACGAAGACGGCCAGGCTCGAATAGGCCGTCCGCGGCCCGGTCCGCCGTCCCGGCGCCGGCCGCGCTCCCGGGATCCGCCGTCATCTATTGACGGGCGGCTCCGAACCGCCTAGAGTTGCTCTTTGAAGTTTCGGGACGAACGGCGGAAAGGAGCTGCGGTGAACGGAAGGATGAGAGCGGCGGCGGCGGTCCTGCTGGCGGGATCGTCGATGGTCTGGCTGGCCGCGGCCGTCCCGGACCCTGTCCCGTTCTGCCTGGCGGCGCAGGCCGCCGCGCCGGCCGTCCGAGCGACGCCGGGGAAAAAGCCCGGCCGGGCCTGGATCGAGCTGGGCGCCTTCCTGGCTTACTCCACGACCAGCTACTGGACCCGGGCCGCCTTCCCCGAAGACTGGCAATTCCAGCTCAATGCCCATGCCCAGTTCGAGAGGGTCTTCCTGCTCAAGGGCTGGCGCTTCGATTCGAACAATTTCAAGCTCAACTGGACCCACGCCCTGGCCGGCGGCGTTTATTATCAATTCGCCCGCTCCAACAACCTGACCTGGCTCGAATCCTGGCTGGTGGCCTCGGCCGCCTCGACCTACTGGGAGGCCGTGGTCGAGTGGAAGGAAGTCATCTCCCTAAACGACCAGATCATGACCGGCCTCGCCTCGTTCTCGACGGGCGAGCCCTGGTACCAGATCGGACATTACCTGGCCCACCGGCGCGGCCTCCTGGCCCGGGCCCTGAGCTTCGTCAATCCCGCCGTCAAGCTCAATCATTGGCTGGACCGCAAGAAGCCCGGCGCCAGGGACTATCCGCAGCCGGGCTGGCGGGACCTGGCCGTGTTCGCCGGGGCCCGGCGACTCTCGCGGGCCGGCGAGCCCGCCGAGACGGGCCTCAATTTCGGCTTCCGGACGCAGCTGCTCATGCCGCCGGACTACGGCCGGCCCGGCGACGTCCGGCGGGGCCTGAAAGACACCTATTCGAGCGGCATCAGCCTCGATTACACGGTCCGGAACGGGCACGCCGACGAGACCAACTTCTGCACGGGCGCGGTGACCCTGGGGCGCTTCCGGCAGAAGATCGTGGCCGGCCCGACCGGATACAGCCTGATCGTCGGGCTCGGGTCCTCGTTCGAGTATTTCAAGAAGAGGCCCTTCGAGAGCTACGACAGCGATCCGGTGCCCGTCAAGCAGGGCTACGATCTTCATTTCGAGAGGCCGAGGAATTTCACCGACAAGCTGGCCCTGGCGCATCTCGCCGGGCCGGTCGTGGATTGGACGGTCTTCCGTCCCGGCCTCAGGGTCCGGACCGTGGCCGAGGCCTACGTCGATTTCGGGCTGGTCAATTCCTATGCCTTCAACGCCTACTCCGAGCTGCACCATACGCCGCCGGACGACACCATCGAGGGCATGAAGACGACGGTCATGTACTACGGCTATTACTACGGCTTCGGCGGCACCCTCTCCGGGCGGACGCGCCTCGAGTGGGGGAGCTTCCGGGCCCAGGCCCTGGCCAGCTTCGGCGCCTGGAGCTCCGCCGACGCCTTGGACCGGTTCCAGGGAGAGGTCGCGAACAACGCCCATCTCGACGACAACAGGTTCCGCGGCCTCATCGGCGCCGGGTGGAGAGTGCCGGGCACGTCGTTCGAGCTCCAGGCCCGATACGAGGTCGTCCGGCGCTGGGGGCGGATCCTCGAGACCCGCGTTCACCGCCTGGAAAAGCGGCTCTTCGCCGGCCTCGAATTCTCGTTCTGACCTTGCCGCTCGCGCTTGCCATCCGGGCGGCGGCGGGGCATAATCGCGGGGACGCGCGGCGTCCGCCGCGAAGAAAAATCGCAGAGAGTGGAGGAAGGGCATGCTCCGGCGCTACCTGATCGAGAATTCGAAGATCGTCGAGACCGCGGACGAGAAGGCCCCGATCCTGCTCTACATCAATCCCGACGAGGCCGAGAAGCGCCTGCTCGTCGAGACCTGCCAGATCGACGAGCACACCCTGAATTCCGCCCTCGACCCCGACGAGCAGGCCCGTCTCGAATGCGAGCCGAACCATGTCGCCATCATCTACAAGCGGCCGAAGAATTACTCCGGCGGCGACCAGCTCCTGTTCAAGGCCTCGACCATGGGCGTCTTCTTCTTCGGCGACCGGCTCATCCTGGTCACGGCCGACGACACGACGGTGTTCGAGGGCAAGCAGCTGGCCAAGGTCGGCAGCCTGAGCGAGCTCGTCATCCGGCTCATCTACCGGGCCATCTACCATTTCATGGAGCACCTCAGGATCATCAACCAGATCGCCGACGACGTCGAGCAGAAGATCAACAGGGCCATGGAGAACCGCTATCTCATCAACCTGTTCGCCCTGCAGAAGAGCCTGGTCTACTACCAGAACGCCGTCAACTCGAACGGCGTCCTGATCGAGAAGCTCCGCCATAACGCGGCCAAGTTCGGCTTCACCCAGGAGGAGATGGAGCTGCTCGACGACATCGTCATCGAGAACAACCAGTGCTACCGCCAGGCCGAGGTCTACTCGAACATCCTGGCCAGCCTGATGGACGCACGGGCCTCGATCGTCAGCAACAACCTCAACGTCCTGATGAAGACCCTGAACATCATCACCATCTCGATCATGGTGCCGACCCTGGTCGTCTCGGTCTTCTCGATGAACGTGACCCTGCCGTTCGGCCTGAGGGAGCATCCCGCCTTCTGGCTCATCCTGGGCCTGGCCGGCGTCTCGGTGGTCGGGTTCCTGATCTTCTGGAAATACAAGAAGTGGTAGCTGCTTCCCGGCGCGCTTGACGCTGACCGATATCCCCGCCCGGCTGCCTTCGGCGAAGGTCGTCTCCACGGCCGGCAGAGACAGGACGTATTCGACGAAGTCCGCGCCGCCCCGGCCGCCCGGAAGTTGGCCGCTTAGACGGTCCGAATCCCCGGGACCTTCCCGTTTTTCGGCCCGGGGGAGGAAGAAAGACCGGAGTTTGGCGTCCTAATGTAATATAGTAAAGGTTTGCCCGTATCTTCAGGAGAAAGAGGATGGCACAACAGTCCGGACTAGGCCGGGGCATGCGCCCGGCGGCGGTCGCTCTCTGCCTGATCCTCGCCTTGGCCCCCTTGGCCGCCTCCCAGGACAAGACCCTGACCCTCGACGAGGCGGTCAAACTGGCCCTGGAGAGGAACGAACAGGCCCTGGCCGCCCAGGAGAGCATCAGCGCGGCCAACGCCCGCGTCGCCCAGGCCCGCTCGTTCTTCCTGCCGAACATCAGCACCACCGGCACGTACACCCGCAGGGCTTATGAGACGCGGCGGGTCGTCGGCAACTCCGAAGTCGTCATCCAGCGCTTCAACGCCCTCTCGGAGACATTGAACCTCTCGCAGACCCTGTTCGACGCCCGGAGCATGACCAGCCTGGCGGCCGTCCGGTCCCAGCGGAACGCCGATGTGGCCGCGGCCGAGGAGAGCCGGAGGCAGCTGGCCTTCGAGGTCAGCCAGGCTTTCCTGGCCACCCTCGGGACGACCCAGGTCCGGGGAGCCTCGGCCCGGCGCTTCGCCTTCGCCGGGCAGAACCTCGAGGCGGCCAAGGCGCGCTTCGCGGCCGGCCTGGCCTCGGTCAACGACGTCACGCGGGCCGAGCTCGAGTACGCCACGGCCGAGGTCGGTTTGACGCAGGTCAAGGGCGAGGTCGAGACGAGCACCCTCCAGCTGGGCAACCTCCTCGACTCCGCGGAAGCCGTCCGCGGATCGCTCGTCGTCCCCGAGTTCCTGATCGAGGCCGCGTCGGCCGAGGCCGCCGACGCCGAAGCCCTGATCGGCGAGGCCCTGGCCCGCCGGCTCGATGTCGGCTCCCTGCGTTGGGCCGCGGCGTCGCAGCGCTCGCTGGCCAAGGTGCCGATGCTCGGCTTCCTGCCGTCCCTCAGCGCCACGGGCCGGTACAGCCTGACTAACGAAGCCAGCTTCAACAACAGGAACTGGAACTGGAGCGTCGGCGCGACCTTGAGCTGGACCCTCTTCGACGGCCTGACCCGCTTCGGCCAGCGCCAGGAACAGAAGGCCCTGGCCCGGCTGGCCGACCTCGACGTCCAGGCGGCGGTCCGCAAGGTGGACCTCGAGGTCCGGCAGGCCCTGGTGTCCCTGGCCAACCAGCGGGCTTCCCTCAAGCAGGCCACGGTCGCCTACGACGTGGCCAGGAAGAACGCGGCCGAGACCACGGAGCTCTATCGCCAGGGCCTGGCCTCCGCCCTCCAGGTCGCCGACGCCAACGTCAGCCTCTTCGAGGCCGAGGTCGCCTTCGTCCAGGAACGCTACGGCTTGGGGGTCGCTTTCCTCAACCTGGAAGCCGCCCTGGGCCTCGATCCCTTTGGGAAGGAGCCACGCACTTGATCAGCATGACAACCAGGAAGATCGCCGCTGTCGCCGCCGCCGCGGCGTTGATCGTTCTCGCCGGGGCCTGCAAGAAGAAGGGCGCCGGCGCCCAGGGGGCGCGGGGCGGCCGGGGCCGGGTCATGTTCCCGGTCGACGTCGAGAAGGTCCCCGTCCGCTCGCTCGTTTACACCGTGGCCGCCGTCGGCTCGGTCGAGGCCTTCGAGAAGGTCCAGGTCACGGCCCGGGTCTCCGGGGCAGTCGACCGCGTCCGTTTCGCCGAAGGGGAGTACGCGTCGGCCGGCCAGGTCCTGGTCGAGATCGAGACCGAGCGCTACCGCCTGGCCGTCGAATCGGCCCAGGCCGCCTTTGAAAAGGCCGAGGCTTCCAAGGCCGACGCCGAAGCGGGGCTCAAGCGCCGCGAGACGGTCACGACCCAGAACCCGGGCCTCATCCCGGGCGAGGAGGTCGAGACCTGGCGGACCAAGGTCCTGACGGCCGCCTCCGAGGTGGCCCAGACCCGCTCGGCCCTCAACCAGGCCAAGCTCAACCTCAGCGACGCCTTCGTCAAGGCGCCCATCTCGGGCATCATCCAGACGCGGACCGTCCAGACCGGCCAGTATGTCGAGACCGGGACGGTCCTGGCGACGCTCGTCCGCCGCGACCCGCTCCTGCTCCGGTTCCGCGTCCCCGAGCGCGACGCCGCCCGGATCAAGCCCGGCCAGGTGGCGAAGTTCACCGTCCGCGAGGAAAGCCGCGAGTTCACGGCCAAGGTCGTGCATGTCGCCGAGTCGGCCGACGACACTTCGCGCCTCGTCGACATCACGGCCAACATCGACGACACGGGCGACAAGAGCCTCCGGCCCGGCTCGTTCGCGGAGATCTCCGTCCCCGTGGCCTCGCCCGGCGAGGCGCCGGTCATCCCCGTCGGCGCCGTGCGCCCGAGCGAGCGCGGCTTCATCGCCTACGTCGTCGAGGGCGACAAGGCCGCCGAGCGCATCCTGACCCTGGGCATGCGCTCGGCCGACGGCAAGGTCGAGGTCCTGTCCGGCCTGAGCGGCGGCGAGACGCTCGTCGTCCGCGGCGCCGAAGCCCTTTCGAACGGCGTGAGCGTGCGCCTCGGCGCGCCGACCGCCGCCGAGGCGCCGGCCGCGGCCCCGCCGGCCGGGGGCGCCGCGCCGGCCAAGAAATAAAGGATCGTCGCCATGAACATGACCGAAGCCTGCGTCAAGAAGCCCGTCCTGGCCTGGATGCTCATGGCCGCCACCATCGTCTTCGGCGTCGTCGCCGGGGGGCGGATCGGCATCAGCCAGTTCCCGGACGTCGACTTCCCCACGATCAATGTCTCCGCCACCTGGGAAGGCGCGGCGCCGGAGGTCATGGAGAACGAGGTCGTCGAGCCCCTCGAGGAGACGCTCGTCCAGATCGAGGGCATCCGGTCCCTGACCTCGAGCTCGCGCCAGGGCTCCTGCAACATCACCGTCGAGATCGAGCTCTCCCGCGACGTCGATATCGCCCTCCAGGACGTCCAGAACAAGGTTTCGCAGGCCGTCCGCCGCCTGCCCCGGGACATGGATCCCCCGACGGTCTCCAAGTCCAATCCCGAAGACAACCCGATCATGATGGTCCGCCTCGGCGGGCCCTACCCCCAGCGCGTCCTCAGCGACTTCGTCCAGTACGGCCTCAAGGAAAAGCTCCAGACCATCCCCGGCATCGGCGAGATCTCGCTCATGGGCACGCTGTCGCGGAACGTCCGCATCTGGCTCGACGCCGCCAAGCTCGACGAGAAGAACCTGACGGTCAGCGACGTCACCTCGGCCCTGGCCCGCGAGCACATCGAGCTGCCCGCCGGCCGGCTCGAGACGCCGGGCCGCGAGATCAACGTCCGCGTCCTCGGCGAGGCCCTCGACCTCGACACCTTCCGCCAGATCGTCGTCCGCGAGGCCGCCGGCAGCCCCATCTACCTGAGCGACGTGGGCCTCGTCGAGGACGGCTTCGAGGACGTCCGGCGCATCGCCCGGGTCGACGGCGGCCCGGCCCAGGGCCTGGGCATCAAGAAGCAGCGCGGCGCCAACGCCGTGGCCCTGGCCAAGCGCGTCCGGGCGGCCGTCGAGGACTACCGCAAGACCCTGCCGGCCGACATGACCCTCGGCATCACCAACGACAGCACGAAGTTCATCAGCGACTCGGTCAACGAGATCGAGTTCGAGCTCCTGCTCTCCGTCGTCCTGACCGCCTTCGTCTGCTGGCTGTTCCTGGGGTCGCTCTCGAGCACCCTGAACGTCATCCTGGCCATCCCCATGTCGCTCCTCGGCACGGTGGCCATCATCTACTTCCTCGGCTTCACCTTCAACACGTTCACCCTGCTGGCCATGGCCCTGGCCGTCGGCCTCGTCGTCGACGACGCCATCATGGTCATGGAGAACATCTTCCGCCACCGCGAGGGCGGGGAGGCCCTGGTGCCGGCCGCCCTCAACGGGACGAAGGAGATCGCCTTCGCCGCCCTGGCCGCGACCCTGGCCGTCGTGGCCATCTTCATCCCGGTCGTGTTCATGAAGGGCATCATCGGGCGGTATTTCCTCCAGTTCGGCATCACCCTGTGCCTGTGCGTCATGCTGTCCTACATCGAAGCCGTCACCCTGGCCCCGGCCCGCTGCTCCCAGTTCCTCAAGACTACGAGGGAAGGGCGGAACAAGGTCGGGTTGGCGGTCGACAGGGCCTTCGGCAAGCTCGAGCGGTTCTATGGCCGCGTCCTCCACGGCAGCCTGCGCAAGCCGGGGCTGATCCTGGTCCTGGCGGGCGTGCTGTTCGCGGCCGCCATCGTGGTCTTCCTGGTCCTGCCGAGCGAATTCGTCCCCTCCCAGGACCAGAGCCAGGTCTCGGTCCGCCTTCAGACGGCCGTCGGCTCGGACATCACCGAGACCGACGCCCTGCTCATCAAGGCCGAGGACGCCGTCAACAAGCACCCGGAGATCACCCAGGTCTTCAGCTTCGTCGGCGGCATGGGCGGCGGCGGGGTAAACTCCGGGATGCTGTACATCACCATGGTCCCGCCCAAGGAGCGCCGGATGAGCCAGGCCGAGCTCTCGGCCGTCATCCGTCGCGAGCTCAACGCCATCCCGGGCATCCGGGCCGTCATCCAGGACACCTCGCAGCAGGGCTTCACGGCCCAGCGCGGCTTCCCGGTCGAGTTCTCCGTCCGCGGCGCCGACTGGAACCAGCTCGTCCCGCTCAGCCAGAAGCTGATGCAGGACCTGACGGCCAGCGGCCTGGTCGTCGACCTCGACACGGACTACCGCGTCGGCATGCCCGAGCTCCGGGTGACGCCGGACCGGGCCGTCTGCGCCGACGTCGGCGTCTCCGTCGACGAGGTCGCCACGACCATCAATGCCCTGGTCGGCGGCATCCGCGTCGGCAAGTACAGCACCGGCGGCCGGCGGCTCGACGTGCGGGTCAAGCTCATGGCCGGGCAGCGCTCGCGGCCCGAGGACATCTCGCGGCTGCGCGTCCGGGCCCGCAACGGCGACCTCGTGCCCCTGTCATCCCTGGTCATGTTCGAGGAGCAGGCGGCCCTCCAGGCCATCACCCGGCGCGACCGCGAACGGGCCATCTCGATCTATGCCAACGTCGCCCCGGGCCATGCCCAGGCCGAGGTCCTGCGCGTGGTCGAGGGCCTGGGTAAGACCCTGCCGGTCGGGTACCGGGTCGTCCTGGGCGGGTCGAGCGTGGCCTTCCGCGACTCCATGAGCTCGCTGCTCTTCGCCATGGCCCTGGGCATCCTGATCGCCTACATGATCCTGGCCTCGCAGTTCAACTCGTTCAAGGACCCCGTGACCATCATCACCATCCTGCCGCTGTCGGTCGCCGGGGCGGCCTTCGCCCTGCTCGTCGCCGGCCAGTCCCTGAACATCTTCAGCATGATCGGGCTGCTGCTCCTGATGGGCATCGTCAAGAAGAACTCCATCATCCTCGTCGATTACGCCAACGCTTTCCGGAACCAGGGCGTCTCGGCCCGGGAGTCCATGGAGAAGGCCGGCCCCATCCGGCTGCGGCCCATCCTGATGACGGCCACGGCGACCCTGATGGCCTCCATACCCCCGGCCCTGGGCATCGGCTCGGGGTCGGAGATCCGCATGCCCATGGCCATCGCTGTCATCGGCGGCTTGGTGCTGTCGACGGCCCTGAGCCTGATCGTCGTCCCGGCGTTCTACGTTGTGGCCGACCGGCTGGCGAAGAAAAGAACGGCCGAGGCCCCCGAAGGCGCCTTGGCTAACGCAACTGGCTCAGAACAAAGAGAATAGCGCATCAGGAGGGCCCTTTTTAGGGCCCAAACCGGGTTTTTTTACGGGAAAAAGCGGATTTCCGCTCAGCCCTTTTTATCCGAGGCGCCGGGCTTGGTGATCGGGATGCCCTCGGCGCAGAACGGGCAGGCGTCCGGCTCGAAGGCCTCGACCTTGAGCGTCAGCAGGCTGCCGACGGCCTTCCCGTCGATCGGGATGGCCCCGCCGCTGCGGTCGACCAGGACGTAGACCCCGGCCACCGGGACCTGGCGCTCCCTGAGGCAGGCGATGACCTCCAGGATGGACCCGCCCGTCGTCAGGATGTCCTCGACGATGACGGCCCGCGAGCCGGCGAGCCCCGAGAAACCCGAGCGGATGGTCATCTTCCCGTCGGCCCGCTGGGTGAAGGCGAACTTCTTGCCCAGCTTGAGGGCGGTGAGGAAGCCGATGGCGATGGCCCCGTAGGCGGGGGAGACGACGTAATCGAAATCGGGCACTTCGCGGCGGATCTTGGCGGCCAGGAGATCGACGATCTTCTCCAGGGCGGCCGGCTTCTCGATCAGCCGGATCTTCTCGAAGTACCACTCCGAGTGCTTGCCCGAGGTCAGCTTGAAATGCCCGCGGAGCAGGGCGTCGCTGTCCTTGAACAGGTTGAGGACGGTCGCGTCGGCGGCCAGGTCGGTCATGGCAGATCTCCTTTTTGTCTTTTCAGGGTGCCCTTGCTGTAGCACTTGAGATCCTGGCCGGGCGGCGCCAGGTCGAACGTCTGCTCGAAAGTGTCGGGGTCGACGATCCGGTAGGTCAGGCGGGCCTTGAATCCGGCCGGGATGTTCTCGATCGCCTCGGACACGAAAACGAAGGTCCTGCCGTCCGCCGGCAGACCCTCCAGGACGTACTGGTTGACGAAGCCCTCGACATGGAACTGGCGCAGGACGAAGGTCTTGCGGGCCTTGTCGTAGCTGAAGACGCCCATGTCCTCGTGGACCTCGCCGGCGGGGTTCCCGGCCTGGGGATCGAAGACGGCTTTGTTACGGACCTGGAGGAACGTCCCCCGAAGGATGAATTCGAAGGTCTGGAAGCCCCGGCCCGAGCCCGGCGATCCCTCGCCCTGGCCCTGCCACGTCCCGACGAAGAAGCGGAACGGGGCCCAGACGTCCGCGGCCGGCGCGGCCGGTTCCTGCGAGCACGGCACGGCCGCCGCCGGCGGCGCGAGGAGCGGGCCGGCGAAAACGACCGCCAGGACGGCGGCGAAAAGCGCTCGTTCCATGCGGCCCTCCTTGGGTATCAAAACACCATCTCTTATAAACGATTGCGCGGCGGCGGGCAAGAGGCGGGGCATGGGCAGGCGGGACGGCGGGGGCCGGCGGGAGAGAGCGGTCCGGTCGGCGGACTTGCGGGACCGGGCCCGAATGTGCTAAACGAAAGGCCTCATGGACAAAGACTTCCGCGACGCCCGGGCCTGCTTCATCTGCGGCGAGAAGAACCCGATCGGCCTGAAGCTCCGGCTCCGGGCCGATCCCGGCCGCGGCGAATCCTCGGCCGAGGTGACGTTCCCCGGGGAATTCCAGGGCTGGGAAGGCGTCGTCCACGGCGGGCTCGTGGCGGCCGTCCTCGACGAGGCCCTGATCTATGCCGCCGGCGCGAAGGGGCTCAAGTGCGTCACCGGCGAGATCACGGTGCGCTTCGTCAAACCGGCCTCGACCGGCGTGACCTATTCGCTCGTCGGCCGGTGCGTAGAGGACAAGGGGCGGATCGTGCTGGCTGAGAGCCGGCTTGTCGATGCCGAAGGCCAAGAGATCGCCCGAGCGTCGGGCAAGCTCTTCAAGGTCGCCGGAACGATCGACGGGCCAAATCCATGAAAACGCCGGCAAAAAGCTCTATTTCGACCCTCTTTTTGCCCTTTAAAATGGGATATATCTTTTACTATTAGATAGTTGCGTTAGCCAAGGCGCCTGCTTAAATCTCCAGCGAGGTCTGATAGACCAGCGACTCGTCCCGAGGGACATTCGTGATATAGACGCGGCAGTTGTAGGACCCGGGGGAGAGCGGCCTTCCGTCGTTCCCGGTCAGATCCCAGTCCGTAATCTGGCTGAAGGATTCGCGGGGGGCGAGCTCGAGCTCCCACAGGGCCTGGGTGAAGGCCTTGTCATGCGACCAGCGCCAGACAAGGCTGCCGCCGTCGCGGACCTCGATGTCGAAGAACTGGCCGCAGGTAAATTCCAGGGTTTCCTTGACCGGGCTGTCGTTCCGGGCGCCGATCCGGAAATTCAGGGCGTCCGTGCCCTGTCCGGTGATGGACACGGTGATGTGGAGGTCTCCGGCCTTCAGCTGGCTCCGGCTGACGGGCGCCGAGGGCGACGTCGCGGAACCGCAGGCGGCAGCGCCCAAGGCCAGAAAGGTGACGGTCGCAAGGAACACAGTCCTTTTCATGGCATCCTCCCGGCGTGCGAACTCCCTTTCCACACGGGGCATCATGATTCTAGCAAACAACTTTCCTGCCGTCCCATTTCCTAATGAATAGAGGGTCAATGAAATGAATAACGCGTCTCGATCCCGGCATCCAAGAAATGGAATAGATCCGCTTTTTCAAATAGGTCCCGCCTTCTCTTCAGGCTTAGAAAAAAAAGAAGCGTCCGGCGACGAACAGGAGGAAGAGGCCGTAGAGGAGCTTGACCGTCCGGCCCGGCAGCCGGATGGTGATCAGGGCGCCGAAGACCGTCCCGACGAACAGCCCGGCCGCGATCCAGGCGGCCGCGCCCAGGTCGAGGTTGCCGGCCCTGGCGTAGTAGAGGACGCCCGGGATGCCGAAGGGAAACAAGATGGCCCCGAGCGACGTGGCGATGGCCCGCTTGGGCGGATAGTGGAGCGCCAGCGTCAACAGGGGGACGATGATGTTCCCGCCGCCGATGCCGAACATGCCGGCCATGATCCCGGCCAGGAGCCCGATCCCGATGAGCGGTAGAGGGCACGGATGGGGGGCGCTCTCCGGCTCCGGCCCGGCCGCGACCGGGAGGCCCCGCCACTTCCTGAACCGGTTGACCGGATCGACGAAATTCCAGCCGACATAGAGGCAGAAGACGGCGAAGAACCTGCGCATCACCTCGACCGGCAGGGTGTTGGCCAGCCAGGCCCCGGCGACGACCGAGGCCAGCAGGCCGGCGGCGATGTAAAGCGAGGCCCGCAGGTCAATGACCTTGGCCCTGTAATAGGCGACGACCCCGAGGATGCCGACCGGCAGCAGGATGGCCGCGAGCGACGTGCCGGTGGCCCGGACGAGCGGGAAGCCGGCGAACAGGATGAGGGCCGGCACGATGATGATGCCCCCGCCGATGCCGAAGAGCCCGGCGAAGACGCCGGCCACGATCCCGATCCCGATCAGCCACGGTCCGGCCATGCCCGCGATTATAATGGATTCGGCGGCGCTATGGTATAGTGGGAATTCGGAGGCCCCATGAGCTCGCCCATCCGCCGCTCCCGCCTGATCATCTTCGCGCTCGCCGCCGCGGTCTCCCTGGCCGGCTGCCGCGGCCGCTCCGCCGCGAACGGCGGTCCGGACGCGCCCGCCCGGGATTACCCCATCCGCCCCGTTCCTTTCACCGAGGTCAGGCTCGCGGACGCGTTCTGGGCCCCCCGCCTGGAGACGAACCGGACCGTCTCCGTTCCCTACGCGCTGCGGATGATCGAGGAGACCGGCCGGGTCGACAATTTCCGCAAGGCCGCCGGCCTCATGTCCGGGCCGACGACGGGCCGGCGCTTCAACGACTCGGACGTCTTCAAGGCCATGGAGGCGGCCGCCTATACGCTGCGCCTCCACCCCGACCCGGCGCTGGAGAAGACCCTCGACGATCTCGTCGCCCTGATCGCCAGGGCCCAGGAACCCGACGGCTACCTTTACACGACGAGGACAGCCGACCCGGCCCACCCGGCCGCCGGCGCCGGGGCCGAGCGCTGGTCCAACCTCCGGGTCAGCCATGAGCTCTACAATGTCGGCCATATGTACGAGGCGGCCGTGGCCCACTTCCAGGCCACGGGCAAGCGGACCTTCCTGGCCGTCGCCGAGAAGAACGCCGCGCTCCTCCTGCGCACTTTCGGCCCGGGCCCGGGCCGGCGCCATGGCTTCCCCGGCCACCAGGAGATCGAGATCGGCCTGGCCAAGCTCTATCGCGCCACCGGCCGGCGGGATTATCTCGACCTGGCCAAGTTCTTCCTCGACGAGCGCGGCCATTATTTCGGCGGCGAGCGGCACGCCCCCGGCGATCCCTTCGCCGTCTATGACTCCGACGAGTACCTGCAGAACCACAAGCCGGTCCTCGAGCAGGACCAGGCCGTCGGCCACGCCGTCCGGGCCATGTACATGTACTCGGGCATGGCCGACGTGGCCGCCCTCGGCGGTTATCCCGGGTACGTCGCGGCCATCGACCGCCTTTGGCTCGACGTCGCCGGCCGGAAGCAGTACCTGACCGGCGGCATCGGCGCCCGCGGCGGCTCGGAGGCCTTCGGCGACGCTTACGAATTGCCCAACGCCGAGGCCTACGCCGAGACGTGCGCGGCCATCGGCAACGCCCTCTGGAACTACAGGCTCTTCCTCCTGCACGGCGATTCGAGGTACATGGATGTCTTCGAGCGCGTCCTATACAACGGCCTGCTCTCCGGCGTCTCGCTCTCCGGCGACCGCTTCTTCTACCAGAACCCGCTCGAGTCGGCCGGCGGCTACGACCGCAGCCCCTGGTTCGAGGTATCCTGCTGCCCGCCGAACATGACCCGCTTCCTGCCTTCGCTCCCGGGCTATGTCTACGCGACCAGGGGCGATGCCGTCTACGTCAACCTGTTCATCGCCGGCTCCGGCCGGGTCGCGCTGCCGGGCCGGTCCGTCATCCTGACCCAGGAGACGCGCTATCCCTGGGACGGCGCGATCGTCCTGACGGTCGCCCCCGACGAGCCCGGCCCCTTCGAGCTGGCCGTCCGCATCCCCGGCTGGGCCCGCGGCCAGGCCATGCCCACGGACCTCTACCGCTTCCTCGACGCCGCCGCCGGCGAGCCCGTCCTGAAGGTCAACGGCCGGGCCGTCGCTCCGGACATCCGCGACGGCTACGCCAGGATCCGGCGGGAGTGGAAGAACGGGGACGCGGTCGAGCTCGGCCTGCCGATGCCGGTGCGCCGCGTCGTCGCCAACGATCTCGTGGCCGATGACGCCGGACGCGCCGCCCTTCAGCGCGGGCCCGTCGTCTTCGCCGTCGAGGGCGTCGACAACGGCGGCGGCGTCTTCGACCTCGTCCTGCCCGACGGCGCGCCGCTCGCGGCCGGGTTCCGGCCGGACCTCCTGAATGGGGTCGTCGCCATCGCCGGAGAGGCCGCATCCGTCTCGAAAACGCCCGCCGGGAAGATCGTCGAACGCCCGCGGCCGTTCCTGGCGGTCCCCTATTACGCCTGGGCCAACCGGGGCGGCGGACAGATGCTGGTCTGGCTGCCGCGCGCGGCCGGCGCCGCGCGGCCGCCCAAGCATCTGGACATGAAGGTCGACTGACGGCCTTCCCCCTCCCCAAACCCGGCCCCGTTCGGTTATAATCGGACCATCCCCCGCAAGGAGAGCCCTATGACCGCGAAGCGCGCCGGGCGCAGGCCCCGGATCAGACCCATCGCCGTCCTGGCGGTCTCGCTGATTCTCGCGGCGCTGCGAGCCGCGGCCGAAGAGATGGTCCTCGACAACGGCCGCCTGCGGGCCGGGTTCGACGACCACGGGCTAGTCTCGATCGGCGCGCCCAAGACCGGCCGGACGCTCGCCTTCTCGGCCGACCCGTCTTCCGTGACCCTCGACGGCAGCGCGGTCGATATCGGCCGCCTCGGCCCGGCCGAGATCGAGATGACCCCGGCCAAGGTCGCCTATCGCTACACCCGCGATCCCTATACCTTCGACGTCGTCTACGAGCTCAAGCCGGCCTGGCATTTCCTGACCAAGCAGATCATCGTCACCTCGGCCCGCGGCCGCGCCTTCCGCGTCAACGCGGTCAAGCCGCTGGCGACCGAGCTCGGCCGGCCCGTGGCCGAGGAGCTGAAGCTCCGCGACGGATCCTTCGGCGCCGTCTGCCGTTTCGCCGGGGCCGCCGCCGCCGCCGGTCCCGCCTGGAGCGTCTTCTTCATGCTCCAGAACCCGTTCATGGCCTGGACCCGCGACGGTTCCGCCGTCTCCGCTTCCTACGCCCCGGACATGGAATGGAGCCGCGACCTGGGCTCGTTCGCCTCCGACCGCCTCTGCCTCGGCCTGGTCGAGCTCAGCGGGACGCGCTTTCCGGCCAAAGCCGTGCCCGAATGGAATTTCGTCCCCGATTACCAGAAGCTCCTGGCCGCCTCGCCCTCGATCGACGCCGCCGAATCGAACGCCCTGGTCGAGTGCGTGCGCGCCTTCCTCCTTTACTATCCAGGGCGGAGCGTCCGCGTCCACATCCCCTGGTGCGAGAACGACTACCAGATCGACGCCGGCACCCCCGAAGGCGTGGCGGAGTACAAGCGGATCATGGACCGGGCCGCCGAGCTCGGCGCCACCCATCTTCTCTACACCCCGGCCAACAGCTCGCTCTCGCGCCTGGAGGACAACGCCGACTCCTGGGGCTGGGAGAACGTCCTCTGGTTCGGCCTCGGCCAGAAGCTCCGCAAGGGCGAATGGGACCCGCGCCGCGACGAGGTTCCGGCCGGGCTCAAGGAGATGCTGGCCTACGCCGCCTCCAAGAACCTCAAGCTCATGGCCTATGCCTATCCTTCGCTGCCCTTCCGGCAGGACCCGGCCTGGACGGCCTGGGCCGGCCCGGACGCGGCCAAGGCGGGCGCCGACACGGGCCTGCGCTCGTTCCAGGAATGGTGGCTGGGCAAGCTCCTGGACTTCATGAAGGCCACGGGCGCCGCCGGCTACTCCTTCGACCACTGGTGGATCGCCCAGAACAAGGCTTCGACGAGCAAGTACGCCCAATGGTTCGGCTGCCGGCGCGTCCTCGAGGGGCTGCGGCGCGAGGCCTTCGACGCCGTCATCGACGGGCGCCAGCAGTACCAGAACTTCGGCCCCTGGACCTGGCTGGCCGGCTCCTATCCGCACCCGACCCTGACCGACGAGCAGCCGGAGAGCTTCAAGGCCTTCCCCGACCTCCACACCGACCGGGTCTCGGCTGACCGGCAGCGCTTCGCCGCCTGGACCTACAGCGTCGAGCGGCTCACCCCGCCCGAGATCATGCCCGGCTTCATCACCCACCAGTCCGAGCGCAACGACGAGAAAGAGGTCATGCGCCGCGACCGCTTCCGGCCCAGGGACTGGGACGTCCTCGGCTGGAAGTACTCGCTCATCTCGTCGATCGGCACGGCCCCCTTTCACCACGTGATCGATTTCATCCCGGCCCGCGACGCCGAGGAATCCGCGGCCCTGTCCGACGAGGACAAGGCCTGGTTCCGGAAATGGCTCGACTGGACCGACGAGAACGCCCGCTTCCTCCACGCCCTGCGGCCGATCATCGGGCCGCCCCTGGCCGGCCGCGTCGACGGCACGGCGGCCATGGTCGGGGACCGCGGCCTCGTCTTCCTCTTCAATCCCAATCCCGGCCGCAAGGAAGCCCGCTTCAAGCTCGACGCCACGATCGGCCTGACCAGGGGCGACCGGCTGATGATCAAGGAGATCTATCCCGAAGAGGGCCGGCTGGTCGGCTCGGCCGAGGGGCTGTGGACCTACGGCCGCGACGTCGCGCTGACCCTTCCCGGCCGCGAAGCCGCGGTCTACGAGGTCTTCCCGGCCCCGGCCGAGATCACGGAGCCGGTCCTGTTCAACGTCCGGGGCGCGGCCGAGCTCGTCGCGGCGCAGCTGGCCCTGACCGGAGTTACGGCCGAGACGGGAACGGCGCAGACGATCGTCGTCCGGGTCCCCGAGAAGGCCCGGGTCCGGTCCCTTTCGGTCAACGGCGTCGTCCACCCGTTCAAGCGCGACCAGGGCGTGGTCACGGCGACGGTGCGCTTCGCCGGCCGGGCCTTCGGGAAGTCCCAGAGCGCCGGCCCGGTCCCGGAGGGCTTCACGGGCGGCATCTACAAGGCCCGGATCACGGTGCCGTCGCGCGTCCTGGCCCAGCTGGACGCCCGGAAGAAGAGCTGGCCGGTGACGTACACCGAAGACGACCTCCGCGCCCCCTGGCTCGGGCCGTGGCGACTCCTGCTCCACATCCCCGTCATCGAAGGCACGGACGCCATGGACGTGACGTTGAAGGTCAACGGCCTGCCGGTCGAGATCCTCAAGGGCTACAACAGCGTCTACCCGCATGCGCCCGGCCGGACCTTCGTCGGCCACTACGCCGACCTCAGCCTGGTCCGCTCGGACGCGCCCCTCGACATCGAGGTGGCGCTGCCGGCGCTACAGCCGGGCCAGTTCGAAGGGGCCTTCTTCGAGAACGTCGAGACCGAATACACCAGGCGGATCCTGGCCCCCCCGGCCCCGGCGCCCAAAAAATTATAAAAGCCGGTTGACTTGGGAAAGCGGGATTGGATATCCTGAAGCGGGCAGTTCCCTTCGTCTGAAAGGCCCTGATGATGGATCGAAAGCCGCTCCTGAACATCAAGTCTCTCAAGGAACAAGTTTACGGATACTTCCGCGAGCAGATGCGCCACGGGATGATCCTGCCCGGGTCGGCCATCGACATGGGAGAGACCTCGAAGAAGCTGGGCGTCAGCAAGACCCCGCTTCGCGACGCCCTGCTCCAGCTCGAGATGGAGGATTTCGTCACCATCCTGCCCCGGCGCATGATCGTGGTCAACACGCTGACCGAGCAGGACATCCGCAACTACTACGAGATCATCGGCCCCCTCGAGAGCATGGCCCTGCTCAAGGCCTCCGAGCGGATGAAGCCGTCCGACATCGACCGCATGGATGCTTTGAACCGGGACATGGCCGAAGCCCTGACCCGGGACGATTTCGACGGCTATTACGACAAGAACCTGGCCTTCCACGACATCTTTCTCGATCTCAGCGGCAACGCCTGCCTGATCAAGATCGTCAACAACCTGAAGAAGCGGCTCTACGATTTCCCGCGCGTCTCGGGCTTCGTCAAGGAATGGGAGGAGGCCTCGATCGGCGAGCACCAGACCCTCGTCGACCTCCTGCGCCAGGGCCGGAGCCGGGAAGCGGCCAACCACGTCCGCGACGTGCACTGGTCCTTCGACGTCCAGGAGCGGTTCATCCGCAAGTACTACCCGGCCATCGAAAAGAAGGCCGGGTAGGCCCCCGCGCCGGCCGCGCGGCCGGCCGTCAGACCCGCAGGAAAACCTTCTGCCTGTAGAGGAAGTACAGGGACAGCCACTCGACTGCGATCACCCCGGCCTCGAGGACCAGGACGCCGGACGCTCCGGCCAGCCGGGCCAGCCCGCCGAACAGGAACTTGCTCGTGTAGTCGAAGTCGACCATCCTCGATCCCAGATAGATCGTGATCGAGTTCAGGCCGACGACGCGGAAGGCGAAAGACCACTTCCGCAGCCCCCAGACGTCGACGACCAGGTAGAAGAGCGCCAGCAAAATGGCCGAAAGCCCGGCCGCGTAGATGTCGAAGGTGGCCGTCCAGGCCTTCTTGATGATCGGATACCAGCCGGCGAGGACGTATCCCAGCGTCGCCAGACCGACCCCGCCCGCCGCCAGGACCAACGCTTTCCGGTAGGACGCGAGACGGTCGGACTTGAGGATGAGGCCGGCCAGGGCGCCCATCAAGGTCACGGACGTCGCAGAGAGGACGCAGAGGATCCCTTCCGGGTCGAAGACCTTGTCGTAGAGCCGTCCCGGAAGGAGCAGGCGGTCGACCCAGCCGTTGATCGTGCCCTCGGGGGTCAGGAGTCCAGCGCCGGCGCCGGGCACGGGCACGAGCAGCTGGATGGCGGCATAGCCGGCCAGGATGCCGGCGAGAACGGCGATCCGGCCCTTGAGGCCGCGGACGTTGAGCATGATCAGGGCGGCGAAGAGGTAGGCCAGGCCGATCTGGCCGAGGACGCTGGCGTAGCGCTGGGTCTCGAACCGGAGGTCGGTCAGGTGGTTGTAGACGAACCCCAGGAAGACGAGCAGCATGGCCCGCCGGACCAGCTTGAGGTAGATCGGCCGCTTGTCTGCGGCCGTCTCCGCCCTGCCCAGGAGCGAGAAGGGGATGGCCACGCCGGAGATGAACATGAACAGGGGGAAGATGAGATCGTAGAAGTGGAACCCGGCCCATTCGACGTGCTCGAGCTGGACGGCCCAGGACCGGGCCCAGCCCCAGCCGGTCACCTCGGCCAGCGACCTGAAGAAGGCGTCGCCGCCGATGATCCAGAACATGTCGAAGCCGCGCAGGGCGTCGAGCGAGAAGAGCCGCGTTCTTGCGGGCGCCGTTCCTTCCATGTCGGTCACGCGGCTCAGAGCTTGTAGCCGATCTTCCGCAGGAAGCCCTTGCGCCAGGCGATCCCTGCCGCGTCCTCGACGCCTTTCGGCCGGACGCCGTCGACCACGCCGAGGATGGCCCGGCCCTGGGACGTCTCGGCCACGACGATCTCGGCCGGGTTGGCGGTGGCGCAGAAGATGCCGCAGACCTCGGGCACGGCCTTGACGGCGTTGAGGATGTTGACCGGGAAACCCCCGGTCATGAAGATCAGGAACGAGTGCCCGGCGCCGATGTCCATGGCGTTCTTCACCGCGATCCGGACGAGGGCCTCGTCGTTCCCGGTGTGGCGGACCAGGGCCGGGCCCGACGATTCGCAGAAGGCCAGGCCGAACTTCATCTGCGGCGCGGTCGTGACGATGGCCTCGTGGAGATCCTCGACCGTCTTGATGAAATGGGCCTGGCCGAGGATGAAGTTCATGTCCTCGGGCTTGTCGACGGGAACCGCTTTGATGTCCATGCCAACCTCCTTGGTCGGGCTGGGCCCATTATAGGATACTTCGCCCGGTTCCGGGAGCCCCTGGATATCCGGGATTGACAGGCTTCGAGCCCTGAGAGTAGGCTATGCTCCAGCGGTCAGGGGTGGATCCGATGCTCGATCGACAGGACCTCTACAGGTTCCCCTGGTCGAGATCCGACAACGCCGGGGGCTGGGTCGAGGTCACCGACGAGTGCACCCTTTCCTGCCGGGGCTGCTATCGGCACAAGATCGATGGCCACCGCCCCCTGGAGGCGGTCCGGCAGGATATCGTCGACTGCCGGCGTCTCACGAACTGCGACGGCATGGCCATCGCCGGCGGCGAGCCGTTGATCTACCCGCACATCGTCGACGTCGTCGCCTTCATGGCCGGGCTGAAGATCAAGCCGACGATCCTCTCGAACGGGGAGAAGCTGACGCCGGCCCTGGCCCGTGAGCTGAAGAAGGCCGGCCTGGCGAAGATCCACCTGCACATCGACAGCGTTCAGGACCGGCCGGGCTGGGAGGGCCGGAACGAAGCCGAGTTGAACGAGCTCCGGCAGCATTTCGCCGACCTGCTCCGCGGCGCCGGGGGCGTCCAGTGCGGCTATCACGTGACGGTGTTCCGGAACACACTGCCCTATCTTCCCGCGATCACGGCCTGGTGCAAGCGGAACATCGACCGGGTCCAGCACATCTCCTTCATCGCCTTCCGGACCCTGCCCGACACGCCCGAGGTCCGATATTTCGCCGGGGGCCGCCGGGTCCGGCTGGGGGACCTGGGGGCCGTCCCGCACGACCCGCGGGAGATCCCCATCACCGCCGAGGAAATGCTCGCGGAGATCGAGGCCAGCCATCCGGACTTCCGGCCGGCCGCCTTCCTCAACGGCTCGGCCCAGGTCGAGAGCTTCAAGTACCTCATCGGGATCTATGTCGGCAGCCGTCAGGGGATCCACGGCACGCTGGGGGCCAGGACCGTGGAGCTTGTCCAGATGGCCCACCACCTCGTCAAGGGCCGCTACCTGTCGTTCTTGAGGAGCCCGGTCGTCGGGCGGAAGATCTTCCTCCTCGCCCCCTTCGACCCGCGGCTCCGGCGCGCCCTGGCCGCGTACCTGCGGGCCTGCTTCCGCGATCCCCGCCGGGCCTTCGCCCGGATCTATTCGCAGTCCGTCCACCTGCACCAGCCGAACGAGCTCCTGGACGGCCGGGTCAACCTGTGCGACAGCTGCCTGAACATGATGGTCTATCGGGGCAAGCTGATCAATTCCTGCCGCCTGGACGAGTATCGCGTCTTCGGCGCGGCGATCACGCCGGCCGTCGTCCGCTGATCCCCGGACCGGCTGAAAGAAGGCCGAGCCCATGCCGATCGACAGGAAGAGGATGTACAAGCTCCCCTGGTCCAAGGCCGACAATCCCGGGGCCTGGGTCGAAGTGACCGACGCCTGCGATCTTGCCTGCCCGGGCTGCTACCGTCATCGCCTCGAAGGCCACCGCGCCCTGGCCGAGATCGAGGACGACATCCTCCTCTGCCGGCGGCTGACCAACTGCGGCCGGATCTCGATCGCCGGCGGCGAACCCCTCATCTATCCCCGGATCGTCGAGGTGGTCGAGTTCATCCGCCGGAACGGGATGGACCCGGTCATCTTCTCCAACGGGCAGAGGTTCAGCCCGGAGCTCGCGGAAGAGCTCCGGCGGGCCGGGCTGCGCCAGATCTTCTTCCACGTCGACAGCGGCCAGGACCGGCCGGGCTGGCAGGGACGCTCGGAATCGGGATTGAACGAGCTGCGGCAGCGCTATGCCGACATGGTCTCCGGCCTGGGCGGCGTCCAGTGCGGTTTCAACGCGACCCTGACCCGGCGGACCCTGCCCGAGGTCCCCGCTATCCTCGAATGGGTCCGGACGAACATCGCCAAGGTCCAGAACGTCTCGCTCATCGCCCTGCGGGGGCTGGACCTTTCGCCGGGGAAGACGTACATGGCCGAGGGCCGGGTCATCGACACCTCGCGCTGGCAGAGCGGCGCCGCGGACAGCCGCGAGGTCACCATGACCAGCGAGGAGATCTACGAGGTCGTCGAACGGGCCTTCCCCGGGACGCGCCCGGCCGCCTACCTGGGCGGCACGGCCCGGCCCGAAACGCACAAGTTCCTCATCATCCTCTATCTTGGCTCTCCCCGCGGCATTTTCGGGACCGTCGGCCCGAAGACGGTCGAGCTGAACGAGGCCTGGACCCACCTGCGGAAGGGCCGCTACATGGCCGGCTTCGCCAGGCCCCGGATCGGGAAGAGGATCTTCCTTCTCGCCGGGGCCGACCGCGAGATCCGGCGGGCGTTCTTCAGGTACCTTCGGGCCGGCCTCGGCCGTCCCGCCCGGCTCTTCGACCCGCTCTTTATCCAGTGCGTCAACATCCAGCAGCCGAACGAGATCCTGGACGGCGAGATCAATCTCTGCGACGGCTGCCTGAACCAGATGGCCTATAAGGGCGGCCTCATCCCGTCCTGCCAGCTCGACGAATACCGGCTCTATGGAGGCCCGATCACCGGGGCGGCCGGGAGCCCCGGCGAATGATTCCCGGGTCAGCGGGCCAAAGCCCGGTCGAGCCGCCGCTTCACGAGCGGGGCGGCCCGCCAGCAGACGAACGCCAGCCCGACGCCCATGAGAGTGTCCGAGAGGTAGTGGAAGCGGCCGTAGACGGTCGAGGCTATGAGCGACAGCCCCAGGGCAAGCAGCGGATAGAAGAGCCGGCGCTCGTGCTTGAAGGCGGCCAGGAGCATGATCGTCGTCGCCGCGGCGTGCCCGCTCGGCATGCCGCCGCCGGGGGTCATCGACGCGCGCATGAATTCGGCCACCGCCGTGGCGGCGTACCCCTCGAGGGGGACGGTGTGGAGGGCCCCGAGACCGGCGACCGGGTTGTTCACGGGATAAACGGGATAGAGGAAATTGCAGACGATGTTGTTGAAGGCCAGGGTGAACAGGAACCCTTCGAAGACCGCTTCGCCGCGGCGGAAGAAAAGGACGGCCGTCACGATCGGATAGAGGGCGAAATAGAAGACATAGGCGAACATCATCCATTCCGTCAGGCCCGGCCTGACGAAGGCCTGGAGCCAGACGGTCGGCGCGCCGCCGAACAAGGCCTTCTCCAGCGCGATCAGGGATCGGTCCTGCCAGGCCGGCCAGGCGATGAAGGCCAGCCGGAGCGACGCTTCGTAGATCGCCCCCAGGGCTAGCGACACCGACAGGAGCCGGAGGAAGAACCGTCCGCCCGGCCGGGTCAGGCGCCGTTGGATTAGGTTCAGGCCGAGAAACAGCCCGGCCGCTCCGAGGCAGCCCAGGGCCACGGCCGGCCAGCGGCCCACCCGGGAATGAAAGGCCGCCGCCAGCCCGGCGATCAGGACGAGGGCCAGGACCAGGACGAGGTCCAGCGCCCGGAACCGCGGCCGGCCCTTTGGGCGTTCCATGGACCGGCTCCCGCCGCTATTTCTTCGGCGGCACGCGGTCGCCCTTGGCCGGGTCGGGCGGGAAGACGTCCTGGACCGAGAAATCGACCCAGATCAGGATCTCGGTGTTCGGAGCCGCCGCCAGGATGCGGTCCCCGATCTCCCTGACCGGGTCCTTCATCAGGCCCCACCAGGGCTTGTCGGTCTGGTAGCCGTACTGGAACCCGACCGGCGACGGGGCGAAGGTCCGGCCCCACTTGGCGAACTCCTCGATCATCTCGCCGGACGACTTGAAGATCTGGCTGTCGTCGACGAACATGATGCCTTCGCGGAAGGTCGGCGGCATGACGTTCTCGCGGAAGTGCTTGAGGAACATCCGGTAGGCGGGGTTGTGGGCCCGGGCCGCGGCCAGCCAGCTCCTGGCCATCTCGTCGGTCACCGGGTCGCCGAGGTCGGGGCTGTTGGAGCGATGCCACTCGATGTCGACGCCGACGCCGACGACGCACTTGTGATGGCCGTAATGATCGAGCATGACGTGAAAGACCTTGTCGACGGGCGCCCAGGCGGGCTCGGTCTGGAGCCAGACCCGGTAGCCCAGCTCGTCGAAGAGACGGAGGACCGGCTCGGAGATGTCCTCGGGCAGACCGCTGATGAGCGGATCCACGCCTTCGGGAACGGGGAACGACATCTCGGTGCCGCGGCCCTTCAGCCGGCTGACGATCCAGATGGCCTCCGGTTTCGCGCCGGGGAACTTGGCCGCTATCTCGACCCCGGTGCGGGCCCAATAACCCGGGCCGGGATCGTTGGGACGGCCGTAGGTCGAGCTGCGGATGCCCGCGCCCTTGAGGTTGTCCGTCCGGCCCGGTCCGGCCGGGAGCCCGGCCGCGGCCAGGAGCGCGGCCAGGACCGCCGCCGCGCCGATCGCCGCCCGGCCCCTTTTCGCTTGTGTCGCGGTCATGTTGTCCCTCCTGATGCGGCCAAACTATAGCACCGGGGCGGGAGCCGGTTCAAGGCCGGGACGGCCGTACTCCGGCCCCCCGGACGACGATCTCTTGGCCGTCGCGGGCGGCCTCGAGGACGACGCCATTCTCGCGCCCGAGCCGACCGATCTCCCGGCGAGCCGCCCGCGCGTCCTTGTAGAACCAGGCCCCGAAGTGGGTCAGGACGATGCGCCGGCAATAGGGTTTGAAAAGATGGACCAGGCCGGGCACCCCCCGGTGCCCGTAGATCTTCCCCGTCGCCGGGTCCTTTTTCACCAGGCCGGCCGGGCGGATGAAGCTCGCCTCGGTGATCACCAGGTCGAGCCCCTCGAAGAGAGGATGGTATTCCTTGTCGATCCAGATCATGTCGCCGGTGTAGAGGATCCTCGCGGCGCCGTCCGAAACGAGGTAGGCCTGGGACGCGACCTTGAGGCTGTGATGGGTGGGGATGGGCCGGACCTCGTACCCGGCGACCGTCGCCGGCTTGCCCAGGACCGTCAGGGCGAACCCCGGACGGCTCTCCGGCGCGAAGATCGGGATGCCGGCGGGCGGCGGCGCCGCTCCGGCCCGGACGAAGCAGGCGTGGTCGGGGTGGAGGTGCGTGATCAGCACCGCCTCGGGCCGGCGGTCGAGGAACCCGGGTTCGCCCAGGTCGAGCAGGAGCCGGCCATCGACCAGGACGCCGGAATGCCGGGAATGATACGGCGCGGTCTCCTCGATCTCGCCGCGCGTGCCGAGGATCCTGATGCGCATGGCCGGGGCTATTCGGGGAGCGGCATGAACCAGAGGTTCTGCGGATCGGCCCGCAGGTACTTGGCGACCACGACGTACCGGCGCTTGGCGAAGTAGTCCAGGATCTGCTGGCGCACCTGGGGATGCGCCTCGACGCAGACGAGACCGGGGAGGAAGCGCCCGAGGTCGAAGCCGGCCAGGGCCTGGGGTTCGTGCAGCTCGACGTCCAGCGACAGGAAGTCGATCCGGCCGACGTTCTCGGCGGCGAGCAGGTCATCGAGCCTGACCGTCCGGACATCGATCGCGGCCTTCACGCCGGTGAACTCCTCCGTGAAGCCCTTCTGGGCCGAGGAGAACAGGCTGTTGTCGCCGACGTGGAGAAGGACCTGGCGGTCGGATACGTCGGAAACGAACATCGGGTAGAACCTCGTCCGCGGCCTATGCTTGACGTAGCCGGCGGCCAGGCCGGGAAGAGGGTCGACGGCGATCCCGGACCAGCCGAGCTCCTTTTCCAGGTAATAGGTATTGCTGCGATCGCGGTAATGACCCGCGCCGATATCCACGAAGAAGCCGTCCCGGCGGTCCGAGAAGAAGTCCCGGACGAAGAGCTCCTCGTCGTGCGACGAGTAGCGCGCGGGTCCCAGGCGGGACTTGAACGGGCCCAGCTCGTCGGCGAGCACGGGGCGCTTGAGGCCGGCGGCCCCGGCCCCTTCGTCCCGGAACGGCCGGAGAAGGAGAGCGGCCAGGATCGCGGCCAGCAGCAGGCCGCAGAGGATCAGGAGCCTTGTGCGCCCGCGTCTACCGTTCATCTTCCATCCCTCCCGCGCTGCCGAAGATCGCCATCGGGACCTCGTTATCGCCCCCCATGATGTCAGAAGGGGCGGCGGGAATCAAGGCGCCGTCAGGGCGTGCGGCTGGAGACGGCCATCGCGGCCGCGATGGGATCGCCGGGCCGGAACGGGCCGAAGTCCGAGGCCGGATAGGGCCGGAGGGCGACGGCCGGAGACACGGCGCCGGCGAGCAGGCTCGGCTGGCTGAACGACGAAATGAACAGCGTCTCGTGCCCTTGGCCCATGCAGGACAGGACCCCCCGGAGCGGCTCGCCGGGCCCCGAGCCGGGGATGTCCACGAGCGTGTAATGGTGCTTCTTGGTGAAAAGGGGCTCCCGGACGTTCGGGTACATGGCGTTCCGCTGGCCCCCGCCTCCGGTGATGACCATGAGGACGCCGTGGTAGACCAGCGAGGCGTGGACATGGCGGTGGCCGAAAGCGGCCAGAACGACGTGATGGCGGGCCAGGATGTCCAGGAACGCCGGCTCGTTCTCGATGGCCGGCGTGAACAGGGACGACAGCCCCGGGTTGATCCTCTTGAACGGGGCCTGGGGCGGGACATGGGCAAAGAAGAATTTCCGGGCAGGCGAGGGCGCGGACAGCACGCCCTCGAGCCAGCTCAGCTGTTCGCGGGTGAAACCCTGGGCCCCGTGGGGGCGGGCGTCGCCCATGAACACGAAGCGCTTGTCGTCGAGGTCGAAATAGAAGTCCCGGTCTCCGAAGAAGGCCCGGGAGATCCGCTCGCCCTCCTCCCGGAGGTCGTGGTTCCCCTCGACGTGGAGGATGGGGCAGGGCGGATCGGCGACGGCCTTCAGGTAGGCGCCGAAGGTCTTGATGACGGGCGAGGTGCCCCGGTCGCCCAGGTGGACGATGAACGCGGGCGGCGGGTCGAGCGCGGCGATCTCCCGCAGGAAGCCCTTGAACGTCTCGTTGTCGTTGGAGGCCGTATCCCCGATGACGACGAACCGCAGGTCGCCGGCGCGGTCGCGGCTCCGGACCTCCCGGACGGCCTCGGCATTGGTGGGGACGAGCCCCTTCAGCTCATCGGGGACAGAGACGAGTCTGGGGTCCTCGCGGAACCGGGACAGGTCAACCCCGCCGTTCTCGACGCTGTATCGGCAACGGCCCGCGAGCAGGGCCAGGGCGAACGACGCCAGCAAAATTCTCTTTGCGGACATAGGTCGGTTTCATCTCCGAATTGCACTATAGGAATTCCATTATAGCGGATTCCCAAAGGACCGGCCGGGAACGAGGGCCCTGGCGAGGGGGAGCGGCCCGCCGCGGACCCTTAACAAGCAGCGCGGATTTTGTTAGGATGTCGCCAGGGAACCATGTCCGCGAGCGCTGCAAGCCCGGGCTAATTTCGCTCGAAAGGAGATCCAATGAAGAACCTGTCGAGGATCCTGGTGATCGGCCTGTTCGTAACGGTCCTGGCCCTGCCTCAGGCGGCCGCCGCCGGCGTCAAGTTCGGCCTCAAGGGCGGGGCGAACGTCGCCAACGTCAACGGCAATTTCTCCGACGCCCTCGCCGACTGGAAGAGCACGGTCGGGTTCTGCGGCGGGATCTTCCTCGAGCTGAATTTCGGCCGGGTCCTGACCATCCAGCCCGAGATCCTTTATACGATGAAGGGGGCCGATACGGGCGAAGGCAAGCTCAAGTTCGACTACATCGAGATCCCGGTCCTCCTCAAGGTCCGGATCCCGATGGGCAGCGTCCATCCGTTCGTCTTCGCCGGCCCGGCCTTCGGCTGGAAGCTGAAAGCGGCCGTCGAGGGCTATAAGATCGACGACATGCCGAAATCCGATTACAGCGCCGTCTTCGGCGCCGGCCTCCAGCTGGGCGGCTCGGTCCATATCGATGCCCGGTACACGATGGGGCTCCAGAAACTCGAGATCCCAGACCTGGGAACGATCGATCTGAAGAACGGCGTCCTCTCGGCGACGATCGGCCTGGCTTTCTGAGCGCGGGCGTCCCGGCCGTCCGGGAGGCCCTTCCCCGGGGGCCGGGTTCCGCCGGGAAGGAGGATCGGCATCGTCATGCCGGGAATGAAGAGTTGTGTCTTCTGAAAGGGGAACCGCCTTGAAAAAAAGCCAGGCCATCTTCACTCTGCTTCTGGGTCTCGCGGTCGTCGCGGCGGCCGACCGGAGCGTCGTGGGCGATGCCGATGCGGCATCGGTCATAGCCAAGCGCGCCAATGCTCCGGGGAGCCCGGCCGGGGTCGCGCCGGCGGCGCGACAGGGAAACCCGGGCTTGGCGTTCGACGAAGCCCGCTGCAGCGTAAAGACCCTGACGGTGGGCGACCTGACGATTGCCTACCGCGCCTATGAGAACATAGTCTATGCGGCCAACCCAGTCGACGCGAGATATCAAAGCCTGAGCTTCTTTGTGCCTGAGGCGTTCTATAAGGGCGAGACGGTCGGGGGCTACAACGCCAGGACGGCTCCCATCTTCTTCCCGAATTCCGTGGGCGGCTACATGCCCGGCTTGGCCGGCGGCCCCGGCCAGGCCAGGGACGGACGCCCGAACGCCGCGTTCATGGCCCTATCGAGGGGCTGCGTCGTGGCGGCGCCCGGAACGCGCGGCCGGACCTTGCGGAACGCGAACGGGATGTTGACCGGCAAGGCTCCGGCCTGCATCGTGGACCTGAAGGCGGCGGTCCGCTACCTGCGGCATAACGACCGGATCATGCCCGGGGACGCCGAAAAGATCGTCTCCAGCGGCACCAGCGCGGGCGGCGCGCTTTCGGCGTTGCTGGGGGCTTCCGGCAACGCCGCGGATTATGAGCCCTTCCTCAAGGAGATCGGCGCGGCCGCCGAGCGGGACGATATCTTCGCCGCCAGCTGCTATTGCCCTATCACGAACCTGGATAACGCGGACGCCGCCTACGAGTGGCTGTTCTACGGCGTCAACGACTACAGCGGCAGGGCCAAGGGTTCGATGTCCGCCGCTCAGATCGAGATATCCGGCCGGTTGAGGGCCCTGTTCCCGGAGTACGTGAACGGCTTGGGACTGAAGAAGGCCGACGGCTCTCCCCTGACCCTGGACGCGAGCGGCGGCGGGTCGTTCAAGGATCACATCAAATCCCTCGTGATGGCCTCGGCGCAGGACGCCCTGAACGGCGGCGGGGACCTGTCCGGCCTGACTTGGCTGACCATCAGGGGCGCCACGGTCGCGGATATCGACTTCGATCGTTTCCCGCGGTATGCCACCAGGATGAAGACGGCCCCCGCCTTTGACGCCCTCGATCTCAGCAGCCCGGAGAACAACCTGTTCGGCACGGCGACCGTCGACAGCCGGCACTTCACCCGGTTCGGCAGGGACAACAGCGCGGACCGCTCCCTGGCCGACGCGGCGGTCGTGAAGATGATGAATCCGATGAGCTACATCGGCGCGAAGGGGGCCTCCACGGCCCGGCATTGGCGGATCCGCCACGGCGCCGTCGACCGGGACACCTCCCTGGCCATCCCCGTCATCCTGGCCGCGAAGCTGAGGAACGAAGGCTTCGACGTCGACTTCGCGATCCCGTGGGGACAGGGGCATGGCGGGGATTACGACCTGGACCGGCTCTTTGCCTGGATCGACAGGATCTGCGGCCCGGAGAGGTCGGGCCGTTAGAGCGGCCGGACGGGTTCGCAGATCTCGATCAGGAACTTCCCTTCGGGATGGGTCTTGGGGTCGTTGAGATAGACCTCGTAGCATATCCGGTCGTCGGGCTGGTAGCCGCTCTCGGGGAACCAATCCCTCATCAGGGCGTTCCAGGCCTCCCCGAACTGGCGGGGCAGGATCTCGGCGCGGGCCACGGCGAAGCGGCCGCCGGGAATGGACATCCGGCCGATCTCGCCGTCGGCCTTCGTTTCCGGGGGCACGGTGATGCAGGCGCTGGAGCGGAGCTTGTCCGCTTCCGTGATGTCGGGGTTGTCGTGGTAAACGGCCAGGAGCTTCGTCTTAATCCCCCTGCCCCCTTGTTAATTCAAGGGGGAAACTTGCGGACGGCGTTTCCCTGCCGAAACGCCTCTCAAGACTTTGTCCGTAGATATTAATCCCCCTGCCCCCTTGTTCAATCAAGGGGGACTGGTGGACCGCGTTTCGGATAAAGGAAGTGTGGGCGATAGAGGACTTGAACCTCTGACTTCTACCGTGTGAAGGTAGCACTCTACCGCTGAGTTAATCGCCCAGCCGACCGTATTTTATCGGATTGAGGGCGGTTGTCAATCTTGGCCGGGACGCCACGGGATCACCGATCAGATCAGCCCTCCCGCTTGAAACTCAGGATATCGCCGGGCTGGCAATCCAGAACCTCGCAGATCTTCTCGAGGGTCGAGAACCGGATGGCCCTGGCGTGGCCTTGCTTGAGTTGACGGCGGGGACGGCCAGGGGCCGGATCCTCCCGGCGGCTTCAGGCCTTGACCGCGCCCGACCCGCCGCGCACTGCCCGGCTTCGGCCGATCAGCCGGACGAGCCCGGCAGTCAGCGGGCAGCGCATCAGGAAGGAGACGGTCTTGTTGACCCAGCCGGGGACGCAAACGACGCCCCGGCCGAGCCGCTTCAGCGATATCCTGACGACCTTCGCGGCGGTCATCCAGGCGATCCGCGGAAGGCCCGAGAGGTCCAGGCCGGCGGCGGCGTGGAACTCGGTATGGGTCAGGCCCGGACAGAGGGCCTGGACGACGACGCCCTTGGAGCGGAGCTCGGCCTGGAGGTTCTCGGAGAACATGACCAAGAACGCTTTCGTCCCGCTGTACATCGCCCCCGAGAACGGGGAGAAGGCGGCGACGGAGGCGAGGTTGATGACGGCCCCCCGGCCGCGGCCGATCATCCCCGGCAGGGCCGCCCTGGTCAGCCGGACCGTCGCGTCGACGTGGACGCGAACCATGGCGAGGTGGTCCGCGACGTCGCCGCGGACGAACCCGGCCTTGCCGCCGAAGCCGGCGTTGTTGACGAGGAGGTCAAGCGTCGGGCACGCGGCGACGCGGCCCTCGGTGGCCGCCGTCCCTTCCGGCGCGGCGAGGTCGGCCTGGAGCGTTTCTACGGTCACGCCGTGCCGGGCCCGGAGCTCCCCGGCCAGCTCCTCGAGCCGGTCCCGGCGGCGGGCGACGAGGATGAGATCCGTCCCGGCGGCGGCCAGCTGACGGGCGTACTCCGTCCCCAACCCGGCCGAAGCGCCGGTGATCATGGCGGTCCTGTAGGTCGTCTTCGGCATCGGCTTCCTCCGGCCGCTAGTCTAAAGGATACGGGCCCCGCAATTCAATTGACATCGTCCCGTTTCCTTATGATAATGAAATCAATGGCTATCACCCGCTGTCCCTATTGCCACGCCATCATCGACGAGAACGACAAGTACTGCAACAACTGCGGCACCCAGCTGCTGTTCGCCGACGACGACGATGTGGAAGAGGAGATCCCGGGCGAGAAGATCGTCGAGGCCGAGGTCGAGGAGAAGGACTACACGGTCGAAGAGCCCGAGGGCGAGAAGCGCCCGACCGGGGACAGGGACCTCGAGGACGACATCGAGGAGGAGCTCGAAGAGAAGACCGAGGAGATGCGCCCCGAAGATCTCGTCGACGAGGAAGGCGAGGAGGGGGAGGAGGACGAAGAAAGCGAACCCACCGAAGAGGTCATCCTGGTCGACGAGAACGACGCCGCCGCGGGGAAGGCAGGGATCGCCGCCGCCCCGGAAGAGGACAAGACCGGCGAGGTGAAAGCGCCGTCCGTCTCGGCCGCGCCTCAGGAGGGCGCGGAAAGCCTGGAGGAAGACGAGGAAGACGAAGAACACGGAAAAGGAACGATGCCGATAGCCCTCGACGACGAGATCGAGGACGAGCTCGAAGAAGAGGAAGAAGAGCTGGAGCCGCCCCCGCCCTCCGGCGAGCGGCCCGAGATCGAGTATGTCGCCGAGACGCCGCCTCCCGACGAGGCCGCGACCGCCGGCGAAGCGGCCCTGCGCCCGGTCACGTTCGATACCAAGGAATTCGAGAACCTGGGCCGGACGGTCGAGCTGAGCAAGCAGAAGGTGGACAGGTTCATCGAGGGACGGGCCGTCGCCGCACCACCCGCCGCTCCTCCGGAGCCGCCCTCCGGGCGCCCTGAGGCCGAGCCGATCCCCGAGCCCCGATCCATGCCCTGGGCCGAGCCGATGGCTCAAGCTGAGCCGGGACGCGAGGAAGAGGGACCGGCCCGGGAGGAAGCGGACGCGGGGGAAGGCGCCTTGGCGGGCACCCCCGAACCGTCGACCGGGGCGCTCCCGCCCTGGGCCAGCACCATGAAGGGTGCGCCCGTCTTCACCGAGGACACGGGTCCGGTCGAGACGCGCCGGCAGCGCGGCGGAGAGCCGTTCTCCCCCGATACGGAGGAGGGAGTCGAGATCTTCCCGCGGCGCCGGGCTTCGGACTCGACCATCGGGCTGCCGGAACAAGTCCGGCAGGCCCCGCTGCCCTTCGAAGCGGCCGTGGCCGGAGAAGATGCGGACATGGAAGACGAAGAGCTGGCCGACGAAGAGCGGGACGAGCGGGAGGAAGAGGAAGCGGCGCTGGAGATCCCCCGCGACCTGACCCCGGAGGAGGTCGTCCTGCCCGCGGGCCAAGTCAGCCCCATCCGGGAGCCCGTGCTGCCGGCGCGGCCTCGGGAGGCGGCCGGACCGGCCTTTGAGGCCGCCGAAGAAGCCGAAGAGCCCGAGCCGCGGCCGCCCTTCAGCTTCTCGGTCTTCTTCAAGTCCAAGGCCTTCGACATCCTCTTCGTCGGCCTGTTCTGGCTCGTCGCCCTCTGGCTGGCCGCCGGCTCGACGGGCCGGACCCTGTTCGAGATCCTGGGCGCCATGTCCGGGCCGATGCTCCTTCTCTACGGCGTGTTCCTGCTGATCTATTTCTTCCTGTTCAAGTTCTTCCTCGGCGAGACCATCGGCGACCGGCTCTTCCGCCGGCGTGAATAAGACCCTGAAGACCGTCATCAGCGCTTCGCGGCGCACCGACCTCGTCGCCTCGTTCCCGGACTGGCTGGCCGCCTGCCTGCGCCGTCGCGCGGCCGAGGTGGCCGGGCCGGCGGGCGGCGTCTATCGGGTCGATCTCGCGCCGGAGAAGGTCCATACGATCGTTCTCTGGTCGAAGGACTTCGCGAACCTGCTGCGGAACGCGCACGGCCTGCGGGACCTGCTCGCGGCCTATGATCAGCTTTATCTGCACTTCACCGTGACGGGCCTGGGCCGGACGGCGATCGAGCCCGGGGTGCCCTCGTTCCGCGAGGCCCTGGCCGAGCTCCCCGGGCTGGCCGCCCTGGCCGGCGATCCCCTGCGCGTCTCGCTGCGGTTCGATCCCGCCGTCTTCTGGCAGGACGGGGGCGAGATACGGTCTAACCTCGGGCGGTTCACGGAGGCGGCGGACGCGGCGGCGGCGAACGGCGTCCGGGACATCCGCATCAGCTTCGCGCAGTGGTACGGCAAGGCCGAGCGGCGGGCCCGCGCCCGCGGCTTCCGCTTCGTCGATCCGCCCGACGAAGAAAAGCGGGCTCGGGCGGCCGGGCTCGCGGCCGTCGCGGCCGAGCGGGGGCTCGTCCTGCACGCCTGCTCGCAGACGCTCCTGGACGGCGTCCCCGGCCTCCGGCCGTCGGCCTGCATCGACGGGGCGCTCCTCGAGTCGCTGCATCCGGGCCGCGAGCCGGCCTCGCGCCGCAAGGACCGCGGCCAACGGGCGGACTGCCTCTGCACGGAATCGAAGGATATCGGCAGCTACGCGCAGGCCTGTCGCCACGGCTGCGTGTATTGTTACGCGAATCCGAAGGTTTAGGGGGAATTCAGATGCCCAGGCTGAGGCGCTCGGCCAGGGCCGGCGGCAGCTTTTCCTCGATGATCTTCCGTTTGGCCTCTTCGATGTCGTACTCGACGCGGCCGAACTTGACCGTTCGGGCCTCGGAATCGTAGACGGCGAACGCGGCCCGGGGGTTGCGGTCGCGCGGCTGGCCGACCGACCCGGGGTTGATGAGGTAGCGGACGCCCTTCTCGAGCTTGATCTCGTTGGCGTTGCCCTCGAGGAACGTGCCCTCGACGTTGCCGTCCTTCTCGGTGTAGACGAAGGGGAAGTGGGTGTGGCCGAAGAAGCAGACCGGGGTCTGGACATAGGAGAAGGCCTCGGCCGCGTCGAACTCGCCGAAGATGTAGTAATCCTCGTCGAAAGGCGCCCCGTGGCAGATCGTGATCGAATCCTGGACGACCTCGGGGCTCTGCTTCAGCCGGACCAGGAAATCGAGATGCTTGCGGGCGATCGTCTTCTTCGTCCAGAAGATGGCCGAGGCGGCGATGGGGTTGAAGGTCTGGACGGAGTCGAGGCCGGAGACGGCCTTGTCGTGGTTGCCGCGGATGATCGACAGCGGCTTGAGGGTCAGGATCTTCTGGATGACCTCGTTGGGGGAGGCGCCGTAGCCGACGAGGTCGCCGAGGCAGATGTAGTGATCGATCCGCTTCTTCTGGACGGCCTTGAGGACGGCGTGAAAGGCCTCCATGTTGCCGTGGATGTCGGTGAAGATCAGGTAGCGCATGTTCCCTCGTCCTTGGCGCGGACCGCTTCGTACAGCCGGCCGGCCTCGTAGGAGCTCCGGACGAGCGGTCCGGACACGACCTCCAGGAACCCGGCCCGGCGGGCGTCCGCCGCGAAAGCTTCGAACTCCCCGGGCGTGTAGTACCTGGCGACCGGGGGATGGGCCGCCGTCGGCTGCAGGTACTGCCCCACGGTCAGCAAGTCGCAGCCGGCCTGACGCAGGTCGGCGAAGGCCTTTAAGATGTCCGCCTCGTCCTCTCCCAACCCGATCATGAGGCCCGATTTCGTCAGGGCGCCCCTGGCCTTGGCCGCGGCCAGCACGCCGAGCGAGCGGCGGTAGTTCTCGCGGGGGCGGCGGATGGCCGGATAGAGAGTCTCGGTCGTCTCCAGGTTGTGGTTGAGGACGTCCGGCCGGGCGGACAGGACGATCTCCAGCGCGTCGGCCTCCCCCCCGAAGTCGGGGATCAGGGCCTCGATCCGGGTAGCCGGGCTCTGGCCGCGGACGGCCCCGATCACGGCCGCGAAATGGCCAGCCCCGCCGTCGGGGAGGTCGTCGCGGGTCACCGAGGTGATGACCACGTGGGCCAGGCCGAGCGCCGCCGCGGCCGCGGCGACGCGGGCCGGCTCCTCCGGGTCGGGCGGCAGAGGCGTCCCCTTGGTCACGGCGCAGAAGCCGCAGTTGCGGGTGCAGGTGTCGCCCAGGATGAGGAACGTGGCCGTCCGCCGCTCCCAGCACTCGCCGATGTTCGGGCAGCGGGCGCTCTGGCAGATCGTGTGCAGACGCCCGGACTTCAGGATCTCCGCGACACGGAAGTATTCACCGTGCGACGGGAGCGGGACCTTCAGCCAGGCGGGTTTTTGAGTCGCCGTCACTCCCCCTCTCATAAAGACCCGGCCCTTCGATGCTGGCTCGGATGCGGTCTCGGGCGGGGCGAGGAATGGCCGGGAAGAGATGAAAGTTCTTAATACTCGACGTCGCGCTCTCTCTTGATGCGCCGTCTCATCCGCTTGCGCGCCTGGGCCTCCTTCATGCGGCGCTTCTCGCCGGGCTTGAAGTAGACCGAGTGCTTCTTGATCTCCTTGATGATCGCTTCCTGCTGGACCTTCCTCTTGAACCGGCGCAGCGCGGACTCGAGATTCTCACCTTCGTCAAGCTGTACAAAAGCCAAAAACTTTCACCTCCTCACTGGGGAAAGTACCGCCGATTTATACCCGATTCCCCCTGAAAAGTCAACCCGCCCTCGGGATATTCGCCTCAGTCCGCCGCGGTGACCTTTCGCGCCGTCCAGCTCGCCGCTCCCCTCGCCCCGGCTCCTGCCCGGCTGGATCGCCGCTCATGCGGCCTCCGGCGGCGTCCCCCGGGCCTAAATTCCGCGCAGGCGGGCGCCGGAGCGGCGGACGGCCGCCCTGGCCCCGATGGTCAGGGGGTCGATCAGGGGCACGGACAGGTCGCCCTCCCTCAGGACCAGGGGGACCTCGGTACAGCCGGCCACGACCGCCCGGGCGCCCCGGCGGATGAGCCCGGCCGCGATCCCGAGCAGGATCTCCCGGGGCGGGCCGGAGGTGACGCCCGCCTTGATCCCCCTTTTCCCGTAAATGGCGGTCATGACCTTCTTCTGCTCACGCCCGGAAGGGACGAGGACCTCGATCCCGGCGGCCGCGAAGGCGCGGGCGAGGACCCCCGAGCGGACCGTCCCGGTCGTGGCGATGATCCCGATCGTCCCCGGCGCCGGGTTCATCCGGCGGACGGCCGCCACGGTCTCGTCGACCAAGCTGAGAAGGGGCAGGGGCGATCCGGAGACGATCCGGGCGAAGAAATGATGGGCCGTGACGCAGGGGATGACGGCGAAATCGGCCCCGGCCGCCCGCAGGGCGCCCAGGCCGCGGCGCAGCGCCGGGACCGGGCTGGGGCCGCCTTGGAGGATGGCCCGGGTCCTGTCCGGGACCTGGGGCACGCTGTAGAGGACGACCGGCGCGTGGTCCTGGTCCCGGCCGGCCGCCGTTTCGCGAATGATCCGCTCGAAGAACGAGGCCCCCGCTTCCGGGCCCATGCCGCCGAGGACGCCGATCGTCCGCAGCCTCTTCGGGCTCACCTGACGAGCTCCCGGACCCGGTCGAGCGGCAGGGCCTCGGCGACGCGCCCGTCCTTGCCCTCGGTCCGGACGGCCTTGAACAGGGAATTCCAGATGGCTTCTTCGGCCGCTTCGGCCGCGGCCTGGAAGAGCGGGGACATCGCGTCGTCCCGGAGCAGGGTGACCGTCCGGGTCGGCGAGGTCGAGGCGTTGGGGACGCGGACGCTTTCGGCGGCAGAGAAGGCGATGGCGTAATCGCCGCTGCCGTTCGAGAAGTAGCCGCCGGTGCGGGCGATGCCGAGCAGCGCGCGCTTGGCCAGGCGCTCGAGATTGCGGGCGTCGAGCGGGGCGTCGGTGGCCACGACGATCATGCAGGATCCGTCGCCCGACGGGTTGGACCGCGGCGCCGCGGCCGGGGCGCCGGCGGCCTGGCGGTCGAAGGGCACGCCGCGCAGGGTCAGGACGCCGCCGAAGTTCGTCTGGACGAGCACGCCGACCGTGTAACCGCCCCGGTCCGCGGGCAGGCGCCGGGAGGACGTGCCGATGCCGCCCTTGTAGCCGAAGCACGTCGTCCCCGTGCCGGCGCCGACCGCCCCTTCGGCGACCGGCCCGTCCGCGGCGGCCCGGATGGCCTCGAGGACGCGGGCCTTGGTGACGTGCCGGCCGCGGATGTCGCTGAGCCAGCCGTCGTTGGTCTCGCCCACGACCGGGTTGACCGACCCGACCTTCTCGTTGCCGGGGAGGCCGAGCGTCCAGTCGATGACGGCGTCGGCCGCGGCCGGCACGCTCAGCGTGCTGGTCAGGACGATCGGCGACTCGAGGGTGCCCAGCTCCCGGACCTGGGTCACTCCGGCGAGCTTGCCGTAGCCGTTGCCGACCGAGATCGCGGCCGGGACCTTGTCCTGGAAGACGTTCCCGCCGTGCGGCAGGATGACCGTGACGCCCGTCCGCACGTCCCGGCCTTCGACGATCGTGACTTGGCCGATCTTGACCCCGGCCACGTCGGTGATGGCGTTCAGGGGTCCGGGCGGAAGGACCCCGATGATCAGGCCGAATTCCCGGGCGCGAGGGCGGGCCGCAGGGGCCGGACCCGGGGCCGCGGCGGCGAACGCCGCTGCGGCTAAACCGAGGACAAGACCGGTGACGGCCAGGATGGACATGGTTTCTTCCTTGGCGGGCATGATGCCCTCATCATACGAGGACGGGCGCCGGATGACAAGCGGGGGACCGGGCCTCCCGCGCCTGCCTTGAGCGCGCCGGGACTTTCTGCTAATACTTGTGCCGTGACCGAGGACAGACGCCCTTTTCTCAGCGAGCCGCGGCTCGCGTCCGTCCCCGGACTCGTCCACGGCTTCGGCGAGGCCCGCTGGAGCGAGGCGGACTTCCTGGCCTTCGCGGCCTCCCGGGGCCTGCGCCCGGTCATCATGCGTCAGCTCCACTCGGACATCGTCCACCGGATCGACGCCGCGCCCTCCGGGGCGCTCGACGGCGACGCCCTGATGACGAACGTCCCGGGGCTCGTCCTGGTCATCCGCACGGCCGACTGCCTGCCCGCGCTTCTGGTCGACGAAGCCCGCCGGGCCGTGGCCGCGGTCCACTGCGGCTGGCGCGGCACGGCCGGGCGCATCCTGGAAAAGGCCGTGCGGGCCATGGGCGAGGCCTACGGCTCGAAGCCGGAGGGCCTGCGGGCGGCCCTGGGCCCCTGCATCGGCGCGGCCTGCTACGAGATCGGGCCCGAGGTGCGGGAGGTTTTCCTGGGGGCCGGCTTCCCGGAGACCGTCCTGGTCAAGCGGGGGGACGCCCCCGGCGTCCATGTCCCGGAGCTGAAGGCGAAATACCTTCTCGATCTGCGGGCCGCGAACATCTGGCTCCTCGCCGGGCTGGGGGTCAGGAAAGAGAACATCTTCAGCCCGGGGGCCGTCTGCACCCATTGCGAGCCGCGTCTCCTGTCCTACCGCCGCTTTCCCGCCGACCGGCGCCGGATGGTCAACTTCATCGGCCTGACCCCTTAGCAAGGGTGGGCCCCCTTTCCGCTGTTCTTGTTACGCTGTTCAGTCCTCGTTTTCTAAAAGCGTTCAATGTCGCAAGGGGCGCGCTTGAAGGCCCGCCGCAGGCCGCGGAAGAAGGGGCCGATCCCCGAGGTCACGCCGCGGCCGTTCGTGACCCTGGCGGGGCCGCCGTTGGCATTTGCTTTTTAAAAACGATTTGGCTATCCTTGACGGGTCCCAAAGGAGACGGTCATGGAACAACCCATCGGCGACATCGAGCTTCCCGGTCTGCCTCTCTTCCGCAAGGGCAAGGTCCGCAACGTTTTCGAGGTCGAGGACAAGCTCCTGATCGTCGCCACGGACCGCATCTCCGCCTTCGACTGGGTCCTGCCCTCGCTCATCACGTACAAGGGCAAGGTCCTGACGCAGCTGTCGAAATTCTGGTTCGATTTCGTCGGGCTGGTCATCCCCAACCACCTCATCGCGACCGAAACCAGGGACTTTCCCCCGGTCCTGGCCCCCTTCGCCGGCGTCCTGGCCAAGCGGTCCATGCTGGTCAAGAAGACCAGGGTCGTGCCCGTCGAGTGCGTCGTCCGCGGCTACCTGTCCGGCTCCGGCTGGAAGGAGTACAAGGCCACGGGCAAGGTCTGCGGCATCAGGCTGCCCAAGGGCCTCCGGGAATCTGACCAGATCGTCGAGCCCATCTTCACGCCCTCGACCAAGGCCGAGAAGGGCCATGACGTCAACATCTCCTTCAAGGACGTCGAGAGGGAGATCGGCGCCGAGCTGGCCGGCAAGATCCGCAAGACCAGCCTCGAGCTCTACCAGAAGGCGGCCCTGTACGCCGTCTCCAAGGGCATCATCATCGCCGACACGAAGTTCGAGTTCGGCCTGGACGGCGACGATCTCGTCCTCATCGACGAGATCTTCACGCCCGACTCCTCGCGCTTCTGGCCCCTGGCCCAGTACGAGCCCGGCCGGCCCCAGCCGAGCTTCGACAAGCAGTTCGTCCGCGACTACCTCGAGACGACCAACTGGGACAAGAACAGCCCGCCGCCCGAGCTGCCCGCGGACATCATCGCCAAGACCTCCCAGAAGTACCTGGAAATCTACAAGGTCCTGACCGGCCTCGACGACCTCGCATGAGCGGACGGGTCGATTTCCACGTCCACTCGAACAAGAGCAGCGACGGGGACTTCTCGCCGGCCGAGCTCGTCGGGTTCGCCGGGAACCTCGGCCTGCGCGCCATCTCGATCGCCGACCACGACACCGTGGCCGCCTATCCCGAAGCCGTGGAGCTGGGGCGCCGGGCCGGCGTCGAGGTCATTCCCGGCATCGAGCTGACGACCCTCTTCGGCGGCCGCGAGTTCCATTGCCTGCTGCCCTTCGTCGATTGGACGAGCCCGGCCCTGGCCGGGATCATCGCCGGCCAGACGGAATGCCGCCTGGCCGAGACCGCCGAGCGGATCGAGAAGGTCCGGGCCCTGGGCTTCGCCCTGACGCTCGACGAGGTCCGGGCCAAGTCCAACGGCGCGCCGCCGCTCGGGGTCAAGATCGCCCAGATCCTGCTCGAGAACCCGGAGAACCGGAAGCACCCGGCCCTGGCGCTTTTTTATAAGGAAGAGAACCGCGGCTACGCGCCGTACATGTTCTACAAGGAATATTTCGCCGAAGGGAAGCCGGCCTTCGTGCCCAAGAGGTTCGTGGCCCTGCTCGACGTGCTGGCCGCGGCCCCGGCCACGGGCGGGGCGCCCGTGCTGTCCCACCCCGGGGCCTACTTCCAGCGCACGACGCCCGGGGACGCCCGGACGCTCAAAGATCACGGCCTGCTGGGGATGGAGGTCTATACCTTCTACCACACGGCCGAACAGACGGCCTTTTACCGCGACATGGCCGCGGAGCTCGACCTGGTGGCCACGGCCGGCTCGGATTTCCACGGCCGGATCAAGCCCCATGTCGTCTTCGGCGCCCTGCGGGAAGGGGACTACGGCATGGTCGAGAAGCTGCGGGCGAGACGGGGAGGGGCGGCATGAACTGGCTCGACTACGTCATCCTGGCCATCGTCGTCCTGACGGCCATCTACGGCATCTTCAAGGGATTCGTCAAGCAGGTCATCGGCCTGGTCGCGGTCATCGCCGGCCTGATCCTGGCGGTCATCTACTACGCCCAGGCCTCCGGGATCTTCAGGGGCTTCGTCAAGAACCGGGCGGTCTGCAACTTCCTGGCCTTCCTGCTGATCTTCGTCCTCGTCCTCGTCGCAGGCACGATCCTGGGCCATCTGCTGACGAAGGCCATGGTCGGCCCCCTGGCCTTCGCCAACCGGCTCTTCGGGGCCGTTTTCGGGGTCATCAGCGCGGTTCTCGTCTGCGGCATCGTCGTCTTCGCCCTGGTCTCGTTCGAGATGGCCAAGCCGGCGGTCGAGACATCCGTTCTCGCCCCGGCCTGCCTCGGCGTGGCCCGGGCCGTGGTCCACACGGTCCCCAAGGACCTGCGGCAGCGGTTCGACGAGTCATACAAGCGGATCCGCGAAAGCGGAGGGAAACATGGACAAGAAATCTAGCGAATTGAACTTCCATCAGCGCATGGAGATCCTGGTCAAGGATATGGTCGACAAGGAGATCAGCCTCAAGGACGCCCTGCGCGAGTTCGAGAAGATCTTCTACGAACAGGCCGACCGGAAGCATCAGGGCAACCAGACCAAGATGGCCCAGGCCCTCGGCGTCCACCGCAACACCCTCCATAACCGGGCCAAGCTACTGAAGATCAAAAAGAAATATTAGCAGTCTAAGCCGGCGACTGCCAACATTTGTTTGTTCCTCCTCTTGACAAATCCATCGACTATATATATTATTAGCACTCAGATTTTCTGACTGCTAAATCTCAGGTATACCACAGGAGGTTTTCATGAAAGTTCACCCTCTGTACGACAGAGTGCTCCTCAAGAGAATGGAGGAACAGGAAGTCAAGAGAGGCGGGATCATCATCCCGGACACGGCCAAGGAAAAGCCCCAGGAAGCCGAGATCATCGAGGCCGGCAAGGGGCGGATCAACGATGACGGCAAGACGATCGCCCTCGCGGTCAAGAAGGGCGACCATGTCCTCATCGGCAAGTACAGCGGCACCGAAGTGACGGTCGACGGCGTCGAACTCGTCATCGTCCGCGAAGAAGAGATCCTCGCGATCATCGAGAAGTAAGGAGATATCATGGCTAAACAGATCCTTTCCGGAGACGATGCCCGTCATGCCCTGCTCAAGGGCGTCAACGTTCTCAGCAATGTCGTCAAGGCGACGCTCGGCCCCCGCGGCAAGAACATCGTCCTCGACAAGAAGTTCGGCTCCCCGACGAGCACCAAGGACGGCGTGACCGTCGCCAAGGAAGTCGAGCTCAAGGACCCCTGGGAGAACATGGGCGCCCAGCTGGTCAAGGAAGTCGCGTCCAAGACGTCCGACGTCGCCGGCGACGGCACGACGACCGCCACGGTCCTGGCCCAGGCCATCTACGGCGAGGGCCTGCGCTACGTCACGGCCGGCTCCAACCCGACGGTGATCAAGAAGGGCGTCGACAAGGCCGTCGAATCGATCATCGGCGAGCTCAAGAAGATGAGCCGCGAGGTCAGCGGCGAGATGATCGCCCAGGTCGGCGCCATCTCGGCCAACAACGATCCGTCGATCGGCAAGATCATCGCCGAGGCCATGGACAAGGTCGGCAAGGACGGCGTCATCACGGTCGAGGAGGCCAAGGGCCTCGAGACCACGATGGAGACGGTCGAGGGCATGCAGTTCGACCGGGGCTACCTGTCGCCCTACTTCGTGACCGATCCCGAGCGGATGGAATGCGTCCTCGAGAAGCCTCTGATCCTCCTCCATGAGAAGAAGATCAGCAACCTCAAGGACTTCCTGCCCCTGCTCGAGAACGTCGCCCGCATGGGCCGGTCCCTGCTCGTCGTGGCCGAGGAGGTCGAGGGCGAGGCCCTGGCCACCCTGGTCGTCAACAAGCTCAAGGGCACCTTCCAGTGCTGCGCCGTCAAGGCCCCGGGCTTCGGCGACCGCCGCAAGGCCATGCTGGAGGACATCGCCGTCCTGACCGGCGGCCAGGTCATCACCGAGGAGATCGGCGTCAAGTTGGAGAAGGTCGGCGCCGATTGGCTCGGCGAAGCGAAGAAGGTCGTCATCGACAAGGACAATACGACCATCGTCGAGGGCACGGGCAAGCCGGGCGCCGTCCAGGCCCGGATCAAGCAGATCCGTGTTCAGATCGAGGACACGACTTCCGACTACGACCGGGAGAAGCTCCAGGAGCGGCTGGCCAAGATGGTCGGCGGCGTGGCCCTGATCAAGGTCGGCGCGGCCACCGAGACCGAGCTCAAGGAGAAGAAGGCCCGGGTCGAGGACGCCATGCACGCCACCAAGGCGGCCGTCGAGGAGGGCATCGTGCCCGGCGGCGGCGTGGCCCTGATCCGCGCCCAGAAGGCGCTCGAAAAGCTCGAGCTCGAAGGCGACGAGAAGATCGGCGCCAACATCGTCAAGAGGGCCATCGAAGAGCCCATGCGCCAGATCGCGGCCAACGCCGGATTCGAAGGCTCCGTGGTCGTCGAGAAGGTCAAAGAGATGAAGCAGGACATGGGCTTCAACGCCCTGTCCGAGACGTACGAGGACATGATCAAGGGCGGCATCCTCGACCCGACCAAGGTCGTCCGGATCGCGCTCCAGAATGCCTCCTCCATCGCCGGCCTGCTGCTGACCACCGAGGGCCTGATCGCCGAGCTGCCCGAAGAGGACAAGAAGCCCGCGTATCCGACCCCTCCCGGCGACATGTATTGATAGGTCGCGCCCCGCGCGACAGCGAATCGCCAGCCCCGGGCGGCCTGCCGCCCGGGGCTTTTTTTTGGGTTTGACCGCGCAGCGGCTGCCGCCATATCATAGGCGACGCGATGGCCCGGCTCGTCGATCGCTACGTTCTGCGCGAGGTCGTTCCGCCCTTCCTCGTCGGCCTCCTGCTCGTCACCTTCGTCCTGCTGATGAACCAGGTCCTGCTCGCGGCCGACCTGTTCATCGACAAGGGCGTCCCGGCCCTTCAGGCGCTCCGGCTGCTGGCGCTTCTCGTTCCGTCCATGCTCGTCTTCGCCCTGCCGATGGCCGTCCTGATGGGCATCCTCGGCGGGCTGGCCCGGCTCTCGGCCGACTCGGAGATCGTCGCCCTGGCCGCCGCCGGGGTCGGGGCCCGCCGCCTGGCCCGTCCCCTCGTTGCCTTCGGCCTGTGCGGCTTCCTGCTGACCCTGCCGCTCGCCCTCTATTGGGCCCCCCGGGCCAACGACGCCTGGGTCCGGGACATGACCGCCTCGGTCCTCGGCCGCGTCCGCCTGAAGGTCGAGCCTCTCGAGTTCAACGAAACGTTCCCGGGACTGGTCTTTCTTGTCCGAGAGGTCGGCCGGGACGGGGCCTGGACCGGCGTTTTCGCCTCCCTGAACCGGGATGCCTCGCATCCCCGCCTGATCATGGCCCGCTCGGGCAGGCTCCGCCTGTTCCCGGACGAGCGGCGGGCCGTCCTGGAGCTCGCCGACGGCATCGCCTATTCCGGGACGCCGGCCTCGCCCGGCGAGGACGCCGTGACCACCTTCGACCGCCTGGAGGAGGAGATCGATGTCGCCGGGATCATCCCCTCCCTGACCGTCGAAAAGAGGGTCCGGGAGAAGGACATCGGCGAGCTCGTCCGCGATCTGCGGTCCCTCGAGGCCGAGTCCCGCGCGGGCCGGCCCCAGCCGCGGCAGCTCCGGGCCCACCGGATCGAGATCCACAAAAAGCTCGCCCTGCCGGCGGCCTGCCTCGTCTTCGCCCTTCTCGGCCTGCCGCTCGGGGCCATGACCGGCCGGACCGGGCGCATCGGCGGCTTCTCGCTGGCCCTGGTCATCATCATTCTCTATTACGTCCTGCTCACGGCCGGCGAAACGGCGGCCATGGACGGCCGCCTGTCCGCCGCGCTGGGCATGTGGGGCCCGGACATCATCCTGGCCGCGGCCGGGGCGGGGCTTGTCCTGGCCTCCAAGCGCCGGGTCCCGGCGATATTCCGCAGGCCGCCGCGGCCCGAGTCCCGGCCCGTCGCTTCGGCCCGGACCGCTCCTGCGGCGAGACCGGCGCCCGCCGGCCGGGACCGCTCCCCGGCCGCATCCCCCCGTCTCCCGGGCCTCCTCGACCGCTACGTCTCGAGGCGCTTCCTGGGCGTCCTGGCCTTCGTCCTCGCGGCCCTGGCCGCCGCCGCTTTCCTGTTCATGTTCTTCGAAAACCTGGAAGAGGCTCTCCGCGCCGGCGCTCCGGTCGGGCTCCTGGCCCGTTTCGTCCTGTACAGGCTGCCCGAGTTCCTGGCCTTCCTCCTGCCGGCGGCAGTTCTGACGGCGGCGCTCCTCGCCCTCGGCCTCCTGGCCCGAACGAACGAAGCCACGGCCTTGAAAGCGTGCGGCGTCAGCGTCTACCGGACCGTCCTGCCGATCGTTCTCCTGGCCGCGGCCGCCGGCCTCCTGGGCTTCCTCATCCAGGAGCGCGTCGTGCCCGCCGCGCATCAGAGAGCCGAAGCCGCCTGGAACGAGCTGCACGGCCAACCCTCCCGGCTCTCCGGCTACGTCAACCGCCATTGGGTCGTCGGCGCACACCTCGGCCGGATCTACCATTTCGATTATTTCGAGCCCGGCTCGTCGACGTTCGGACGGCTCTCCGTCTTCGATATCGACACCCGGCGCTGGAGCCTCGCCCGCCGCACCTACGCCGAGAAAGCCGCGTTCGAGGGAGATCAGCTGGCGTACCGGGACGGCTGGACCAGGGACTATGCCGCGGCCCCGGGCCCGGCTTTCCTGCGGTCGGCGGCCGGGCGCGTCGACGCGGCCGACGATCGGCCCGCCTTCCGGGGGGCGCCCTGGCAGGAGCGGCTGGAGATGACCTACGGCCAGCTGCGGCGCTATGCGGCCGACGTCCGGGCCATGGGCTTTCCCGCCGTCCGGCTGCGGGCGGCCCTGGCCGAGAAGATCGCCCTGCCGTTCGTCAGCCTGATCATGGCCCTGCTGGCCGTCCCCTTCGGCTTTCGCCTGGGCCGCAAGGGGACGCTGGCGGGCGTCGGCCTCAGCCTGGCCATCGCCATTGCCTATTGGGGGACCTTCGCCGTTTTCCGCAGCCTCGGCGCCGCGGGCCTCCTCAGCCCGTTCCTCGGGGCCTGGGGAGCCAACCTTCTCTTCGGGCTGGGAGGGATAGCGGGGCTGCTGCGGCTTCGGACCTGAGCCCTATTACATCTTGTACTTGCCGAAATCCTCCGGCTGCAGGGTTTCGAGCCATTTCCGCAGCTTCTCGGAGGATTCGACCTTCTCGTCGAACCTCAGGCCGTTGGCCTTCTTGACCACCTGTTCCTCAACGAAGATCGGCGAGCTCATCCGCAGGGCCAGGGCGATGGCGTCGGAAGGACGCGAATCGATGACGATGGCCTCCTCGGCCCGGCGGCAGTGGATGAGGGCGAAGAAAGTGTTGTTCCGGACGTCGTTGACGACGATCTTCTCGATGGAGATGCCGAGCTTCTCCAGGAAGCTCTTCAGCAGGTCGTGGGTCATGGGCCGGGGCGTCGGCACGTTCTCGATCGTCAGGGCGATGGCGTTGGCTTCGAAGACGCCGATCCAGATGGGCAGGATCTGCTCGTTGCGGGGGTTCTCAAGCACGACGATCGGCATCTTGGATATCGGGTCCACGACGAGACCCTTGACCTTCATTTCGATTTCCATGGCCCGCCTGTACCGACTCCAATATAAGTGCCGGTCTGGGCTTTGTCAAATCGCCGGCCGGCTCAGAAGAGGGACAGCTGGGGGGAGCAGGCGTCGGGCGACGGGCCCTCGCCGAAGAGGCTGATCCGGCCATACTCGCCGTCGTGGCCGGGGGCGATGGAGACCTGGCCCCGGCGCATGCGGTCGATCCCCTCGGCCACCTTCTCGGGGGAGATCCGGGCCAGCTCGGACGTCGGGACCTCGGTCAGGATGGCGTGCTCGTCCCCGAACTCGCGGATGAACCGGAAGTAGAGGTCCCAGACGCCCTGGCACTCGGGCGTCTTGCCCAGGGCCTCGGCGATGACCTCGTTGAGCGGGACGAGGTTCTTGAAGGGGACGGGGCCGGGCCGCTCGGCCCCGGACTCGCGGTCGGCCAGCTCCTCGACGCGGTGCAGGACGCCGATCGTCAGCTTCTTGCCGCACTTCGGGCAGACGTCGTTCGTCTTGAGGCTCTCGCGCGGCGACGAAACGACGCCGCACTTGCGGTGGCCGTCGTAATGGTACTTGCCCTCCTCGGGGAAGAACTCGACGGTGTAGAGGAAGCGGGCCGGGTCGTTGGCCCGCAGGGCGTCCATGAGGCCGCGGAAGCTGAACTCGGTGTCGAAGGCGTTGGCCTCGCGCCCGATCTTCGCGGGCGAATGGGCGTCGGAGTTGGAGACGAGGGCGTAGCGGTCGAGCGCGGACAGCCGCCGGTTCATCGGCGGGTCCGACGACAGGCCCGTCTCCAGGGCGAAGATCGAGGGCGTCATCTCCTCGAAGCACTCCTCGATCGAGTCGAAGCCGGAGTTGGCCCCGAAGAGCGAGAACCAGGGCGTCCAGATGTGCGAGGGGATGACCACGGCCCGCGGCGCGGCCTCGGCCACCATCCGGCAGAAGAGGCGCACGTCCAGGCCCAGGATCGGCCGGCCGTCCGAGGCCAGGTTGCCGACCGCCTGGAGGCGCCGGTTGACCCGCTCGACGGATTCGAAGTCGGGGGCCAGGAGCATGACGTGGACCTTGCGGACCTTGCCGCCCTTCGAATAGATGAAGCTCAGCTCCGAGGACAGGATGAAGGCGACCGGCCTGGACAGGGCCGGCAGGCCCCTGAACGGCGGAGCGTCCAGGGCCGTCGTCCCGTTCTTGAGCCGCAGGAAGCCGTTGCCCATTGGCTCGAGCCGCTCCTTCATCAGGAACAGCCACTCCGGATGGGTGAAATCGCCGGTGGCCAGCAGGGAGATGCCCTTAACCTTGGCCCAGGGCGCCAGGGTCTCGAGGACCATGTCCTTGGCCGTGGCGCGCGAGTACTTCGAATGGATATGGAGATCGGCTAGGAATCTCATGATGGAGGGTCCAGTGTAGGAGATGCGGCGGGCGAATGCAAGTTGAAAAACCGCCGCAAACGCGGTAAACTGAATTGCCGTGCCTCGGGCTCGAAAGGACCCTCCATGAAGCTTCGAACCGTCGCTCTTCTTGGCGCTTTGACTCTGGCCGCGCTTCCCGCAGCAGCGCAGAAGGCCGCCGTCAGGGACCTGCCCGAGCGCTTCCGCTCCTGGATCGAAGAGGAAGTCCCCTACATCATCTCGCCCAAGGAAAAGTCCGTCTTCCTCCGGCTGGCCAACGACCGGGAGCGGGATATGTTCATCACGGCCTTCTGGAAGGCCCGGGACGAGGACCCGTCGACGCCCGAGAACAAGTTCAAGGACGAGCACTACCGCCGCATCCAGTACTCCAACTTGTGGTTCGGCCGCGGCCTCAAGGCCGGCGGCTGGCGGTCCGACATGGGCCGGGTCTATATCACGCTGGGCGAGCCGAAGACGATCGAGCGCTACGAGAACGAAACCGACGTCTACCCGATGATCGTCTGGTTCTACCAGGGGCAGATGGGCGGCGGGATGCCCAACTCCTTCTACGTCGTGTTCTTCAAGAAGGACGGCGGCGGCGACTATATCCTCTACTCCCCGGTCCGGGACGGGCCCCAGAAGCTCATGCCCTTCTACAACGGCGACATGACCAACTACCTCCAGGCCTGGGGCGAGCTGCGGCAGCGCAACGCGGTCCTGGCCGACCTGTCGATGTCCCTCATCCCCGGCGAGTACGTCCAGGGCATGAACCCCACCCCGGCCTCCGACATCCTGATCAGCCAGAAGATCCCCCGGATGGGCTACGAGAGCGTCAAGGACTCCTACGCCGAGAAGCTCCTCAAGTACAAGGACATCGTCGAGGTCGAGTACACGGCCAATTACATCGAGAACGACGCCATGGTCCAGGTCGCCCGGGACGCCGCCGGCCGGGCCTTCGTCCACTACCTCATCGAGCCGTCCCGTCTCAGCATCGAGCGCATCGAGGGCCTCTACCGGACGGTCTTCGACGTCAACGGCATCGTCTCCGACGCTAACGGCAAGACCGTCTACCAGTTCGACCGCAAGATCCCGCTGGAGCTCAACGAAGAGCAGTTCGCCAAGGTCAGGGACCGCAAGGTCTCACTCCAGGATTCCTTCCCGCTCATCGAGGGCGATTACAAGATCAGCCTGCTCTGGAAGAACACGGTCTCCAAGGAATTCACCTCGGTCGAGGCGGCCGTCAATATCCCGCCGGCCCGGACCCTGACCCTGAGCGCGCCCCTCCTGGCCAACCGGGTCGTCCGCAATCTTGCCTTTGCCGGACAGATCAAGCCCTTCACGGTCGGGGAGACCCAGCTCGTCGCCTCCCCCCGCAACGATTTCACGGTCCAGAACACGCTGACCCTGTTCTGCGAGCTCGGCGGCCTGACCGAAGCGCTGAAGGCCGGCGGCAGCCTGTCCATCACGATGGTCCGGAACGACCAGGTCGTGGCTGCCATCAGCAAGTCCCTGGCCGGCGCGGGCGACCCCTTCCGGGTCTTCGAGGACTTCCCGCTGGCGAATTTCCCGCCGGACTACTACACGGCCCAGGTCGAGCTGCTCGACGCGTCCAGGACAGCCGTCCTGACGTCCAAGGCGGCGTTCTACGTCACGGCCAACACGGCCCTGCCGCGCGCCTGGATCATGTACGCGCCGCTGCCCGCCGCCGGCGACCCCTCCTATGCCGACATCCGCGGCATGCAGTATTTCCAGAAGGGCGACCTGGCCAAGGCCCGGCCGCTCCTCGAAGAGGCCTCGCGGCGGGCGCCGGGGTCAGCGGCCTACGCCCTCGACCTCTGCCGCGTTCTTTACGAAGCCAAGGATTACGACGGTCTCCACTCCGTGGCCCTGCCGTTCTACCGGGACAGGAAGAACTTCGAGTTCGCCCAGTACCTCGGCGAGAGCGCCCAGGCCCTCGGCCGCTACGCGGAGGCCGCCGCTTTTTATAAGGATTACCTGACCTACTCCGGGACGAACCTCAACGTACTCAACGCGATCGGCGACTGTTATGTCAAGACCGGCGACTTGGCCGGGGCCATCACGGCCTGGAAGAAGTCGCTCGAGCTCAACCCGTCGCAGCCCGAGCTCGCCAAGAAGCTGGCCGACATCCAGGGCAAGATCAAGGAGGACTGATGTCCGTCTCAGTCAGGGTTTGGGCCCTGGCCCTGGGGACGATGCTGCTTGCCGGCGCTTGCGCTTCGTCGGGCGCCCTGAAGCAGCTCGATCCCAAGAGCCGGGATTTCATCTCCAAGGTCCGCTACACGATCACGCCGGAGGAGCGCCGGGCCTTCCTGGCCCTGGCTCCCGAGGCCCGGGAGCCGTTCATCGAGGACTTCTGGAAGCGGCGGGACCCGACCCCCGTCAGCCCCGAGAACGAGTACAAGATCGAGTACTACAACCGGATCGAGCGGTCCAACAGGCTCTTCTCCGGCGGCGGCGCCCCGGGCTGGCTCCAGGACCGCGGCCGGGTCTACATCACGCTCGGGCCCCCGGACACCCGCATCACCTATCCGCGTGGCGTCACGTTCTACGGCCTGCCCACCGAGATCTGGTGGTACGGCATGGTCGCCATCGTCTTCATCGACGAGTACTGGAACGACGACTACAAGATCTCCCCGGACAGCGCCGGGCAGATCGCCGTGATCACCCAGGCCCAGCGGGAGTTCAACCTGCCGCGCGAAGGGCTGCCCCAGGCGGGCGGCGTTCGTTACGCGTCTAGCATCGCCGGGCTCGAGGTCTCGATCCAGGTCGCCGACAAGGAGACGGCCCGGTTCGTGCTGACCGTTCCTTACAAAAGCATCTGGATGAAGTCCGGGGGGCAGTCACTCCGGACGACCCTCGAGGTCGTGATGAAGGTCTCCGACACCGAAGGCCGGGAAGCCTGGGCCTTCACCAAGAGCTATCCCCTCGATATCCCGGAGAGCCGCCTGAAGGAGGTCCTGGCCGGGGATTTCACCGTCGAGGCCAGCGCTCCGCTCAAGCCCGGCCCCTATACGCTGAGCGCCCTCGTCACCAACGCGACCGACGGCAGCAAGGCCGCCATCGAGCGGAAGTTCCAGATCTGATCAGGCCTTACTTCCGGCTGGCCGCGGCGGCCGCGGCCGCCTGTCCTTTTCTGGCGTTCTCCGCCGAACGGGCGTCGTCGCCGACGCGGTTGTAGAGATCCGCCAGGAGGAAGTAGCCGAGCGGCAGCTCGGCCGGGGCCGGCCGCAGCTCGATGCCCTTCAGGGCCAGGGCGATGGCCTCGTGGTAATCCCCGCCGCGCCGGAGCAGGATGCGGGCGGCGTGGAAATAGGCCAGCGGGAAATCCGGCTCGACCTCCATCGTCCGCCGCAGCGTCCGGAGCTCCTCTTCCTCCCGGCCCATCTGGCGATAGACCCGGGACAGGTTGTAGAGGGCCTTGTAGCTCTTGGGCGTGTCCTGGATCTCCTGGCCGTAGAGGGCGGCGGCCTCCTCCAGCCGGCCCTGCTTCTCGCGGACCTGGGCCGTGTTGTAACGCAGGCTGGTCAAGGCCGGGTTGATGGCCGCGGCGGAGGCGAAGGCCCGGTCGGCCCGCTCCAGGTCGCCCGGGCCGTCGAGCGTGAGGTAGACCGCCCCCAGCGCGTTGTAGGCCGAGGCCGACATCGGGTTGACCGCCAGGCACTTCTCGAAATAGGGGATGGCCTTGTCAGGCTGGCCGTGGTGGACCTTGATGTTGCCGAGCAGGAAGTAGAGCTGGGAGTCCTCGAAGCCGCGGGCGACGTAGTCGAGGACGAACTTCTCGGCCTCGTCGTAGCGGCCCATGGCCTGATAGCAGTTGGCCACGTTGATGGCGGCGAACGAGTCGTCGGGCTTGAGGTCAAGGGCCTTGGAGAAGGCCTCCAGGGCCTCGGGGAAGCGCCGGGCCTTGAAGAGTACGTTGCCCAGGCCGAAATGGGCGTCGCCGATGGCCGGGTCCTCGGCGATGATGGCCCGGATGGCCGCGATGGCACGGTCGGGATCGCCGGCCAGGCCGTCCTCGCGGGCCCGGGACAGCTCGTTGAAGATGCCGATCTTGTCCTTGGGGTCGGCCAGCTTCCGGCCCTGGAGCTTCGACGAGTCGGTGAACGAGCCGATGTAGCCGAGGGCGGCCAGCTTCTCCCGGGTCTCCTCGTCGACCTTCTTGAGATCGACCTCCAGGCCGTTCCGGCCGGCCTCGGCCATCATGGCCCTGGCCCTGGCCGAGAGGTCTTCGTAGACCCTCTTCTCGATGTAGACGAGGTTCTTCTGTTCGCGCGGGTCGGCCTCGAGATCGTAGAGCTCGGGCACCGGGGCCAGGATGAGTTTGTACCGGCCGTCCTGGACGCTCCGGAGCTCGGACCAGCCGTAGTGATAGCGGGGGTAATAGGTCTCCGAATAGGCCAGGCGGCCGGCCGCGGCGCCGGGGCGGAAGAGATCGGGGACCAGGCTCCGGCCCTGGACCGCCGCTGGCACGGGCAGGCCGGCCATGTCGCAGATCGTCGGCATGACGTCGACCAGGCCGACCGTCCCGTTGGCGACGACACCCTGGAGGGGCTTGAACGGCGTGACGACGATGAGCGGGACGTGCAATGCGCCCTGGTATAGGAAGAAGCCGTGGCTGCTCTCCCGGTGCTCGCCCAGGCTCTCGCCGTGGTCGCCGGCCAGGACGAGGAAAAGGCGGTCCCGCAGCCCCGCCCGGTCGATGAAATCGTTCAGGCGGGCCAGCTGGCTGTCGGCGAAGGCGATCTCACCGAGGTAAGGGTTCTGGCCGTATTCGGACTTGAACGGCTCGGGCGGCTCGTAGGGCGTGTGCGGGTCGTAGAGGTGGATCCAGGCGAAGAACTTGCCGTCCTTCTTCTTGTCGAGCCAGCCCAGGGCCTCGTCCAGGACCTCGTTGGCCGGCCGCTGGACCTCGCCAAGCGAGATGCGCTCGAAGCGGCTCAAGTCGAACTTGTCGAAGTAGGTGTCGAAGCCCTGGTTCAGGCCCCACTTGGAATCGACGACATAGGCGGCGACGAAGGCCGCGGTGTCGTAGCCCTTCCGCTTGAACGCCTCGGCCATGGTCTCGAGCTCCGAGGGGACGACGAAACCGCCGTTGTCGCGGACGCCGTGATAGGGCGGCAGGGTGCCGGTCATGATGGTCGTGTGGGACGGCAGGGTCAGGGGCGTCTGGGAGATGCAGCCGGCGAAGCGGACGCCCCGGGCGGCGAAGCCGTCGATCGCCGGCGTCCGGACGCCGGGATTGCCGTAGCAGCCGACCTTGTCGGCCCGCAGGGTGTCCACCGTGATCAGGATGACGCTGAAGTCCCTGCCGTCCCGCAGCCCGGCGAAATCCGCGGCCCGCGGGCGCAGCAGGAAAAAGGCCGCCAGACCGGCCCCGGCCAGCAGGACCGCCGCGGCGGGCCAAAGCGGCCTCTTCTTCTTCGCCTTCATCCGTTCGGTCATCGCCGTCTATCTTACCAAAAAAGGCCGGCCGCCGGTAACGGCGGCGGCCCGAAAAAAAAGAGCCCCGGAAGGAAGGCCTTCCGGGGCTCGGGCGTGCGCGGAGAGATGGAGCCTTAGAAGATGAGACGGACGCCGATGCGGGCCTGGCGGGGATTGACGATGCCGTAGAGCTCGTGCCCGCTCGTCGAGGGATACGTGCCGTCGGTGTACCAGTCGTAATCGACGCGCGTCCCCCAGGACGTGACCGCGTCGGCGTTGAAGACGTTGAAGACGTCGAACAGCACGCCAAGGCGGTACTTCTTGGCGATGGTGAAGATCTTCTCGAGCCGGATGTCCAATTCCGTGTCCATGGGATAGTGCTCGCTGCCGCGCGGCTCGAGGAAGAAGGTGACCCGGCCCTGGTTCAGGCGCGCGGTGCGGTAGCGGGCCGTCCAGGCGTTCCCGGTGATGCCGCGGAAGTAGGCGTTGACGCTCAGGTCGATGACCGGGATGAGGTACGAAGCCTGGACCTTGATCATGTGCGTCGGGTCGTAGGTCGCGTGGCCGTCGGCGTTGATGTAGAAGTTCGGATCATTGGTGCCGCCGCCGTAGTTGATGTCGTCGGCCTGGCCGTTGTCGATCGTGCCGTGGGTCTTCGACAGGACGTAGGAGGCGACCAGCTGCCAGCGGTTGGAAAAGCGCTTGTTGAAGAGGATCTCGAGGCCGTCGTACTTGCGGTACGGATCGGCCAGGATCCAGTTGTCGCCGGCCTTGTAATTCGTGATCAGGTAGTTGAAGGTGCTGACAGTCTCGGCGGTCCGCTGGTAGATCGTGTAGTTGCCGTAGCCCGGGACCGTGACCGCGTACTCCGTATAGTCGGCGGCGCGGTCGACCGGACCGATCGTGTTCTTCCAGTTGCGATGGATGTAGGTGACGCTCAGGGACGCGTCCTTGAACAGCTCGCGCTCGAGGCCGAACGTGATCTGCTCCATGTACGGGTGCTTGATGTCCGGATCCATGGAGTAGAGGTTCTCGTGGACGACGCGCTCGAACTCTACCCAGCTCGCATCAATATAGTCCCAGTAATAGCTGACCTTGTCCTGGTAGGCCGAGGCGGGGTTCATGTGGTCGTGGTAGCTGGCGTTCATGGCCTCGGCGAACTGGCCGTAATGGGCCTTGAAGATGGTGGTCTTGTCGCCGAGCACGTCGAAGGTGAAGCCGAGGCGCGGCGAGATGCGGCTGGCCGTGTAGACGTTGCCGCTGACGTTCTTGACCTGGCCCCAATACTGGCTCAGGCGGAGGCCCAGGCTGATGTTGAGCCTTTTGGTGACCTGCCAGGAATCCTGGACGAAGCCCTCGAGGCGGGTGTAGCGAGTGTTGTTGTCGTAGCCGCCGTACTGGTAGGCGAGGTAGTTGGAGACGCCGGCGTATACGTAGTCCGTGTAGTCGTAGTACTCGACGGCGTTGCCGAGGGCGCCGCCGGTGCCGGTATAGCCGTAGCGGCTGCGGACGAAGGAGCGCTCGATCTCGGCGCCGAACTTGAAATCGTGCGAGCCGGCGATGAAATCCTCGACGTAGTGGGTCAGGCTGGCGTTGGCCTGGTAGCGCGACCGGTCGGCGAGGTAGTAGTAGCCGGCGCTGTCATGGCGCCGGTTGTCGGCATAGTCGAAGTGCATGTAGGTGTCGCGGCCCGTTTCCGGCTCGAGGTAGTAATAGCCGTGGAAGAAGGCGCCCTTGAGGTCGAAGAAGGTCGTCGGGCTGAAGATCTGGGTCAGGCTGAAGTTGCCGACCTTCTCGGGCGATTCCTGGCTGACCGTGGCGTCGGCGTCGACATTCGAGGCGGAGTCGCGGTTGACGCCCTTGTAGTTGTCCATCTCGAGGGAGACGTTGATGTTCAGGGAGGGGGTGATCTGGCTCGTCAGCTTGATGAAACCGCGGGGCTGCTTGTAGTCGACGTCCTCGGGGAACCCGGTCGGGCGGTCCTTGGTCCGGTAGTACTGGCCGCCGACGTAGAACCAGAGCTTGTCCTTGACGATCGGTCCGCCGAGATGGACGTTGATGTCGAAGAGGTTCGAGCTCGGCGCGGTCAGGCCGGGGAAGTCCCCGAGGTAGGCGGCGTTGTTGTTGGCCTGCCAGAACTTGGACCCCGACATCTGGCGGTTGAACTCGACGTGCCCGGCGAAGTCGTTGCCGCCGGACTTGGTCACCAGGTTGAAGATGACGCCGGTGAAGTTGCCGTACTCGGCCGGCAGGCCGACGCCCATGACCTTGGCTTCCTCGACGATGTTGTGATCGAGGAAGACCCAGGCCGAGCCGGCGTCGGGGTCGCCGACGCCGACGCCGTCCATCGTGTAGGCGACGCCCGTCCCGGACGAGGCGCCGTAGGCGCTGTCATTGTTGACGCCGGGGGCCATGTTGACGATGTCCGAGGTGAACTGGCTGTAGGGGATGTTCCGCAGGATCTCGTTCGACAGCGTGACGGACGCGGTCTCCGTCGACTTGACGTCGACCGTCGGCGACTGGCCGATGACCGTGACCTCTTCGGCCAAGGCCGACGGCTTCAGCTGGATGTCGACGGCCAGGGTGGACGTCGTCGTCAGACGGATCTTCTCGCGGATGACCGTCCCGAATCCCTGGAGCTCGGCCTTGACCTGGTATTCGCCGGGCGGCAGGGCGGGGAAGCGGTACTCGCCGTTGGCGTCGGTCACGTAGGTCCGGGTGCCCATGAGGTTGCCGCCCGAGAGCGTCACGTTGACGCCGGGCAGCGGGGCGCCCGATTCTTCGGACACGACGCCGCGGATGGCGCCCGTCTCCCGGGATTGGGAGAAGGCGACGGGAGCGAGAAGGAGGGTCAGGGCGAAGATGGCGATCAGTTTGTTCTTCAAAAATTCCTCCTTATGAATTCCTAGGGGGCATTGCCGATGAGCTACGGAGACGACGGGGCGCAGCGCTTTCCTTGCGATCACTCATGAACGTGAGAGCAAGCAAATTCCATGCCAGTCGGCCCTTTCACCTATCCGGCGCTAGAATAGACGAAATAGACTAATAAATGGTTACTTACTAATCCAACATAATGGATATTATCCAAGAATTAGGATAACTGCAAGGGGTTTCTTAATAAAAAAGAGCCCCGGAAGGGCGGCCTTCCGGGGCTGGCGCAGGCGCGCGGCGGGGAGCTAGAACATGAACCGGATGCCGAGGCGGGCGTTCCTCGGCGTGCTGATGCTGCGCAGCCGGTGCCCGTCGGTCGAGGGATACGTGCCGTCGGTGAACCAGTCGTAGCCGATCCGGGTGCCCCAGGACATGATGGTGTCGTCGTTGAACACGTTGAAGACGTCGAACATCAGGCCGAGGCGGTACTTCCGGGCCAGGGTGAAGACCTTCTCCAGGCGCAGGTTGAGGATCTTCTGCATGGGATAGTGATGGTCGCCCCGCTCCTCGGTGAAGAACGTGATCTGCCCCTGGTTGAACCAGTCGGTCAGTATGCGCGTCGTCCAGGAGCTGCCGGTGATGCCCCAGAAGTAGCCGGTCAGGCTGATGTCGAGCGGCAGGATGTAGGTGCCCTGGATCTTGATCATGTGGGTCGGATCGTTGGTCAGATGGCCCTCGGCGTTGATCCAGATGTTCGGGTCGCTCTTGGTGGCGGCCCAGGCGGCGCCGACATCCTCGCCGAAGGAGTTGTCCACCGTCCCGGTGGCCCGGCCGTAGACGTAGGACGCCAGCAGCTGCCAGCGGTTGGAGAAGCGCTTGTTGAACAGGACCTCGATGCCCTCGTACTTGCGGTAGGGGTCCGCCAGGATGTAGGGCAGGTCGGGGCTCTGCTTCAGGTTGGTGATGATGTAGGAGTAGGTGTCGAGGGTGTCGAGGGTCCGCTGGTAGACGGTGAAATCTCGGCCGAGCTCGTCGGAATGGACCGTTGCGGGCTCGTAGACGCCCAGGGTGTCGTACTTGCCGATGAGGTTGTTCCACCTCCGGTTGATGTAGGTCACGCCCAGGGAGGTGTTCTTGAACAGCTCGCGCTCGATCCCGACCGTGAACTGGGTCATGTACGGATGCTTGATGTCCGGGTCCATGGTGTAGGGATCGTGCGGGATGTCGTACCAGAGGTCCCAGGACGCGGTCAGGGGATCGTACATGTAGCCGATCTTGTGGCTGAAGTTGGCGACGGGGTTCATCCGGTCGTGGTAGGACGTCAGCATGGCCTCGGTGAACTGGCCGTAGTGGGCCTTGAGGATGGTGGTCTTGTCGCCCAGAACGTCGAAGGTGAACCCCAGGCGCGGCGCCAGGCGGTGGGTGTTGTAGACGACGCCGGAAACGCCCTTGACGTCGCCCCAGTTCTGGCTGAAGCGAAGGCCGAGGCTGATGTTCAGCCGCTTCGTGACCTGCCAGGAATCCTGGGCGAAGACCTCCAGCCGGGTGTAGCGCGTGTTCACGTCGTAGCCGGCGTACTGATAGGCCAGATAGGGGCCGGTGAAGTAGGCTAGCTGGCCGGAGAGGTTGTAGGCGTAGCCGACGTAGTCGGTGTACTTGACGTTGTCCCCCAGCTCGCCGCCGCTGCCGGTATAGCCGTAGCGGCTCCGGGCCATGGAGCGCTCGAACTCGGCGCCGAACTTGAACTCGTGGGACCCGGCCAGGAAGTCCTCCACGTAATGCGTCAGGCTGGCGTTGGTGCCGAAGCGGGCCCGGTCCGCCCAGTAATAGTAGCCGGAGCTGCCCGACAGCCGGTCGTCGTTGAGGGAATAATGGGAAACGGCCGTGGTGCCCGGCGTGGGATCGAGGTAATAGCGGCCCTCGAAGTAGTTGGTCTTGAGGTCGAAGAAGGTCCTGGCGCTGAGGATCTTGGTCAGGGTCAGGCCGATGAGCCAGTCCGGGGAATCCTGGGTGACGGTGGCCTCGGGCAGGACCCAGTCGGCGGCGTCGCGGTTCGTGCCCTGATACTTGGTCCTCTGGAAGGCCAGGCTCACGTTCAGCGACGGCGACGGCTGCGCGCTCAGCTTGACGAAAAGCCGCGGCTGCTTGTAGTCGACGTCGTCGGGGAAGCCGGCCGGCCGTTCCATGGTCCGGTAGAACTGGCCGCCGATGTAGAACCAGAGCTTGTCCTTGACGATCGGCCCGCCGACGTGGGCGTTGACGTCCAGGAGCTTCGAGCTCGGCGAGGTCAGACCGGGGAAGTCGGCGAGGTAGGCCTGGTTGTTATTGGCCTGCCAGAAGCTCGAGTCCGCCTGGTAGCCCTGGAAGTCGAATTCGAAATGGCCGGACAAGGAGTTGCCGCCGGACTTGGTCACCAGGTTGAAGATGACCCCGGTGAAATTCCCGTATTCGGCCGGCAGGCCGATGCCCATGACCTTGGCCTCCTCGATGATGTTGTAGTCCGAGAAGACCCAGGCCGAGCCGGCCTCGGGGTCGGCGACGTTGACGCCGTCCATGGAGTAGGCGATGCCGGTGTTCTCCGACCCGCCGTAGGCGACGTTGTTGGTGACGCCGGGGGCCATGTTGACGATCTCCGCGGTGAACTGGTTGTTGGGGACGTTGCGCAGGATCTCGTCGGACAGGGTGACCGAGGCCGTTTCCGTGGACTTGACGTCCACGGTCGGGACCTTGGCCACGACCGTGACCTCCTCGGCGACCGCCGCGGCCTTCATCTGAACGTCCACCGTCAGCGTGGTCGTGGTCGTGAGCCGGATGGACTCGCGGACGATCGGGTTGAAGCCCTGGAGCTCGAACTGGACCTTGTATTCGCCGGGCGGCAGGGCCGGGAAGCGGTACTCGCCCCTGGCGTCGGTGATGAAGGTCCGCAGGCCCATGAGGCTCGGGCTCGAAAGCGTCACGCTGACGCCGGGCATCGGGTCGCCCTGGTCGTCGGTCACGACGCCCCGGATGGCGCCGGTCTCCCGGGACTGGGAGAAGGACAGGGGGACGAGGAGAAGGCAAATCGTCAGGACGAACAATGATCTCTTCAAGGGATACCTCCTTTCATCGTTCTCGGGATTTTGCCTTCGGTCGAGGGGGCGATGGGATCTGGGCGTTCCTTCGAAGCACCTCCCTTCCGGCCGCGTTCCGGCCGTGCGGCGGGGCAGGCCGCTCCTTCGAGCTCAGGCCGACGGGAACGACGGCTCCCGGACGCGAAAAAGACTGCCCTTCCGAAAGAAACCCGACCCTCTTCGTAACTATCATAGACATCCCGGGGCGCTTTGGCAAGGGCCATTTCTCCCCCGCCGCGCCGAACTGGCATTTGTCAACGTCCGGACCGTGTGCTATCGTAGTTCCTCAAAAAAGGGAAGCGCCTTTTGAAGACCCAAAAGATCCGGCTCGGCCTGGCCCTGGCGGCCCTCCTGGCGGCGGGAAGCGTCCTGGCCGGCGGGCCTCAGGCCGCCGCGGAGAAGATGACGCCCGAACTGGCCGCTTGGCTCGAGGACGTCTCTCCGATCATCACCAGGGCCGAGCGGGCCGTCTTCACCAGGCTCCAGACCAACGACGACCGGGCCAAGTTCGTCCGCTTCTTCTGGAAATCGCGCGACCCCCTGCCCGATACCGAGGAGAACGAGTTCCGGAAGGAATACGAGGGGCGGATCCGCTATGCCGACCAGAACTTCGGCCGGACCTCGCCCAAGCGCGGCAGCCAGACCGACCGGGGCTTCTTCTACGTCCTGCTGGGCAAGCCGCGCGAGCGGACCTCGTTCGAGACCCAATCCCAGCTCTGGCCGCTCGAGCTGTGGTTCTACCAGGGCGAAGAGCAGTACGGGCTGCCGAGCTACTTCTACCTCATCTTCTACCGTCCCGAGGGCATCGGCGATTTCCGGCTGTATTCCCCGAGCGTTGACGGGCCGGAAAAGCTGACCGTCCCGGCGCTCGGCAACGGCGTCGCCCTGAACCGGCGCACCGCCCTGGCCGCGATCAAGGACATCAACGGCGAGCTGGCCCGGGCCTCCCAGAGCTACGTGCCGGGCGAGACGCCGGCCGGCCTCTCGTCGCTTTCGTCCGACGCCATCATCGCCGCCATCCGCAACCTCCCGGAGAAAAAATATCCGGACAGCTACGCCCGCTCCTACCTGGCGTTCAAGGATTACGTCGAGACCGATTACTCCGACCGCTTCATCCCGAGCGCCTTCGACGTCCGGGTCTTCCGGGAGGGCGGCCAGCCGTTCCTGCACTGGTCGATCGAGCCGGACAAGATGAACTTCAGCTCTCAGGGCCCGTCCATCTACGCCAGCTACGAGCTCATCCTGCGGCTTGAGGACGGCCGGGGGCGGACCGTCTTCGAGAGGACAGAGGAGATCCCGCTCCGGCTCGACGCGGCCCAGTACGAAGCGCACCAGCGCCAGCGCTTCGCGTTCCAGGACCTCCTGGCCGTCGCCCCCGGCGAATACCGGGCCCTGTTCCTGCTGAAGAACAAGACGACCCGGGATTTCACCTCCTTCGAGACCCCGGTCGACGTCCCCGCCGGCGACGCCGGGCAGGCCGGCCTGACGGCGCCGCTCCTCTTCTACGGCCGCGGCGCCGTCCCCGAGGCGCAGAAGAAGAACCTCAAGGCCTTCGTCTTCGGCGGGCAGCAGTACATCGTCGGGGCCCGCCGCGAATTCCCAGCCGCGGCGAACCTGGGCGCGTTCGTCCAGGCCCGCAATGTCGCCGGCCTGGTCCGGGGCGCTTCGCCTTCGTTCGTCCTCGACCTCTTCTCGCTCGACCGGAACGAGATCGCCGCGACCTTCCCGCTGACCGAGGTCGCGCCCGACCCCGCCGACCCGGCCGCCCTCCTGGTCGCCGGCGAGGCGCCGTTGAAGGACGTCAAGCCGGGCTATTTCCGGGCCGACGTGTCGCTCGTCGCGCCCGACGGGCGGCGGCTGCTGACGAAGAGCGAGAACTTCATCGTCCTGGCCCAGCCCCTGAACGCGGCCCCCTGGCCCTACGCCCGTCTGCACGGTCCCTTCCCGGGCCTCGAGCACCTCAAGGTCCTGGGCTCCCAGTATTTTCTGAAGGGCGACTACGCCCGGTCCCGGGACATCCTCCGGCGGGCCCTCCAGATCCGGGACGACGCCGATTCGCGCCTGCTCCTGGCCAAGTCCCTCTACGGCCTGGGCCTCTACGGCGAATCGCTGACCGAGGCGACGGCCGTCCGGGAGCGCACGGGCGACCGCGAGGCGGCCAAGGTCATGGCCCTCGACCAGGCCGGCCTGAAGGACTGGAACGCCGCCCTGGCCATCCTCGACAAGCTCATGGCCGAGGCCACCGAAGTCCCCGTCCTCAACCTGGCCGCCGAGTGCCACATGGCCCTGGGCCGGCCGGAAAGAGCGCTGCCCCTCATCCAGCGATCCCTGACCCTCCTTCCCGACCAGCCGGCCGTCCGGGCCCTGGAGGAGGAGGCGAAAAAACGCATCGGCCAACGATAGGAGTTCCTCATGATGTCCCGAAGAGCCGCCGCCCTGGCCGCGATGGTCCTGCTGCTCGCCCTGTCCGCCTGGCCCCAGTTCCAGGGCAAGATCAGCGGCCGGGTCCTCGACAAGGCCGGCCAGCCGGTCGAGAAGGCCGACGTGTCCATCGTCTCGCAGAAATCGGCCACCCTCCGCTATGACCTCAAGACCGACAAGGACGGACGCTTCGTCCAGATCGGCGTGATGCCCGGATACTTCATGCTCACCGTCAAGAAGGCCGGCTTCGCCCCCGGCTCGAAGGAGATCCACATCGGGGTCGCCGGCGACGAGGGCGTCGAGATCACGCTCATGTCCGTCGAGGCCGCCGCCGAGCGGAGCCTGTCCGCGGCGGACAAGGCCTTCCTCAACGGCAACAAACTTTATGCCGAACAGAAGTTCGAGCAGGCCGCGGCCGCCTACAACGAGGCCATCGCCCAGGCCCCGGCCAACTGGGGCTACCACCTCAACCTCGGCCTGGCCCTCAAGAAGAGCGGCAAGGCCGGCGAGGCCCTGGCCGCGTTCCGCAAGGCGGTCGAGCTCAACCCCGAGAGCTACAGCGCCAACAAGGAGGCCGGCGAGGCCCTGGCCAAGGCCGGCGGGTTCGCCGAGGCCAAGCCGTTCTACGAGAAGTCCGTTTCCCTGAGCCCCGACGACCCCGACGCCCAGTACAACCTCGGCGTCTGCCTGGTCAACGTCGGCGATTCGGCCGGCGCGCTGCCCTGCTTCGAGAAGGCGGTCAGCCTTAAACCGGATTATGCCGACGCCTATTACCAGATGGCGACCATCCAGATCGGCCAGAACAAGGTGCCCGAGGCCAAGGCCAGCCTGGAGAAGTTCCTGGCTCTGGCCCCGGCCCATGAGAAGGCCGGCATCGCCAGGCAGCTGCTCGAATACCTGAAGAAACAGGAATAAAAAAAGGACCGCCCCGGGCGGGGCGGTCCTTGTCGATCCTATCCTGTAACGGCGGGACTTACTTGACCGTGAAGGTCATCTTGGTCTCGCCCTTCTTGCCCGTCACCTTGTCGAGGACGTTGACCGCGAGGACGTACTTCCCCGCCGGCAGCGGCTTCTTGTCGGTCTTGGTCACGGTGCCCTTCTCGTCCATCGTCTGGAGGGTCTGGAACAGGGGCAGCGGCTGGTTGACCAGGTAGATCTCGTAGGACTGGGGCGCCCACTTGATGGCCGGCTTGCCGTCCTGGCCCTGGACCTCGAAGTTGACCTCGATGTCGAACAGGGGCTGTTGGGCGGCCGGATCCTTGACGGCGGCGCCGATGACGAAGGAGAGGATCTCGAGGTTATCGCCGGAGGCGATCTCGGCGTCCGCGTTGGCGACGACCTTGATGCCGCCCCAGGTGAAGCAGCCGCGGTGGATGGTCGGCCGCTGGTCGGGATCGATCCGGTCCATGGAGACGACGACGATCGGCTCAGAGGGCAGCAGGGCCGAAGCGATGGCGTCGGTCCCGGGCAGGGTGATATCGCTGTAGGCGACGCTGAGCTTCTTCATGTCCGCCGAGGCCAGGACGAAGGCCAGCGTGTACTGGCCGTGGGGCAGGCCCATGGCGAAGGAGTACCAGTCCTCCTTCTGCGCGTCGAAGCCGGCTCCGGGGGCCGTCACCACGGCCTGGGCCTTGCCGCCGAATTTCGGCTTGAGCGCGCCGGCGGCGTCCGGCTCGAAGAACTGGAAGTAGGCGTTGACCGTGGCTTCCATCTCGCCCGATCCGGAGGCCGAGGGCGCGTAGCCGAGGTCGGCGTTCTTGATCCTGAAGAACCAGACCGGGTAGAGATTGTCCTGCTGGGCCGGGAGGATCAGCGTCTTGAAGAAGCTGAAGGGAATGTCCTGACGCCCCTGCCTGGTCCCCAGTCCTTCCTGGATCACCGCAGCGATCTCTTTGGGCATCGAAGCCTTCTGGGGCTTCGGCTCTGCTGGCTTGCCTTTCTGGGGTCCGGGCGCCGCCTGCACGGACACGGCGAGAAGACCGGCGATGACGAAGAGCGCGAGCGCGGCCGCGATCGTTCTGGAAGCTCTCATTTTTCCTCCTGAAGTTGACATCTGCTTCACTTCCGCTTCCCTAGAGAGCAATTGTCATGCCAATCTCAGGGGTGGTTGCTCTCGGTCATTGGGGGAGGATAAGACTCGGCCTGTAAAAGACTTTTACAGCTTCCTGTCGTACCTCGCTCAAGACTCCGGTTATGCGGAATGAACCATTAATATATCAAATTTCAACGATTTTTCAATTCCCGATATTCTCTCACGGCGTCCAGATGCTGGCCCAGGGTCCGGCTGAAACGGTGGCCGCCGTCGCCCTTGGCGACGAAGTACAGGAAGTCCCCGGCGGCGGGATGGAGAGCGGCGTCGAGGCTCGACAGGCCGGGGTTCGAGATAGGGCCCGGCGGCAGGCCGGCATGGAGGTAGGTGTTGTACGGCGAATCGACCTTGAGGTCGCGCTGGAGCAGCCGTCCGGTGTAGCGGCCCTCGCGCTTGAGGGCGTAGGCGACCGTCGGATCGCAGTCGAGCTTCATCCCGATCCGCAGCCGGTTGTGGAAGACGGCCGAGACGAGAGGGCGCTCTCCGGGCAAGGCGGTCTCCTCCTCGATGAGCGAGGCCAGCGTCACCACGTCGCGGACGCTCATCCCGAGCTCGGCGGCCCGCCGCCGGCGGCTTTCGTCGAAGACGCGGTGGAACCCGGCGACCATGGCGGCGACGAGATCCGATCCCGGGGCCTTCCGGGGCAGATTGTAGGTCTCGGGAAAGAGATAGCCTTCGAGGTCCCCGGCCGCGGGGTCAAGGTCGGCGATCAGGGAGGTTTCGCGGAGGGCGGCGCGGAAGGCGGCCGCGCTCCCGCCGTCGCCCGGCCGGAAGAGACCGGCCATCTCGTCGCCGGTCAACCCTTCCGGGATGGTGACGGAGACGAGATGGACGCGGCCGCTGAAGACGAGGAAGAGCGCGTCCCTGGCCGCGAGTGGCGGGGTGAAAAGATATTCGCCCGCCTTGAAGCGCTGGCCGGGATAGAAGAGCCGGCAGGCCAGCCGGAGCGGCAGGGCCCCGCGGACGATGCCCTGGCCCTCCAGGCGTTCGATGATGGTCCGGGCCGTCCAGCCTTTCTCGATCTCGAAGGCGATCCCGGCGCTTCCGGCCGACACGGCCGCGGGCTCGTCGAGGGCCCGGACGAGCCAGCCGGCGAAAGCGGGCAGCAGCAGGAGGGCGGCGAGGAGGACGCCCCTAACGGCCTTCAGGAACATCGTCCGTTCCGCGCTTCCTCTCGAGATAGGTCGAGAGGATGATGACCGCGGCGATCTGGTCCTCCCACTCCTTCTTCTTCCGGCCGCGGAGCTTCTCGTCGTCGAGGGTCTTGAGGGCCTGGCGCGTCGTCAGGCGCTCGTCCAGGAGCGTCACCGGCCTGCCGACGGTCTTCTCCAGCCAGGCCGCGAACGACCTCGTTTTCTCGGCCCTTGTCCCGGAGCTGCCGTCCATGCGCAGGGGGTTGCCCAGGACGATCTCGCCGACGTCGTGCCGGGCCACGAGGTCCCGGAAGTACTGCCCGTCGACGCTCGCGCGGCCGCTGGGCGTGTAGGCGCCGAGCGGCTGCGCGGTGATCAGGAGCGGATCGCTCAGGGCCAGGCCGATGTGCCGGTCGCCGTAATCGATCCCCAGGATCCGCATCAGCGGTCCCTTTCGAGGCAGGCCTTGCGGCTCGCGTGGCGCTCGAAGCCGAGCGCCACGAGCCGCTCGAGCAGCCGGGGGAAGGGCAGGCCCGAGGCGGCCCAGAGCTTGGGGTACATGCTGATCTCGGTGAAGCCGGGGATGGTGTTGATCTCGTTGACGTAGAGACGGCCGGTGCCCCTCTCCAGGAAGAAGTCGACCCGGGCCAGGCCCGAGGCGGCCAGTGCCTTGAAGGCGGCGATGCCCAGCGCCTGGACCCTGGCCGTTGTCTTCGCCCCGAGCTTCGCCGGGATGACGAATCCGGTCTTGCCCTCGAGGTACTTGTCGGCGTAGTCGTAGAACTCGTTGTGGGGGATGATCTCGCCGGGGAGCGAGGCCTCAGGCTCGTCGTTGCCGAGGACGCTCAGCTCGAGCTCGCGGCCGGCGACGCCTTTCTCGACCAGGGCCGTCGCATCGTAGCGGAAGGCCGTGTCCAGGGCGGCCGCGAGCCCGGCCGCCTCCATGACCTTGGTGATGCCGACGCTCGAGCCCAGGTTGGAGGGCTTGACAAAGACGGGCAGCGGCAGGGCCCGGCGGACGCGGCGCAGGCTGGCCGCGCGGTCCCGGCCCCAGTCGATCTCCCGGACGGTCGCGCAGGGCACGACCGGGAGGCCGTGGTCGCGGAGGACCGATTTGGACACGGATTTGTCCATGCCCACGGCCGAGCCCGTGACCCCGGCCCCGACATAGGGGACTCCGGCCAGCTCGAGCAGGCCCTGGATCGTCCCGTCCTCGCCGAAGGGCCCGTGGAGGACCGGGAAATAGATGTCGGCGAACGGCCGGTCCGCGGCCGGGGCGGACTCCCACGGCAGGAAGGAGAAGTCCGGCCCCGCCTCGAGGTCCCCGGGGCCGGCCGACGGGGCCTCGACCGCCTTCCACCGGCCCCCCCGGGTGATGTAGATCGAGCGGACGTCGAACTTGTCCCGGGGCAGGTTTTTATGGACGGCGGACGCCGAGACCAGGGAAACCTCGTGTTCGGCCGAGCGCCCCCCGAAGATCAGGCCGACGGTGATTTTTTTGGACATTCGTGTCCTCGGAGCGACTAACATTATGATTTGATTCATTCTATTCGAATCATGGTGGCTTGTCCATCGGGAGCGGGTGCCGACGGAATGTTGACAGTCGAGAGAGGCGCTCCGTATAATAACGCCCGGTGGAACTCCATCGGCCAAGAGGTGAGACCATGAGCAGAAAATCGGCGGTCTACGTTGGCATCGCCCTCGTCGGTCTGGCTCTCATCGTCCCGGGCCGGCCTTTCGCCCAGGACACGCAGGAGACGATGATCCAGAAGCCGAAGATCTTCGAAGAGAACTACCAGCTGATCAACGAGTCCGACCTCAACTGCTCGTTCTATATGTACGAGGCCGGCAAGCTCCTGCCCGACATCCGGATCATCGGGGCGGAGCGGATGAACGAGAAGAGCATCTTCGAGGACGGCGACGTCATCTACCTGGACAAGGGCGCGGCCGACGGGCTGGAGATCGGCCAGCTCTTCCTGACGGTCGGGCCGCGGGCCAAGGTGGGCAAGCTCGGGACGGTCATGGAGCGCCACGGCCGGGCCCGCGTCGTCCGGCTCGAGGACCGCATGGCCACGGCCAAGGTCGAGAAGGGTTGCGGCCGGATCCTAATAGGCGACTATCTCATTCCCTTCGAGGAAGAGGCCGGCCAGATCGGCCGGGACCTCGGCTACCGCGACATGGACCCCAACGCCAGCAAGCGGGGCCGCGTCATCTACATCGAGAACGACTTCCACATCTCCGGCACGGGCCAATGGGCCCTGGTCGACCTGGGCCGCCAGCACTGTGTCCAGATCGGCGACCAGCTCAACGTCTTCCACCAGGCCAAGCCCAATCTGCCCAGGGAGGCCTTCGCCAGCGCCATCATCATCGACGTCCGCGGCGCGACCTCGACCATCAAGATTCTCGGGGCCCGCGACGCCGTCGACATCGGCGCCGAGGTCCAGATCAGCACCGCTCATTGACCTTGTTTTCCAGGGGGGCATGGACCTTCGATCCGCGCCCCCCTTCTTTCGGTTGACAGCCTCCGGCGATTCTGCTAGTTTAAGGCCTGCTGTCCCTCGGAAGAGGGGTGAGCGGGCGGGCGTAGTTCAGTGGTAGAACGTCTGCTTGCCATGCAGAAGGTCGTGGGTTCAAGTCCCATCGCCCGCTCCAACGATCCGCTCGATCAATGAAGAACCTGGCGCGGTACCCAAGTGGCTAAGGGAGAGGTCTGCAAAACCTCTATCCGTCGGTTCGAGTCCGACCCGCGCCTCCACTCTTTCTTCTCTTTCTTCCCGCCGCCCCCGCAGCGGCCGCGTTGACACTCCCCCGGCCCTGGTTTATCATTGGGCCACCTTAAGGCAGGAGGGTGACATGGATATCATCCAGAGGGTCCAGTCCATTCTTCTGAAACCACGGGAGGAATGGGTCAGGATCAAGGCTGAGCCGGCCACCCCGGCCGGCCTGTTCCCGTCCTACATCATGGTCCTGGCCGCCATCCCGCCGGCTTTCCAGTTCCTCGGCAACGTGCTCGTGGGCAAGCGCTTGCCTCTCGTCGGGGTCTTCCGCTGGCCGATCGGCCGGGCCCTCGGCTACGCCGTCGTCTCCTATGTCCTGGCGCTCGTCACGGTCTATCTGTTCGCCCTGATCATCGACGAGCTGGCCCCGACCTTCTCCTCGCCCAAGAACATGACCGCCGCCCTGAAGCTGGCCGCCTACAGCATGACGCCCGGCTGGGTGGCCGGGGTCCTGTTCATCGTCCCCGGCCTGTGGGCCCTGGGCCTCGTGGCCAGCCTGTACGGCCTGTACCTGCTCTACCTGGGATTCGAGACGCCGATGATGGAGACGCCCAAGGACAAGATCCCGGGCTACATGATCGTGAGCGTCCTCGTGGTCCTGGCCTTGTCGATCGTCTTCAACCTGATCGTCAAGGGGATCTTCGCGGTCCGCTACGGCCGGCTCTGATCTAGCTCCTCGACGATCCGGAGGAAGGCCTCGTTCGGCGAGGGCGCCCCGGTGATGGGCCGCCCGATGACGAGATAATCCGCTCCCCTGGCCACGGCGTCGGCCGGGGTCATGATCCTCTTCTGGTCCTGGGCGGCCGCCCAGACGGGCCGGATGCCCGGCGTGACGATGACCAAGTCGCGCCCGTACTCCCGGCGCAGGACCTCGATCTCCTGGGGGGAACAGACGACGCCGTCCAGGCCCGAGGCCTTGGCCAGTCCGGCCAGGCGCACGACCTGGGAGGCCACATCGGCCCCCTGCCCGACCTCCTCCAGATCCGCGCCCTTGAGGCTGGTCAGGACCGTGACCCCGAGGAGAAGGGGCTTGGGGCCCTTGGCCGCTTCGGCCGCGGCCCGGGCCGTTTCGGCCGCCCTGGCCATCATCTCCCGGCCGCCCGAGGCGTGGAGGGTCATCATCTGGACGCCGTGCTTCAGGGCCGAACGGACGGCCCCGGACACGGTGTTGGGGATGTCGTGCAGCTTGAGGTCGAGGAAGATGTCCTTGCGCAGGACCTTGAGCTTGCGGAACAGGGCCGGCCCCTCGGCGGTGAACAGCTCCAGCCCGACCTTGAAGGTCCGGGCGTCCCGGAGGCGCCCGACCAGGGCGCTGCCCTCTTCCCTGGTCTGGACGTCGAGGGCGATGATGATGCGGTCCGCGTTGGAGAGGGCCATAAGGGCGTCCTTTCTTCGGGCTTACGGAACGGCCAGCGTCCCGACCAGGTCGCGGACGGCCGCGACGCCGTGGGCCTCGCACCAGCTCACGATCTCGCCGATGATCCGCGCGGCGGCGTCCGGATCGACGAAGCTCGCCGTCCCGACCTCGACGGCGGCCGCCCCGGCGACGAGGAACTCCAGGGCGTCCGCGCCGGTCATGATGCCGCCCAGGCCGATGACCGGCACCGTGAGCCGCGACGCGACCTGGTGGACCATGCGCAGGGCGATGGGCTTGATGGCCGGCCCGCTCAGCCCGCCGTAGACGTTGCCGAGCCTGGGCCGGCGCGTCTCGAGGTCGATGGCCATGGCCAGGAACGTGTTGACCAGGGCCACCGCGTCCGTCCCGGCCTCCGCGGCCGCCTGGGCGATCTCGATGATCGAGGTGACGTTGGGCGAAAGCTTGGTGATGAGGGGGCGCCGGCTCACCGACTTGACCAGCTTCACGAGCTCGAAGGTCGGCTCCGGGGCGAGGGCCGGGCAGGCCCCTTCCTTCTTGACGTTGGGGCAGGAGATGTTCAGCTCGTAGGCGGCGATGCCTTCTTGCGCGTCCAGGAACTCGACGACCGCGGCGTACTCGTCGTCGTCCGCGCCGCAGACGTTGACGATGACGGCCGTGTCGATCGCCCTCAGCCTGGGCAGGACCTTGGCGGCGAAGGCCTCGACGCCGACGCCCTGGAGGCCGATGGCGTTGATGAGGCCGCTCGGCGTCTCGACCAGGCGCGGCGGGGGGTTGCCCTCCCGGGGATGATAGTAGAGCCCCTTGACGACGATGCCGCCGAGCTTGGCCAGGTCCAGGTAGGGCTCGAACTCGAGGCCGTAGCCGAACGTGCCGCTGGCCGTCAGGACGGGATTGCGGAGCCGGAGGAAGCCCAGGTCCGCGGTCAGGTCGACCGGCCTTGTCGTCACGGCCATAGGATGCGCTCCCCGGGGAAGACCGGGCCTTCCTCGCAGATCTTGACCCAGCCGTCGCCGCTCTCGTTCCGGATCCGCTGGACGCAGCCCCAGCAGGCGCCGATGCCGCAGCCCATGATCGACTCGAGCGAAAACTCGGCCGGGACGGCGTGCCGGGCCGTGATGCCGGCCAGGGCCTTCATCATCCGGTCCGGGCCGCAGGCGTAGACCTTGGCGGGCCTGGACTTGATCAGCTCCTGGTCGACGAGCGCGGTCACGAAGCCGGCGAAGCCGAAGCTGCCGTCGTCGGTCGAGCATCGGACCTCGATCCCGGCCCGCTCGAACCGGTCCCGGATGGGTATCTCGTCCCGCGTCCGCCCGCCGTAGAAGACGATCGGCCGGGCCCCGGCCCGGGCCAGCTCGCGGGCCAGGAAGTAGAGCGGGGCGATGCCCCGGCCGCCGCCGACGAGATAGGCCGTCTTCCCTTCGGCCGGGGCCGGCATCGTGAACCCCTTTCCGAGCGCGCCGATGACGTCGAGGCGGTCGCCCGGGGCCTTGCGCGACAGGGCCTCGGTGCCCCGGCCGACGATGCTGAAGAAGAGATCGAAGCCGCCGGCGTCCGCGTCGTGGATGCCGAGCGGCCGGCGGAGCAGGGGGGCCGTCCCGTCGGAAACCTTGACCATGACGAACTGGCCCGGCCGGGCGTCCTTCCCCACGGCCGGAGCGTCGATCCCGAACCGGAAGAAACTCCCCCAGCTCTGGACCTCGCGGAGGCGGGCGTCTCTCTCGATCGTCATGGGCTTTCCGGAGCTCTTTCCGCCCGGTAAAATATCAGAAGTGGTCCCGGCTTGGCAATCGGAATGTTCCCCGCCCGCCGGGCTTGACGAGGAACGAAGGAAAATCATATAAACTGGGGACGATGAGAACCATTTGGGCCCCCTGGCCGGCCGTCGTTTTCCTGCTTGGCCTGGCCTGGCCGGCCGCGGCCCAGGACTCCCATTATTGGACCCATCAATACGGCTCGCGGGCGACCCTGCTCGGCGGGGCGGTCATCGGCAGCGTCCTCGACCTGTCCGGGACCTACTACAATCCGGGCGGCATGAGCCTCCTGGAGAAGCCGCAGACCCTCATGGCCGCCAAGGTCTTTCAGTATCCGCGGGTGACCCTGGTCGGGGCAGGGGCGGCGAGCGTGTCCCAATATACGTTCAATCCGGGCCCCGCGCCCTCGCTCCTGGCCGGCACCATCCGCATCCGCGGCCTGCGGAAGCACTGGTTCGGCTACTCCTACCTGACCCGGCAATCGGTCAAGCTCGGGGTTTCGACCTCGGCAACGGGCTTCCGGGACGTCCTCCCGGACATCCCCGGCCCGGAGGATTATGTCTCCCAGTTCCGGCTCGACGAGAAGGTGTCCGAGAGCTGGTTCGGCCTGACCTGGTCCTACAAGATATCGCCTCACATCGGCGTCGGCGTCACCCAGTACATCGCCTACCGCAACCAGCGGGCCATGACCCAGGAGCTGGTCGAGGCGCTGAGCCCGGACAAGCGCCTGGCCATGGCCGTCGGGGCCCGGCAGTACCGGTATATCCATTTCCGGGCCCTGTGGAAGATCGGCCTGGCCGCCGACTTCAGGAGGCTCACGCTGGGGCTGACCCTGACTACGCCCAGCGCGGCCATCGGCGGGCAGGGCGCGACCGGCGTCAATTCGAGCGTGGCCGGCCTGGACCTCGACGGCGACGGCGCCGCCGACGATTTCCTGGCCGCCGCTTATCGCGACCGCCTGCCGGCGGTCTACCGGACGCCCCTGTCCGTCGCGGCCGGGATGACCTTCAAGATCCAGAAGGTCCGGGCTTATTGGAGCATGGAGTGGTTCGCCCGCGTCCGGCCGTACGCCGTCATCGACTCGCCCGAGTTCGTCTCTCAGACGACCGGCGAGACGTTCTCGACCGATGTCACCCAGGAGCTCGGGGCCGTGCTGAACTGGGGCACGGGCATGGAGTGGTTCTATTCCGCCCGCTTCAAGGGCTATGCCAGCTTCACGACCGACGCCTCGGCCAAGAAGCCCGGGACCTCGTCCAACCTCTCGCTGACCGACTGGGACATCCATCACATCGTCACGGGAGGCGAATTCGCGTTCAAAGGATACTCGTTCACGGTGGGCTTGGGCGTCTCGTTCGGCGGACGGCAGATCGGCGGGCGGCCCGACATCATCGCCCGGGAGGGGCTCGACGGGATGTGGGACCCGTTCGGCCAACTGAAGTTCCGCTACACGGCCTATAAGCTGATCGTCGCGTTCGCGATCTAGCCGGACCGTTGAGTTGGTGCGGCGAATTCCATATAATGAAGCTTAATATTCCGGGCCCGGACCCCCAGGAGGATTCATCCATGAACGTGTCGAAGCGCGGCCGCGAGATCCAGGCGTCCCCGATCCGGAAGCTGAAACCCTATGCCGACGCGGCCAAGGCCAAAGGCATCAAGGTCTTCCACCTCAACATCGGCGACCCCGACATTCCCATGCCGGGGCCGGTCCTGGAGACCTTCCATCGCTGGGACCAACCCGTCCTGGCCTACGGGCCGGCCCAGGGCTTCCTCGAGCTGCGGCAGGCCGTCACCGGCTATTTCGCGAACTACGGCATCCCGCTGGAGGCGGACGACGTCCTCATCACCTGCGGCGGATCGGAGGCCATCCACTTCACCTTCTCCGTCATCGGCGACGTCGGCGACGAGATCATCATCCCCGAGCCGTACTATACGAACTACAACGGCTACGCGGCCTTCGCCGGCCTCCGGATCGTCCCGCTGCCCCTGTCGGTCGAGAACGGCTTCCGCCTGCCTGCGGTCGAGGCCATCGAGGCCCGCATCACCCCGCGGACCAGGGCCATCCTCCTCTGCTCGCCGAACAACCCGACCGGCACCGTCTACACGCCCGAGGAGCTCGACCGCGTCGTCGCCCTGGTCAGGAAGCACGACCTCTTCCTCGTCGGCGACGAGGTCTACAAGGAGTTCATCTACGACGGCCTCCGGCACAAGAGCATCCTCGAGTACGAGGACATCAGGGACCGGGCCATCGTCGTCGACAGCATCTCCAAGCGCTTCTCCTGCTGCGGCGCCCGGATCGGCATGATCATCACCCGCAACAAGGACATCTATGCGGGCGCCCTCAAGTTCGCCCAGGCCCGGCTCTGCCCTCCCTCGATCGAGCAGATGGCCGCCCTGGCCGCCTACAACATGCCCATGAGCTATTTCGCCGGGATCCGGGCCGAGTACGACCGCCGGCGCAACGTCCTTTACGACGGGCTCAAGGATATCCCCGGCGTCGTCATCCGCAAGCCGGAAGGGGCCTTCTACGTCATCATCCGCCTGCCGGTCAAGGACGTCGAGCATTTCGCCGTCTGGCTGCTCTCGGACTTTTCGCTCGACGGGAAGACGGTCATGATCGCCCCGGCGCCCGGCTTCTACTCGACACCGAGCCAGGGCACGGACGAGGCCCGCCTGGCCTACGTCATCAACGAGCCCGAGCTCCGCGAGGCCGTCCGCGTCTTCAAGGCGGCCCTCGAGAAGTACAGGGCGGTCCACGGCTGAGACGGAGGTCCACTTGAGCGAGGCCCGGCGGACGCTGCGGCAGGCCGCGGTCCTGGTCGGGTTGAGCGTCGCCGTCGCGGCGGCCGTCCATATCCCCCTCATCGGCCGCTTCGCCCGGGGGGAGTTCCGGGAGTCGTTCTTCCCGGCCGCCGAATATCCCGGCATCCGGATGGTCACCCTGGCCGAGGCCGAGGAGCTCTGGCGGACCGGGCAGGCCGTCATCCTGGACGCCCGGGCCGCCGGCTTCTTCGAACGGGGCCATGTCCCGGGGGCCCGGAACCTGCCGGCGGCCGGGGCGAAGGGCGCCCTTCCGGCCGGCATCCTCGAGATCCCACGGGACCGGACGTGTCTCGTCTACTGCGAGGGCGGCGACTGCCGATCGAGCCTGAGCCTGGCCAGGCGCCTGCATGACGCGGGCTTCCGCGACATCCGCGTCTTCGGCGGCGGCTGGGAGGAATGGACCGGGGCCGGGCTGCCGGAGGAGAAGAGCGGTGGTCAGGAATAGGACCGTCCTTCTCGTCTTCCGGATCGTCCTCGGCGCCCTGTTCGTCTGCGCCGGCGCCGCCAAGGCCCTTGAGCCGCTCGCCTTCGCCCAGAACATCCGGAATTATCAGCTCGTGGGTCAATCCCTCTCCTTCGCCGCTGCTCTCATCCTGCCCTGGCTGGAGATCCTGGCCGGGGCGTTCCTTGCCGCGGGGGCCTGGAAGCGCGGCGCGGCCCTCGTCATCTCGGCCCTCCTCGTCTTTTTCATCGCCCTGACGGTCGTGACCATGGCCCGCGGCCTCGACGTCGATTGCGGCTGCTTCGGGGCCGTCGAGCGCAAGGCCGGCCTGGGCGTCATCGTCGAAGACCTGGGGATGCTCTATCTCGGGCTGTGCCTGCTGTTCGAAAAGGCGAAGGGGCGGGTCTTGATAAAGAGCGATTCCAGGGGATAATAGAGGCGGGGGGACGGTCCGTCCGGGGAGGCCCGCGGCGGATGATTCCAGGGGCTGCCAAGGGGGGAGGCGCGGTTGAATTCGGGTCTGAATGCGTGTATATTTTCATGAATACTCTGTATATCAGGAGATGACCTATGGCTAAGAAGTTTGTGTATTTCTTCGGCGGCGGCGCCGCCGAAGGCAACATGGCGATGAAGGACATCCTCGGCGGCAAGGGCGCCAACCTGGCCGAGATGGCCGGGATCGGCCTGCCCGTCCCGCCCGGATTCACGATCTCGACCGAGGTCTGCGCGCTCTACTACAAGAACCGGAAGCGCATCCCCGAAGCGCTCCGCGCCGAGGTCGAAAAGAACCTGAAAAAGCTCGAGAAGACCGTCGGCCAGTCCTTCGGCGATCCCAAGAGCCCGCTCCTCGTGTCGGTCCGCTCCGGGGCCCGGGCCTCCATGCCGGGGATGATGGACACCATCCTCAACCTCGGTCTCAGCGACAAGACGGCGGCCGCCCTGGTGGCCAGGACCGGCAACGAGCGCTTCGTCTACGATTCCTATCGCCGCTTCGTCCAGATGTACGGCGACGTCGTCCTCGGCCTCAAGCCCGTCCACAAGGACGACATCGATCCCTTCGAGGCCATCATCGAGGCCAAGAAGCACGAGCGCGGCATCCGGAGCGACACCGAGCTGACGGCCGCCGATCTCAAGGACCTGGTGGCCCGGTTCAAGGCGGCCATCAAGGACAAGACCGGCCAGGAATTCCCCGAGGACCCGAAGAAGCAGCTCTGGGGCGCGATCGGGGCCGTCTTCGGCTCCTGGATGAACGAACGGGCCATCGCCTACCGCAAGATGTACGACATACCCGAGGCCTGGGGCACGGCCGTCAACGTCCAGCTCATGGTCTTCGGCAACATGGGCAGCGACTCCGGCACCGGGGTCGCCTTCACCCGCGACGCCGCCACCGGCGAGAACGTCTTCTACGGCGAGTACCTCATGAACGCTCAGGGCGAGGACGTCGTGGCCGGCATCCGGACGCCCAAGCCCATCTCCGAACTGAAGAGCGACGATCCCAGGGCCTACGCCCAGCTCGAGAAGATCCGCCACATCCTCGAGAAGCACTACGGCGACATGATGGACATCGAGTTCACCATCCAGCAGGGCAGGCTCTATATGCTCCAGTGCCGCGTCGGCAAGCGCACGGCCTTCGCCGCCATCCGGATCGCCGTCGACATGGTCGGCGAGAAGCTCATCAGCGAGAAGGAAGCCCTGTCGCGGATCGAGCCGGACCAGCTCAACCAGCTCCTCCGGCCCGTCTTCGACCCGGCCGAGAAGGCCGCGGCCGTCAAGGCCGGCAAGCTCCTGACCAAGGGGCTGAACGCCGGCCCGGGCGCGGCCACCGGCCGCGTCGTCTTCAACTCCGTCGACGCCGAAGCCTGGGCCGGGCGCGGCGAAAAGGTCGTCCTGACCCGCATCGAGACCTCGCCCGAGGACATCAAGGGCATGAACGCGGCCGAGGGCATCCTGACCGCCCGCGGCGGCATGACCTCCCATGCCGCCCTGGTCGCCCGGCAGATGGGCCGCGTCTGCGTCGCCGGCTGCGGCGATCTGGTCATCGACTACGGCGCCCACACCATGACCGTCCGCGGCCGGACGGTCAAGGAAGGCGACTGGATCTCGATCGACGGCACGACCGGCGAGGTCCTCGAGGGCAAGCTCCAGACCAAGCCCTCCGAGGTCCTCCAGGTGCTAATCGAGAAGACGCTCGACCCGAGCAAGGCCCCGGTTTACCAGACCTTCGCCAAGGTCATGGCCTGGGCCGACAAGTTCCGGACCCTCAAGATCCGGACCAACGCCGACCAGCCCGACCAGTCAGCCAACGCGGTCGCCTTCGGGGCCGAGGGCATCGGCCTCTGCCGGACCGAGCACATGTTCTTCGGCGCCGGCAAGATCGGCCCGATGCGCGAGATGATCCTGGCCGACACCGTCGAGCAGCGCAAGGCCGCCCTGGCCAAGCTGCTGCCCCTTCAGCGCCGGGATTTCGCCGGCATCTTCGAGGTCATGGCCGGCCGGCCGGTGACCATCCGGACGATCGATCCGCCCCTCCACGAGTTCCTGCCCCACGAGGAGAAGGAGCAGCGCGAGGTCGCGGCCCAGATGGGCATCACCTTCGAGAAGGTCAAGGAGCGCGTCGACTCCCTCCATGAGTTCAATCCCATGCTCGGCTTCCGCGGCTGCCGCCTGGGCATCATCTATCCCGAGATCACCGAGATGCAGGCCCGGGCCATCTTCGAGGCCGCCGCGGCCACGAAGAAGAAGGGCATCCCCGTGCTGCCAGAGGTCATGATCCCGCTCGTCGGCAACGTCCTGGAGCTCCGGAACCAGGAGAAGCTCGTCCGGGCCACGGCCGAAGCGGTCATGAAGGAACAGGGGACCAGGTTCGACTACCTCGTCGGGACGATGATCGAGATCCCGCGCGGCGCCATCACCGCCGACGAGATCGCCGCCGTGGCCGAGTTCTTCAGCTTCGGCACGAACGACCTGACCCAGACGACGCTCGGCGTCAGCCGCGACGACGCCGGCCGCTTCCTCCGCCCCTACGTCGACATGGGCATCTACGCCAAGGACCCGTTCGAGGTCCTCGACCGCGACGGCGTCGGCCAGCTCATGCGCATGGCCGCGGCCAAGGGCCGGGCGACCCGGCCGGGCATCAAGCTCGGCATCTGCGGCGAGCACGGCGGCGAGCCCTCGTCGGTCGAGTTCTGCCACCTGATCGGCCTGAATTACGTCAGCTGCTCGCCTTTCCGGGTGCCCATCGCCCGGCTGGCGGCGGCCCGGGCGGCCATCCTCAACGCCCCCAAGGCGGCGGCGAAGCCGGCCGCAAAGAAGGCCGCGAAGCCGTCCAGGGCGAAAGCGGCCAAGGCGAAGAAGCCGGCCCGCAAGCGCTGATCGATCTCGCGAACACCCAGGGGCTGTCCCTCATCCGGGGGACAGCCCCTTTTTTTGTTCTTCTCAAGGCGGGCCGGGCCCCCTTGCCAATTTCGGGCTGACCGGCTATGCTTTCTTCGACAAGCCGCCCGGGGGGGGGGACGCGCCTGCCCGGGCCAGGGTCCGACGGATCGGAAGAGGAGAAACCATGGCGACGGACAACGGCGAAAAAGAAGTCCTGAAAGCGGGAGACGGCAAGGACCGCAAGGAGCCGGGCCTCAAGAAGCACGATCCGCTCTTCAAGCCCCTGGACAGGAAACAGTTCAATTTCTCCCTCTGGTATTTCCTGCTGATGCTGATCGCGCTCTTCGTCATCAACACCATCCTCCTTAAGCCCCGGATCGAGTCCATCGACTACAGCGACTTCAAGGCCAGGATCCAGGCCGGCGAGATCAACCGGGTCGAGCTCGGCGATAAGTACGTGACCGGCTTCTCCATGACCCGGGCCCAGCTCGAGGCCTACGACAAGTCCCGGCCAGGCGCGAAGAGCCCGGCCCCGGAGCCGAAGACCTACCGGGCCGTGCGCACGGCCGACCCGGACCTCATCGCGCTCATGGACAAGAAGGGCCTCGAGTACTATGCCGTCGCCCCCCAGAGCACTTCCTGGCTGGGCGCGATCCTGTCCTGGGTCCTGCCGATCGTCCTGATGGTCGCCTTCTGGAACTACCTGAGCAGGAAGATCGGCCAGCCCGGCCAGGGCGTTATGTCCTTCGGCGCGAACCGGGCCAAGCTCGTGGCCGAGGGCGACACGGGGGTGACGTTCCAGGACGTCGCCGGCGTCGATGAAGCCAAGGCCGAGCTCGTCGAGGTGGTCGATTTCCTCAGGAACCCGAAGAAGTACGAGGCCGTCGGCGGCACGATCCCCAAGGGCGTTCTCCTCGTCGGGCCGCCGGGCACCGGCAAAACCCTGCTGGCCCGGGCAGTCGCCGGCGAAGCCAGGGTGCCGTTCTTCCGGATCAGCGGGGCCGAGTTCGTGGAGATGTTCGTCGGCGTCGGCGCGGCCCGGGTCCGGGACCTGTTCAAGCAGGCCCGCGAGAAGGCTCCCTGCCTCGTCTTCATCGACGAGCTCGACGCCATCGGCAAGAGCCGGGGCTTCACCCTGGGCGGCAACGACGAGCGGGAGCAGACCCTGAACCAGCTCTTGGTCGAGATGGACGGCTTCGACGCCCGGGCCGGCGTCATCATCCTGGCCGCCACCAACCGGCCGGAGATCCTCGACCCGGCCCTTCTCCGGCCGGGCCGGTTCGACCGCCAGGTCCTCGTCGACCGGCCCGACCTGAAGGGGCGCGTCGACATCCTGAAGGTCCATGCCCGGAAGGTGACGCTCGATCCCTCCGTCGACCTCGAGACGGTGGCCCGGGGCACGCCGGGATTCACCGGGGCCGACCTGGCCAATATCGTCAACGAGGCGGCGCTCCTGGCCGTCCGCGGCGGCCGGGACAGGGTCCTGCCCAAGGACTTCGACGACGCCATCGAGCGGGTGGTCGCCGGCCTGGAGAAGAAGAACCGCCTGCTCAACCCCCGCGAGCGGACCATCGTCGCCTACCACGAGACCGGTCACGCCGTCGTGGCGGCCTTCACGAAGGGGGCCGACCCCGTCCACAAGATCTCCATCATCCCCCGGGGCATCGGGGCCCTCGGGTACACGATCCAGCTCCCGACGGAGGACCGGTTCCTCCTGACGGAGGACGAGCTGCTGGGCAAGATCGACGTCCTGCTCGGCGGCCGGGCCTCGGAGCAGGTTTTCTTCAACGAGATCTCGACCGGGGCCTCCAACGACATCACCCGGGCGACCGACATCGCCCGGAAGATGATCACCGATTACGGCATGAGCGGCAAGTTCGCCAACGTTGTCCTGCCCTCGCAGAGGAGCCCGCTGTTCATGCCCGAGGAGTCCGTCCCCAGCCAGCGCGAATATTCCGATTCGACGCAGCAGTACGTCGACGAGGAGATCACGCGCGTCATAGCCCAGCGCTATGACCGGGCGGTGAAGTTCCTCGGGGAGAAGCGGGCGACCGTCGACCGGATCGCCAGGAGGCTGCTCGAGGTCGAGACGATCGACGAGGCCGAGTTCAAGAAACTGCTGGGCGAAGCGGCTCCGGCGGCCCCGGCCTGAGACGGGCGCCACCGTTGCCCACGGACTTGACAAGCGGGCTCTCCCCCTGTAGAATCTCGACTACAAAACGATTATGGTCCAATAGTATGAAAACATCGGCGAAAGACGATCCTGTTCGGGCGGATATCGTCAGGGCGGCGGAAACCGTCTTCCGGCGGTGGGGGCTTTCCAAGACGACCATGGAGGACATCGCCCGCGAGGCCGGCAAAGGCAAAAGCACCCTCTATTATTATTTCCAGAGCAAGGATGACATCCTCGAGGCCATGGCCCAATATGAGCTTGATCGGATCATCGGCCTGGCCCGGGAGATGATCGCCGGGAAGAAAACGGCCAAAGAGCAGCTGTTGGCCTACGTCCTGACGATCTTCCAGGAGATCCGGGAGCTCATGACCCCTCTCAACTTCGAGCGCGACTTAGCATCCGTCCGGGCCGTCATCGACCGCGTCGGGGACAAGTTCATCGTCCTGAACGAAAAGGTCGTCGAGCCCATCCTCCGTTCAGGTCTCGAGAGAGGGGAGTTCCGGAGCATCCAAATGGAGGATCTCAAGATCACCACGCAGGCCATCGGCGGGGTTATCAAGAGCCTGGCGTTCAACCTGTTCTTCGACAGCCGCGATAAGAGCCTGATCGATCCGATCATCCGGCTGATGTCCGAGGGACTTTAATAATTTTTTTTGCCGATATTCGACTAATATACGAAAACCGTTCAGCCGTTCAATAAGGAGAGCCCATGAATGCCAGGAACGCTTGCTCGATAGGATTCGCTATCCTGATCCTTTTTTCCGCCTGCCGCTCGCCGCACGAAGCGGCATCCGCCCCCGCCCCGGCCAAGGTCGTCGTCCGCAAGGCCGCGCCGGCCGAGGCCGGCCGGGAATTCGCCTACAGCGGAACGATCATGGAGTCGGAAAGCATGCCCCAGAGCTTCGCCGTGACCGGCACCGTGACCCGGGTCCACGTCAACGAAGGGGACTTCGTCGCCAGGGGGGCGGTCCTGGCCGAGATCGACGACGCGACGTACCGGCAGGGCCTGGAGATGACCAAGGCGGCCGAGAAGCAGGCCGAGGACGCCTTCGAGCGCCTGTCCAGGATGTACAAGAACGGGAACATCCCCGAGATCAAATATGTCGAGGTCGAGACCGGCCTCCGGAAGGCCAGGGCGGCCGCGTCGATCGCCGAGAAGAGCGTGGCCGACTGCCGCCTGCGGGCCAGCGCCTCGGGCTATGTCGCCAAGCGGTCGATCGAACCCGGCCAGGTGGTCATGCCCAGCCTGGATTCGATAACCATCGTCCGGATAGACAAGGTCTATGCCCGCGTTCCTGTCCCTGAGAACGACGTGGCCCTGCTCCACAAGGGCGACCGGGCCGTGATCCGGATCGGGGCCCTGGGGCGGAAGGAGTTCGAAGGCCGGATAGAGGACATCGGCGTCATGGCCGACCCCCTGGCCCATTCCTACAAGATACGGATCGCCGTGGCCAATCCCGACCGGATCATCAAGCCCGGCATGGTCTGCATGGCCTCGATCAAGGGTCTGGATATGGGCTCCGGGCTGGTCCTTCCCAACCAGGCCGTCCTGGTCGATGAGACCGGCCGCAACTATGTTTATTGCCTCGACCAGGCCGGTGCGCGGGCTTCCGTCCGCTATATCAAGCTGGGCGAACTGCTCCAGAACGGGATAAGGGTGACCGACGGACTCAAAGAAGGCGACCTGGTCGTCGTCTCCGGCCAGCACAAGCTTGTCGACGGGGCGGCCGTCCGGGTCGTCGAGAGATAATCCCGCGAAGAGGGGACCGCCATGGCCGAAAAAAAGCGTCAACTGATAGATTTCCTGCTGCGTTATCAACAGCCGATAGTGATACTGGTACTCATCCTTGTCACCGCCGGCATCATCGCCCTGGTCAAGATGCCAAGGGACGAATACCCCGAATTCAAGATCAGGCAGGGGGTGATCGTCGGGGTCTATCCCGGGGCCTCCTCGGAACAGGTCGAATCCGAGATCACCGCCAAGGTCGAGAAATATCTCTTCCAGTACAACTCGGTCAAACGCTCCAAGACCTATTCGATCTCCAGAGAGAACGTCATGATCATCTACGTCGAGGTCGCGGAGAAGGAGAAGGACCCCGACGGCTTCTGGGTCAAGCTCCGCCACGGCCTGAACGAGCTGAAGGCCGGTCTTCCCTCGGGGCTCATGTCGCTTACGGCCGACAACGATTTCGGGAACACCTCGGCCCTGCTCCTCTCTGTCCGCTCCGACGGCAAGACCTACCGCGAGCTCGAGGACTGCATCAAGATGTTCGAGGACGAGGTCCGGCGGGTCCCTTCCGTCTCCAGGGTCAAGCGCTACGGGGAACAGAAGGAAGAGATCAACGTCTACCTCGACAACGCCAAGCTGGCCCGCTACGGCATACGGCCGCTGACCCTGGCCGCGGCCATCGTCCCCCAGAGCACGACCGGCTACTCCGGCGAGCTCGATGACGGGAAGTTGGTCCGGCCCGTGCATATACCGGCCAACTACAAGTCCGAGAACGATCTGGCCGAGCAGATCGTCTATTCCGATCCCATGGGGACGGTCGTCCGTCTCAAGGACGTGGCCCGCGTGGTCCGGGAATATGAGGAGCCCCAGTCCTACGTCCGGGTGGACGGCAAGAAATGCCTGGTCGTCTCTCTGGAGATGCTGAGCGGCAACAACATCGTCGAATTCGGCCGGGATGTCGGCCGGGTCATCGCCGATTTCCAGAAGACCCTGCCGCCCGACGTCAAGATCGACGTCATATCCAACATACCCGACGCGGTGTCCAAGTCCATCGGCGGCTTCCTGAGGGAGTTCCTCATCGCCGTTCTGTCGGTCATCGCCGTGACCCTCATCCTGCTGCCCGGCCGGGTGGCCCTGGCCGCGGCGGCCACCATCCCGGTCACCATCCTCTCGAGCCTGGGCCTGCTGTGGGCCTTCGGCCTGGACCTCCAGACCGTGTCCCTGGCCACGCTCATCGTGGTCCTGGGGCTGGTCGTCGACGACCCCATAGTCATAATCGACAATTACGTCGAGAAGCTCGACCAAGGCTTCGACCGCCGCCGGGCGGCCACCCTGAGCGTCAAGGAGCTCTTCCCCTCGGTCTTCGCGGCCACCATCATCATCATCAGCTGCTTCCTGCCCTTCAGTTCATTCCTGAAAGGGATGGCCGGGGATTTCGTCCGCTCCATGCCGCCGACGGTCATCACAACCTTGACGGCGTCGCTGCTGGCCGCCTCGCTCCTGACCCCTCTCATGTGCTTCCATTTCATCAAGCAGGGGGTCAAGCACGGCCAGGCCGGCAAGAGAACGGCTTTCCTGGAAGGCCTGCAGAAGCGCTACGACCGCCTGGTGGAGGCCGTGTTCCACAAGAAGGCCCTGATCATCGCCATAGGCGTTCTGTCCTTCGCAGTCGGCCTGATCATCCTGGCCAAATCTCCGAGCCAGCCCTTTCCCAAGATAGAGAGGAACCAGTTCGCGGTCGAGGTCACCCTCTCGACCGGGAGCTCCCTCGGGGCCACCGACGCCGTGATGAAGGACCTGGAGGGCCGGCTCATGAAGGACCCCCGGGTCAAGGTGGTTACCTCCTTCGTCGGGACGAGCTCGCCTCGCTTCCACACCCTTTATGCCCCCCGCTTCCCATCGCGCGACATAGGCCAGCTCGTGGTCCTGACCGATTCCAACAAGTCAACCATGATGATCCTCGATGAATACAGCCGGAAATTCGCAGAGAGCTATCCGGGGGCCGAGGTCAAATGGAAACAGTTGGATATGGCCTACTTCACCGAGCCAATTGAAGTACGCATCTGCGGCGAGGACATTCGCGAACTGAAGGCTACCGCCGGTAAGGTAGAAGCGATACTCAGGGCGGCCAGGGGAGTGACCCTGGTCCGCACCGACTTCAGGCAGCCGGTCCAGAGCGTGGAGGTCGATATCCACAAGGATGAGGCCAACCGGCTGGGTTATCCCAACGCCATGCTCAACTACTCGCTCATGACCGGGACCAAGGGTCTGCCGGTGGCCAGGGTCTGGGAGGGCGATTACCCGCTCCAGGTCCGGCTGAAATTCGAGGGCCTGGACCACGCCGGTCCGGCCGACCTCGAGGACCTCTACATCACCTCGCCCCTTCTCGGCTCGGCCGTGCCGCTCCGCCAGCTGGCCGACCTCCGGCCGGGCTGGACCGACGGCGATATAGTTCGGCGCAACGGGGTGCGGACCCTGACCGTTATGGCCGGGGTCGACAGGAAGGTCTTCGCCTCGGAGGTCATTAAGAAGGCCAAGCCGCTCATCGACGGGCTGAAGCTCCCCGCTGGGCTGAGGATCGAATACGGAGGCGAATATGCGGCCGGCATCGAGTATTTCACGCCGTTCTTCTATTCCCTGGCCGTGACCGTCGTCCTCATCTTCCTCATCCTGATGTTCGAGTTCCGGAGCGTCAAGAAATCGCTCCTGATCATGATCATCATGCCCCTGACGCTTTTCGGGGCCGCCTTCGGCATCATGATCTCCGGCTATCCGTTCAGCATCACGGCCTTCGTCGGGATCATCGCCCTGTTCGGCATCGTTGTCAGGAACGGCATCATCTACGTCCAATACGCCGACGAGCTGCGCCGGACGCAGGGCTGCACGCCCGAGGAGGCGGCCATCGCCGCCGGCAAGCGCCGGATGCGGCCGATCTTCCTGACGGCCATGGCCGCGGCGGTCGGCGTCGTGCCGATGGTCCTCAGCGGCTCGTCCCTGTGGGGACCGCTGGGTTCGGTCATCTGCTTCGGCCTGCTCTTCGGCCTGGTCCTGTCGCTCCTCATCCTGCCGGTCCTTTACTATCTGCTTCATAAGAACGAACGCCGAACGCCGCCCGCGCAGGGATCCTCGGCGGAAGGGGAAGTCGCATGAAGAACATGAAGACGATGTGCGCCGCGAGCGTCATCCTGATGCTGTCCGCCGGCTTCCTGCGGGCCGGCCAGAAGCTGACGCTCGCCGAAAGCAAGGCGCTGGCCGTCCGGAACAACGTCGAGATGAAGAACGGCCAGCTCGAGACCGAGGCCGCCCGGCAGGACAGGAAGGCGGCCTTCACCAAGTATTTCCCGACCGTCAGCGCCTCGGGCACGGCGCTGGAGGCCGAAGATCCCCTGATGGAGATCAGGACCGAAGGCGGGAACCTCCCTGTCTACGACGGCAATCCCGCCAACCTGCCCGGCGCCACCCAGTTCGCCTATCTCCCCGGCTCGACCATGGGCCTGCTGGGCTCCCTGAAGACGGGCCTGATCACGGTAGTCCAGCCGGTCTTCGCCGGCGGCCGCATCGTCAACGGCAACCGCCTGGCCGCCCTGGGCGTCGAAGCCAGCGAGGACAGGGCCCGGCTGGCCCGCAACGAGGTCCTGCGGTCGACCGAGGAGCAATACTGGCAGATCGTCTCCCTGGCCGAGAAGGCGAAGACCCTGGCGAGCTACGAGACGCTCCTTCGCCGCCTCCTGGCCCAGGTCGAGGACGCCTGGAACGCCGGCCTGGTCATGAAGAACGACGTCCTCAAGGTCAAGCTCGAATTGTCCGGCGTCCTGCTCAACGAGTCCAAGGTCGAGAACGGCCGGTCCCTGGCGGCCATGGCCTTCTGCCGCTATCTCGGGATCGAGTACGATCCGGCCCTCGAGCTCTCCGACGCCCTTGTCATCGATGGGCCGCCGGATCGCTGCCGGGTCGACCACAAGGCCGCCCTGGAAGGCCGGCCCGAATACAAGCTCCTCCAGGCCTCCGTCCGGTCCGAGGTCCTGAAGACCCGCATGACCCGCGGCGAGTACCTGCCCCAGCTCGGGGTCGGCGTCGCCGGGCTGTACATGAAAATGGACGACGCGAAGGGCCGGACGGACGGCCTCGTCTTCGGGACCCTGTCCGTGCCGCTCTCCGGCTGGTGGGAGGGATCCTACGCGCTGGGCCGGCAGAAGGCCCGCGAGGAGATCGCCCGCAACACCCTGCGCGACAGCGAGGCGATGCTCCTGCTCCAGATGGAGAAGGCCTGGAAGGACCTGACCGACGCGGACCGGGAGCTGGCCCTGTGCCGGGAGTCAGAGGCCCAGGCGGACGAGAACCTGAAAGTCAACCAGGACGGCTACGACAACGGGCTTATCACCGTGTCCGACCTCCTCGAGGCCCAGGCCCTGCGGCAACAGGCCCGGGACCGGCTGACGGAGGCCATGGCCGCCTACCGGATCAAGCTCGTTCAATATCTGCAAGTCACCGGCCGGTAGGGAAGGAGCGGGGTACCTCCCATTCCTCCTATTGAACCGCCCTTCCCTCCGGCCGGGCTTTTTTCTCGGCGGGTTTTCTGGTATCGTGAGGTCCCCATGGGCGATCTTCTCGACCTCTTCAAGGTGCTGATCGGCAAGCGCTTCCCCTTCCAGCTCGTCTTCAGCAACGAGTACTGGATGGTCGAAGGCGGCAAGCACGTCTTCCCCCTTCAAAAGTACCGGCTGGTCTACGAGAACCTCCTGGCCATGGGCGCCAAGCGGGAGAACTTCCTCCGTCCCCGCCCGGCCGCGGAAGAGGACATCCTGCTCGTGCACAACCCGCGCTACTTCAAGCGGGTCAGGACGGGCGGCCTGAGCGCCGCAGAGCTCAAGGCCCTGGAGATCCGGTACTCTCCCGAGATCGTCCGCTTCGCCCTCCTGGCCGTCGGCGGGACGATCCTCGCGGCCCGCAAGGCCCTCGAATCGGGCCTGGCGGTGCACATCGGCGGCGGCTTTCATCACGCCTTCCCCGACCACGGCGAGGGCTTCTGCCTGCTCAACGACGTCGCCGTGGCCGCCCGCAGGGTCGTCGTCGACGGGCTGGCCGAACGGGTCATGATCGTCGACTGCGACCTTCACCAGGGCAACGGCACGGCCGCGGCCCTGGCCGGCCATTCCGAGATCTTCACGTTTTCCATACATCAGATGGATATCTATCCCCACGAAAAGCCGCTCAGCACGCTGGACGTCGGCCTCTGGGCCGGCGACGGCGACGCCAAGTACCTGGCCGGGCTGCGGACCCATATCCCCAAGATCTACAGGGAGTTCCGGCCCAACCTGATCATTTACCTGGCCGGGGCTGACCCTTATGAGAAGGACCAGCTGGGGGGCCTGGCCGTGACCAAGCCGGGGTTAAAAGAGAGGGACAAGCTGGTCATCGAGAACGCCCGGCGATTGGGCATCCCCGTCGCGGTGGTCCTGGCCGGCGGCTATGCCCTGGAGATCAAGGACACCGTCGATATCCACCTGAACACGGTCCGCATCGCCCAGCGCATCCAGCGGATCTACCCCGAGCCGCCGTCCCCCCTGGCGGCCGTGCGCCGGCCGGTCTGAATCCGGCCGGCCGCGGGCCTTCTTTCGCCCCTATTCCTGCAGGAAAACGTGGCCGAAGACCTTGGCGTCGCCGACCATGTTGTCGATGATGCAGTACTCGTTCGGCTGGTGGCCGGTCTCGTCGATCTTGGACCAGCAGGCCGCCGGGATCCCGGCCCGCCGGAAGATCGCGGCCACCGTGCCGCCGCCGATGCCCATGGCCCTGGCGTCCTTGTGGTAGACCTCGCGGACGGCCTTCCTGAGGGCCAGGACGACGGGGGCCTGGGAGGACGTCGGGGGAGCGGCCGGCGCCTTCTGCTGGACCTCGAGCGTGATCTTGACCCGGAATTTTTTCTCGATCTTCGCGGCGATCTGCCGGACGGTCTTTTCGACGTCCTGGACCTTGATCTTGGGCAGGATGCGCATGTCGGCGTAGAAGACGTCCTCGCCGGGGATGGTGTTGATGTTCGGGACGTTCGGCTCCTTCTTCGTCGGCTCGAACGTGGAGATCGGCGGATCGAAGAGCCGGTCCCGGCCCGGGTAGATCTTGTAGAGGTCGTTCAGGGCCGTGACGAAGAAGCTCGCGGCCTTGAAGCTGTTGACGCCCTTTTCGGGGGTCGAGCCGTGCGTCTGCTTGCCGAGGGTCTTGAACTTGAGCCAAAGAAGGGTCTTCTCGGCCACCTCGATCATCGTCCCGTGCTCGTTGCCGGCGTCGGGAACGACGATCAGGTCCTGCTTGCGGAAGGCCCCGTGGGTCTGGATGACGTAATCGATGCCCTTCCGGCTGCCCGTCTCCTCGTCGGCGACGAAGACGATGCCGATGTCCGAGGGCGGGACCAGGCCTTCGGCCTTCAGGGCCTTGACGGCGAAGAGCGAGGCGACCAGGTCCTGCTGGTTGTCCTCGACGCCGCGGCCGTAGACGCGGCCCTTCTCGACCCAGGCCTTGAACGGATCGCCCCGCCAGAGCGACATCTCGCCGGGCGGCACGACGTCCATGTGGGCCATGACCCAGACCGTCCGGGCCTGGCTCTTGCCCCGGTAGTAGGCCAGGATGTTCGGACGGTAGCCGGCCGGCGCGTCGAGATCGGGGGCCTTGACGAGGGTGACATCGACGAAGCCGTTCGCCTTGAGCCACTCGACCAGGAACTCAGCCTTCTTGGCCTCTCCCTCGCCGCCGCTCGAAGGGGCGATAGCGGGGATGGCGCAGAGCTTCACCTGGAGATCGACCATTTCGTCGCGGAACTGTTCGATCCGGCGGGCCAGCTTGTCGAAGTTCGACACAGGATTCATAAAGAGCTCCTCAATACCGCATTCCCGAGGAATCTTATCATGGGCGGATAAAAAAGCAAACTCCGGCCGGCGGCCGCCGCTAGGACGCGCGGGGCTGGCGGAGCATGCGGACGGCGATGAAGACGTAGTGGACGAACGATCCGGCCGCGAGCAGGACCGTCAGGACGTAGATCCAGGCCAGCGACCGGGGTGATCCGCCGGCGGCGTTGAGATAGAGCACGAAGTAGATCAGGAAGACCTGGCAGATCGTGCTGGCTTTCCCGGCCAGGGTCGGGGGGAATCGCCGTTTGCCGCGCAGGGCGACGATGACGAGCGCCCCGAGCGAGATGACGACGTCGCGGCCGACGCACACGGCGGTCAGCCAGACGGGCAGGGCGTTCGGCTCGGCCAGGGCCGGCAGGGTCAGGACGACGAAGGCCGCGGTCAGCAGGAGCTTGTCGGCGATCGGGTCGAGCCACAGCCCCAGGTTCGACTTGAGGTGGAGCTGCCGGGCCGTGAAGCCGTCGAGGGCGTCGGTCGCGCCGGCGGCCAGGAAGACGCCGAAGGCCGCCCAGGGCCGCCGCTGGAGCATCATGAGGACGAAGACCGGCGTCAGGAGGATCCTGGCCAGGGACAGCAGATTGGGCAGCTGCAGAAGCTCGGACCAGAGCGCCCGTCCGCGCGGCGCCCTGGCCATGTCCATCGATCCGTTCCGGTCTTCCATGGTCGCGTTCCTAGCGGGCCAATCCGTGGATGAGCTCGAGGATCCGGATGGCCTCTTCGCCGGAGACAATCCGCTCGGGCTCGAACAGCCGTTCGGGCGTCAGGGCCATGATCTGGAAGGACAGGGCCTTGACGATCGGGCCGTAGTAAAGGCTGTCCGCGGCGACGTCGGCGACCTGGATGCGGCGCGTCTCGACCAGAGGCACGAAGCGGGCCCCGCGCTGCCCAAGGACGCCGATGAGCCGGACCGCCGCGTCGGCCAGCTCGGCCCGGTTTATGATCCGGCGGGGCTGGAAGGTGTGGTTGACGGAGGCCCGGATGATCCCGAGCGAGGCCACGGTGACGATGTACCGCTGGGCCCACGACGTCGCGATGTCGACCAGGATCTCGGTCCGCGAGGCCGGAGCCTCGAGGTCCTTCTCGAACCGGACCCCGATCAACGCGGCCAGGTCCTCGCGGGTGACGGCCTCCAGGCCCGGGATGGCGTCGTACTGGCTGGGGATCTCGTAAACCCCGAGCTTTTCCCTGAGTTCCTCGACCCGCTTGCCGACGGCGGCGTCCTTGGGCGCCGCGGCGGCCAGCTTTTCGAGGACCTCCAGGCTCTGGCCGAGCTGGCCGGCCTCGGCCAGGAACTCGGCATATTCCCGCAGGACCGTCTTGTCCGACGAGCCCGCGGCCATGGCCGCCCTGAAGTGGGCCAGGGCCTCGGACGTGTTCTTGTCCTGCCGGTAGAGGCGGGCCAGCTCGAGATGGGCGGAGGTCGAGTCGGGGGCGTAGGAAAGGACGTTGAGGAACTCCCGCTTGGCCGTCTCGCGGTTGCCCGAGGCCAGGGCGGCCCGGGCGGCGGCGCCGGCGTCGCGGACGAGCTCGTCGCGCAATGCCTCGAACCGCGGCCCGGCCCAGCGGTTGGCCGGGTCGAGCCTGAGTATCTCCCGGTATTCGGCGAAGGTCTTGTCCTTCTCCCGCCGGGATTCGTAGATCTGGGCCAGGCCGACGTGCGATGGGATCATGCCCGGCGTGCCGGCGATCGAGGACTTGAAGCGCGCTTCGGCCTCGGTGGTCTTGCCGGCCAGGAGGTCGGCGTAGGCCAGGCCGGCCTCGCGGACCGGGCTGGCCGTGCCGAGCTTCATCAGGTGCTTGCGGGCCAGCTCGGGCCGGCCGGACTTGAGGGCGTCCCAGGCGTCGGCGGCGGCGATCCGGTCGTCGAGCTTCAGCCGCATCGTGGCCTCGGCCGGCAGGCCCTCGACGAAGAACGCTGGGGGCACGGGGCGGGGCGCGCTGGCGCAGGCCCAGGCCCCCAGGAGGGCCAGCAGGACAGCCGCATTCCGCTTCACCATGGCTCGGCTCCTTGTTCGAGATAAGGCAGGAAACCGACGATGCCGGACGGCTCGGCCATGATCTTGAACTCGACGAAGCCGCCGCTCTCCCGCCTCTTCAGGACGAGCGACCGGCGGGCCAGCGAGTCCGTGATCTCCCGGGCCCCGCCGGGCACGCGGAGGTAATAGGTCCGGAAGCCGGCGAAAAGGACCTCTCGGAGCCGGCGCAAAAGGTCCGGGACGCCTTCCCCGGTCCCGGCCGAGAGGGCGACCGTCTGGCCGTGCGGATCGGCGTTGCGGCGGAGAAGGAGCGCTCGCTCCTCGTCGGGCAGGAGATCGACCTTGTTGAGGACCTTGACCACGGGGATGCCGGCGACGCCCAGGTCGGCCAGGATCGTCTCGACCGCTCCAAGCTGGCGCTCGCACGAGGCCGAGGCGACGTCGACGACGTGGCAGATGCAGTCGGCCTCTCCGACCTCCTCGAGGGTGGCCCGGAAGGACGTGACCAGCTCGACCGGCAGGCGCTTGATGAAGCCGACCGTGTCCGAGAGGAAGAAATACGCGCCGTCGGGGAAAGAGACGCGGCGCAGGAGCGGGTCGAGGGTCGAGAACAGATTGGACGAGGTGTAGCGGCGCTCCTTCGCAAGCAGGTTGAACAGGGTCGATTTGCCCGCGCTCGTGTAGCCGACGAGGGAGACGGTCGGGACGGGGCCCTTGCGCCGGCCCTCGCGCTGGCTCGAACGGCGCCCGGCCAGCGAGTCGATCTCGCGTCTGATCCTGGTGATGCGATCGGTGATGCGGCGGCGGTCGACCTCGAGCTTCTTTTCGCCCGGGCCGCGGGTGCCGATGCCGGCGCCCTGCTGCATCAGGCTGAGGCCCCGGCCGCGCAGGCGCGGCAGGCGGTAGCTCAGCTGGGCCAGCTCGACCTGAAGCTTGCCCTCGTTCGTCCGGGCCCGCTGGGCGAAGATGTCGAGGATGAGCTGGGCCCGGTCGATGACCTTGACCTTGACCTCGTCCTCGATGCTCCTCTGCTGCGAGGCGTTGAGGTTGTGGTCGAAGATGACGAGATCGGCGTCGGCCTGGCGGGCCTCACGTCCGATCTCGCGGACCTTGCCCTCGCCGACGAGCCAGCGGGGATTGAGGCGGGGCCGGACCTGGAAGACCTTCCCGGCCACCTCGGCTCCGGCCGCGACCGTCAGGCCGGCCAGCTCGGCCATGGATTCCCCGGCCTCGTCCTTTTCGGACTTGGTCGTGGCGACGTTGACGAGGATGGCGCGTTCCATGGGGCTCCGTGACCCCTATTGTAGCCGCTTTCGGAGGTGTTCCTCAAGGGCCGGGCGGTCGTCCGGGGAGAACCAGTCGACGTCCGCCATCTTCCGGAACCAGGTCATCTGCCGCTTGGCGTACTGGCGGGTCTCGATCTTCGTCAGGGCCGCGGCCTCGCCCCGGCCGATCTCGCCGGCCAGGTGCCGGACGACATGGCGGTAGCCCAGGGCCCGGAAGGGCGGGGCCGAGGCCGGCACGCCGCGGGCCAGCAGGCCGCGGACCTCCTCGACGAGGCCCCGGGCGAACATCCGGTCGACCCGGTCCTCGATGCGGCGGCAGAGCGTCTCGCGGTCGAGCGTCAGGCCGATGCGGACGAGCTTCCGGCCGGCGACGGGGGAGCGGGTCTCGCGGAAATGCTCCGACAGGGGACGCCCCGTAGTCATCAGGACTTCGAGGGCCCGGATGATCCGGACGCGGTCCCGGCCGCGGATCTTGCGGGCGTAATCCGGATCGGCCGCCTCGAGCCGGCCGAAAAGGGCGTCGAGCCCGCGCTCGCGGGCCTCGGCTTCGAGGGATTCGCGCAGCGCCGGGTCGCGGCCGGGGCCGGGGAAGAGACCGTCGAGGAGGGCCTTGAGGTAGAGGCCGGTGCCGCCGGCGACGATCGGCAGCCGCCCCCGGGCGGCGATGTCGCCGGCCGCGGCCAGGGCGTCCCGGACGAAGTCCGCGGCCGTGTACTGGACCTCGGGCCCGATGATGTCGATCAGGTGGTGGGGGACGCCGCGCCGGGCTTCGGGGCCGGGCTTGTCGGCGCCGATGTCGAAGCCGCGGTAGACCTGGATGGAGTCGCCGCTGATGACCTCGCCGCCGAAACGGAGGGCCAGGTCGACGGCGGCGCGGCTCTTGCCGACGGCCGTCGGCCCGAGGACGATGACGAGAACGGGGGCTTCAGCGCACAATTTCGATCAGGATCCAGACGGCCAGGGCCGAGACGAAGAGGAGCGCGGCGAGGAGCTGGCGCCGCTTCACGGGGCCTCCCCGAACCGCTCCAGGCTCCGGACGAGGGCGGATTCGTGCTCCGGGCCCAGGGTCCGCTTGACTATCAGGACCTCGGCGGCCAGGACCTCGTCCATGCTCCGGAGCATCGAGGTGCGGCAGTCGTCGCCGACGATGTTGGCGTTGACCCGGAGCGGCGACTTGAGCTCGAGGCGGCCGTCGGGCTTGAGCTCCGCGCCCTGGAGGGCCGGGTCGAGGCGGCCGCGGACCTCGTCGACGGCCTTGCCGATGAGGTTGAAGGCGACCGGGCCGATCTCCTTGGTCACGTACTTGAGGACGAAGGCGCACTTGGCGTTGAACTGGCCGAGGATGCGGTCCATGGCCGCGAGCGATAGGTCGCCGGGGAGCCGGGCGGTCTTCGGCTTGGACGCAGCCGTGCCGGCCAGCCCGAGCAGGAGCAGGGCGCAGAGGGCCCGGCGCGTCCCGGCTTCGCCGGCGTCGCTCTCGGCGCAGACCTCGGCGGCGGTCTTGGGCGGATCGAGGAGACCGAGGACGTAGCGCTCGACCAGGGACAGCGCGAACGCGTCGGGCGAGAACGCCGGCAGCCGCCGGATCGCCTCGTCCGGGGCCGGCAGGACCCGGGCGAGCGCGGACGCGTCCCCGGTCTTCCGGACGGTCTCGAGCAGGAGCGTGGGCACGTCGATGGCCTCGACGTAGACGCGGGCCGGCGGTCCGCTGCGGGTATGGAATTCGCGCTCGGCCCCGGGGTCTGCGACGAGCGCCAGGGCCTCCTCGCGGGCGTAGCGCTCGAGGAGCTCCCAGAGCCGCTCGGGCGTGAAGAGCGGGATTTCGGCCAGGGCCCGCAGGGACGAGCCGCCAGACCGCTGCGCGCACTCCTCGACCCGGGTCAGCGCGATGAGGTCCGCCTGGCCGGCGGTCAGCAGGAAGCGCAGGAAATCCTTCTCCTCGAAGGACACGGAGTCGAGCGTCAGGAAGCCGCGCTCGAACGACAGGCACTTGGGAACGCCGCCGGCCCGCGCGTAGAGCGAGCCGCTCAGCCCCTGCCTCCAGATCTCCGCCAGCACCCGGGCCAGGGGCGCGCGGGCGAAGTCCTCGGAGGCGAACCAGTCGTCCATGCGATTAATTTAATGGCCGGTGAACGCGAAGTCAATTATCTTAAGAAGCTCGTGCCGATCAGCCCGATGCCGATGTTGGTGAGCGCCTTGAGGGCCCACACGCCGTAGGACAGGACCAGGGCTTTTTTCGGCGCGATCCTGAAGATGGCCGACAGGCCGAAGGCCAGGACGCCGAACATCCAGAGCTGGAAGAAGTCGACCTGGGTCAGCATGATGTAGAGCGTCGACGTGACCTCCAGGCGGGGAAAGAGGAGAGCCAGGCTGGTCGAGGTCTGCATGAGGGAGCCCCGGCTCAGGGCCAGGCCCAGGCGGACGGCGTTGCCGAGCAGCTTGTCGATCAGGCTGGCGTGGACGAGCGCCGCGAGCGCCTGGACGTAGGTCCCCTGCGTCGAGAGGAGCCGTCCCAGGATGAGCAGGAGCAGGCTCTGCAGCAGGAGAGCCGCCGCCGCGAACAGCGGCGTCGTGACGAAGATCTGGAGGATCTGGCCGGAGCGCGAGGGGTGCTCGGTCCGCTCGATCAGCTTGGCGTAGGCGTCTTCGCCCATCCGCTCCTTGAGGGCGGCGTTGTCCTTCATCAGGGCGAGGTTGTCCTTCTGGGCGTAGGGCAGGACCACGAGGTTGAAGGCGATGAGGGCCAGGAGGACGACGACGAGCATGTCGATCCAGGCCGGCCTGGCGGCCAGGCCTTCGAAGGTCCGGCGTGGATCGACAAAGACGCCGCCGGCGCGCTTGATCAGGTTCACGGGTCAGCCTCCGATCCGTTCGTCCTTCTCGATCTGGCCGTCGCGGATGTGGATGATCCGCTGGGCCTGGGCGGCGACCTCGCGGTCGTGGGTGACCATGATGATCGTGGTGCCCTGTTCGTGGATGCGATGGAAAAGATTGAGGATCTCCCGGCCCGTCCGCGAGTCGAGGTTGCCGGTCGGCTCGTCGGCCAGGAGCAGCGAGGGCTCGTTGACCAGGGCCCGGGCGACGGCCACGCGCTGGCGCTCGCCGCCCGAGAGCTCGGCCGGCTTGTGGCTCATCCGGGCCTTCATCTCGACCCTCTCCAGGGCCCGCCGGGACTTGTCCAGGCGTTCGGCCTTCTTGACCCCGGCGTAGATGAGCGGCAGCTCGACGTTGTGGAGGGCCGTGGCCCGCGGCAGGAGGTTGAAGACCTGGAAGACGAAGCCGATCTCGTGGTTGCGGACGAAGGCCAGCTCGTCCTCGGACATGGCGCTGACGACCTTGCCGTTGAGGCGGTAGGTGCCGGAGGTCGGGGTGTCGAGACAGCCGATCAGGTTCATCAGGGTCGACTTGCCCGAGCCCGACGGGCCCATGATGGCCGCGAACTCGTTCCGCTCGATGGTCAGGGAGACGCCGCGCAGGGCCTCGACCTCCTGTTCGTCGAGCTTGTAGACCTTCCAGAGGTCTTCGACAAGGATGACGACGGGATCGGTTCCGCTCATGACGTCTTGGCTTCCTTCCTGGCGTCCGACCGGACCAGGGTGCCGTCCTTGAGCCCGCGCAGCGAGGCGTAGGGGCCGGAGACGATCTCCTGCCCGGCCTGGAGCCCCGAGACGATCTCGATGTCCATGCCGCCGGTGATGCCCTTGACGACCGGCGCGAACTTGACCCGGCCGCCGGCTTCGACGGCGTAGACGCCCTCCTCTTCGCGGGCCGAGGCCGGCGCGCCGGCCGGGACGTTCGGCTTGTCCCTCAGGACGAGGGCCGAGATGGGCACGGCCAGGACCTGGGACTTCTGGGCGACGATGATGTCGGCCGAGGCCGACAGCCCGGGCTTGAGCTTCCGGTCGGGATTGTCGAGCGTGACGACGACCTTGAAGTCCTTGGACTCCTTGGTCGACGTGGACAGGCCGGCGGTCGCCTGCTGTATGGCCGAGCTGCCGATCTCCGTGACCTTGCCCTTGAAGACCGTGTTCGGCATGGCATCGACGCGGATGTTGGCCTCCTGGGCGAGGGCGACGCCGATGACGTCGGTCTCGTCGACCTGGACCTCGACCTCCATGACCGACAGGTCGGCGATGGTCATCATGACCGTGCCGGGATTGTTCATGGTGCCGATGATGGCCGTTTCGCCCTCCTCGACCTGGAGGCTGGTGATGATGCCCTCGATCGGGGAGTTATAGGTGGTTTTGGCCAGGCTGTCCAGGGTGCTTTTGAGGGAGGCCTCGGCCTGCTTGATCTGGAAGTTGATGGCGTTGGCCTGGGCCACGGAGACGTCATAGCTGGCCTTGGCCGCCTCGAGCTGTTCCTTGGAAATGAGGCTTTCGTCGAAGAGCTTCTGCTGGCGGTCGAAGGAATTCTTGTCCCGCTGCAGCCGGGCCTCCGATTGGATGAGGTCGGCCTTGGCCGCCCGGATGTAGTTCTGGTCGCGGTCGGCGTTGGCCTCGTACTGGGTCGAATCGAGCTTCAGGAGGAAATCGCCGGCCTTGACCTCCTGGCCCTCGACCACGCCGATCTTGACGATCCGCCCGGGGACCTGGGCGCTGATGTTGATGTTCTTCTTGGGCTTGATCTCGCCGGAAGCCGAGACGATCGAGGTCAGGTCCTGTTTCTGGACCTTCCCGATGGTCACCTTGACGGTCTTCTCGCGGCGGGACCGGATGTTCCCGATGACGATGGCGCCCAGGACAGCCAGGACGGCGATGACGATCAGCGGCTTTTTATGGCGCTTGAGGAAGCTGAACCTTTCACTCATGGGGCAAACCTTTCAGGCTCGATTGTTGACGGTCTATTATACTACGTAAATCAGCCGGCCCGGTTCGCCGCCCCCCTTGCCCGCCCCGGGTTTCCCCTATAAGATAGAGCCGATGGACGATATAAGCGAATTTTCCAGGATCGGCGAGGCGGCCGTCCGCGAGGCCGGACTGTATCTGCGGTCCAACCTCGGGCGGGCGATCGAGGCCTCCTACAAGGGGGCGGTCGACCTGGTGACCCCCTTCGACCTCGGGTCCCAGGAGATCCTGGTCGGCCGCCTGTCCGCCGCCTTCCCCTCCCACGGATTCCTGGCCGAGGAAGGCCTGTCCCGAACGGGAGCCTCCGGGTACCGCTGGGTCATCGACCCGCTCGACGGCACGACCAACTTCGCCCATGGCTTCCCGGTCTTCAGCGTTTCGGCCGCCCTCGAAAGCGAGGGCCGCCTGGCCCTGGGCTTCGTCTTCGACCCGATGCGCGACGAGATGTTCCGGGCCGAGGCCGGCCGGGGGGCCTCCCTCAACGGCGCGCCGATCCGCGTCTCCGGCGTGGCGGACCTCGGCCGCAGCCTGCTGGCCACGGGTTTCCCCTATGACGTCCGGCAGAGCCCGGTCAACAACCTCGACCATTGGGCCCGGCTCATCGTCCGGGCCCAGGCCATCCGGCGCTGCGGCTCGGCCGCCCTCGACCTGTCATACGTCGCCTGCGGCCGGTTCGACGGGTTCTGGGAGCTCAAGCTCAAGCCCTGGGACATGGCCGCGGGGGCCCTGATCGTCCGGGAAGCTGGCGGCCTGGTCACGGACGCCGGGGACGGCCCGTTCGTTCTCGACGCCCCCGGCATCGTGGCCACCAACGGGCTCCTCCATCAGGCGATCATCGACGTCCTGAAGATGTCCGGCCAGGCAGGAGGGCGCGATGTCCGCTGAGTTCCGCCCCGGCATCGTCCGGGCCGCCGCGGCCGGGCTCTGCGCCCTGGCCCTGTTGGCCGGGAGCGGATCCCCGGCGCTCTCCCAGGAAGCGCCTCCCGCCGCGCCGCTCGAAAAGACCGTTTCCGTCGCGGGAGAAGGCGGCTGGGTGGATACGGCCATCGACGTCGCCGCCGGCGAAGAGATCCGCTTTTCCTCGACCGGCGAGGTCGTCCTTCAGAAAGGCAATCCGGGGGCCGTCTGCGGCCCGGCCGGCCTCGATCTCCTGACCGTCGACCAGCCCATCCCCAACGCCAACCTCGGGGCCCTCATCGGCAAGATCGTCCAGGTCGTGGCCAGTCGCGTCGACGAGGACTCGAAGACCGAGGTCAGGGACGAGATCTTCGTCCTGTTCGTCGTCGGCCCGGAGGGGACGGTGGCCGCGCCCTTCAAGGGGCGGCTCTATCTGGGCGTCAACGAGAACGTGCTACGGGACAACGGGGGCGCGTTCACGGTCACCGTCCGCCGGCGGCCGGCCTGACGTCCCGCCGGCCTCAGACCGCTTCTTCGCTCGCGGCCTTCGCGGCCAGGTGCTCGTCCATGAACTGCGTCGTGTAGCGCCCGGCCACGAAATCAGAATTGGACAGGATCTCCAGGTGGAGTGGGATGTTCGTCTTGATGCCGACGATGGTCGTCGTTTCGAGGGCCGCCCGCATCTTGCGGATGGCCAGGTCCCGGCTGGGGGCGTAGGCGATGATCTTGGCCACCATCGAATCGTAGTCGGGCGGGACGACCCAGCCGCCGTAGGCCGCGGAGTCGACGCGGATGCCCTCGCCGCCCGGCAGGACCAGGAAGTCGATCCTGCCCGGCGACGGCGCGAAGGTCACCGGGTCCTCGGCGTTGATACGGCACTCGATGGCGTGCCCGCGCATCTCCAGGGCGTAGGGGGGGGCGTACTTCTCGCCGGCCGCGATCCGGATCTGGGCCTTGATGAGGTTGATGCCGTAGACCATCTCCGTGATCGGGTGCTCGACCTGGACCCGGGCGTTGGCTTCCATGAAATAGAACTTGTGGTCCTCGTCGACCAGGAACTCGAAGGTGCCCAGGCTCTGGTAGCCCACCTCGGAGGCGGCGTCCTCGACCTCCTTGATCATGCGCCGGCGCGTCTTCCAGTCGATGAACGGCGACGGCGTTTCCTCGATGAGCTTCTGGTAGCGCCTCTGGACCGAGCACTCGCGCTCGCCGTAGGCCGTGACCTTGCCCTGGCGGTCGCCGATGACCTGGATCTCGATATGCCGGGCCCCGCTGACGTATTTTTCGATGTAGAGCGAGGAGTCGCCGAAGGCCGCCTTGGCCTCGCCCTGGGCGATCGGGAACTGGTCCTCGAGCTGGGAGGCCGAGCGGCAGATGCGCATGCCCTTCCCGCCGCCGCCCGCCGCCGCCTTGATGATAACCGGGTAGCCGATCTTGGCCGCCGTCTTCTTGGCCACGACCAGGTCCTCGATGACCGTGTCGCTGCCGGGCAGGACCGGCAGGCCGGCTTTCTTCATGGTCTGGCGGGCCTTGTTCTTGTCGCCCATGAGCCGGATGATGGACGGCGGGGGCCCGATGAAGGTCAGGCCCTGGGTCTTGCAGATATCGGCGAACTTGGCGTTCTCGGCCAGGAAGCCGTAGCCGGGATGGACGGCGTCGGCCCCGCTGATCTCGGCGGCGCTGAGGATGTTGGCGACGTTGAGGTAGCTTTCGGAGGCCCGGGCCGGCCCGATGCAGATCCGCTCGTCGGCCAGCAGGGCGTGGAGGGCCTGGCGGTCGGCTTCCGAGTAGACCGCGACGCTCTTGATGCCGAGCTCGCGGCAGGACCGGATGATGCGAAGGGCGATCTCCCCGCGGTTGGCGACCAGGATCTTGGAGATCATCGGACCTCAGACCTGCGGCAGGATGGCGAAGAGCTTCTGCCCGAACTCCACGGGCTTGGCGTTCTCGACGTAGATATCGACGACCGTGCCGTCGATGTCGGCCTCGATCTCGTTCATCAGCTTCATGGCCTCGATGATGCAGAGCGTCTGCCCTTTCTTGACCGTGTCGCCGACGTCGACGAAGGGCGCGGAGGTCGGGTCGGGGGCCCTGTAGAACGTCCCGACCATGGGAGAGGTCATGACGTGGTGGCCCTTGGCCGCCTCGTCCGCCTGGACCTGGGCTTCGGCCGCCGCGGCGGCCTCGGGGCTCTGCGGCAAGGCCGCCGGAGCGGGGGCCGGCGCCGCGGGAGCGGGAGCCGGGGCGCTGCGGGCGATCTTGACCTTCAAGCCCTCGACCTCGAGCTCGAAGAGAGAGAGGTTCTTCTCCTCGAGGAGCGAGATCAGCTTGCGGACCTCGTCGTAGTCGATCCGGCCGGCCAGAGGGCTCTCGGGAGGTCCGGACGGCTTGTTGTTCTTTTCGCTCATTCCGTTGTTCACCTCGCCAGGGTTGACTTTTACCTTATCGGCAAGCCCCCCCGTTTGTCAAGTTTCCCCCCCGACCCAGGGGGCGTCCCCCGGGCAAGTTGACCGGCCTGAGGGCTTCGCCTATGATGGCCGGAGGGAAACGAGCCGATGTTCGACCAACTGTCCGGGCGCCTCGAAAAGATGGTCAAGTTCCTTCGGGGCGAGGTCAAGGTCACCGACAAGAACATGGCCGAGGCCCTGAAGATGATGCGCCTGGCCTTCCTCGAGGCCGACGTCAACTACAAGGTGGTCAAGGACTTCGAGGCCCGGATCCGGGAGAAGGCCCTGGGCGAGGAGGTCCTCGGCGGGCTCAACCCGGCGCAGCAGGTCATCAAGATCGTCCGCGACGAGCTGGCCGGGATCCTCGGCGGGGGCCAGAAGCCGCTCCTGTTCGCCTCGCACCCCCCATCGGTCTTCATGCTGGTCGGCCTCCAGGGGAGCGGCAAGACGACGACCTGCGGCAAGCTGGCCCGCCGGGTGGCCGGCATCGGCAAGCACCCCCTGCTCGTCTCGTTCGACCTGAAGCGGCCGGCGGCCCAGGACCAGCTGAGGACGATCGCCGCCGGCCTGGGGGTTCCCTTTTACGAGATGACGGCCGCCCGCATGGCCTCCCCGAAGGAGGCCCTCAAGGAGCTCCTGGCCTATGCCGCCAACCGGGGCTTCGACCCGCTGATCGTCGACACGGCCGGCCGCCTCCACATCGACGACGAGCTCATGGACGAGCTGCGGCTGGTCAAGGACATCCTCGGCCCGGTCGAAACGATCTATGTCGGGGACGCCATGACCGGCCAGGACGCGGTGCGCAGCGCCCAGGCCTTCGAGGAACAGATCGGCCTGACCTCGGTCATCCTGACCAAGCTCGACGGCGACGCCCGGGGCGGCGCGGCACTGTCCATCGTCTCGGCCACGGGCCGGCCCATCAAGTTCGTCGGCGTCGGCGAGAAGGCCGACCAGCTCGAGGTCTTCCACCCCGAGCGCATGGCCTCGCGCATCCTGGGCCTGGGCGACATCCTGTCGCTCATCGAGAAAGCCGAGGAGCAGGCCGACATGGCCGAGGCCGAGGAGATGGCCCGCAAGCTCCGAAAGCAGGAGTTCACCCTGGAGGATTTCAAGAAGCAGCTCGTCCAGATGAAAAAAATGGGCTCGCTTTCTGATCTCCTGGGCCATCTGCCCCAGGCGGGGCCGTTCAAGAATCTGGGCCAGGCCCAGATCGACGACCGCCGGGTCGTTCACTTCGCCGCCATCATCGATTCCATGACCCCCGCGGAGAGGGCCGAGCCGAGGATCCTCAACGGCAGCCGGCGGGCCCGCATCGCCCGCGGCAGCGGCCGGCCGGTCCACGAGATCAATCAGCTGGTCAGGCAGTTCCTGGAGATGCAGAAGATGATGAAGCGGACTTCCGTCCAGAAGCTGCTCGGCAACCTGAAGTAGAGGCGATAGCCTTCGCCGCCTCAAACGGGAATCTCAGCAACAAACCGGATAGCGTTCGCCCTCAGTGGCCTTCGAGCAGGCGCTCGACGCATTCGAGCCAGAAGGCAGCGTAATCCTCCCAGAAGACGAAGTTACAGCCCCAGTGCGGGGCGGGGTCGGACATGTAGGCCAGGACCCGGCCGCGGCCGCAGCTCCGGATAGCCAGGAGGGGGTCCCCGGCGTCGCGGACCTCGAGCAGAACCCGGCCCTCGGGGATGGCGATGGTCTTGTTGTACCCCAGGATCGGCGGCATGGTCCGCAGGTTGATCGCCTTGAAGAAGCGCTCCCCGGCGGCGGTCAGCTCGGCGTCGAAGCCCTCGGTGCTCTCGACGAGGTCCTCGTGCTCGAGGCAGCGGACGGGCAGGATCTCCCGGAGCCGGGTCCGGCCCCAGCCCCCTTTGCCCATCTCGCCGGTGAAGGAGTACCAGCCGCCGAGGAACATGGCCGATTTGCCCTCCTTGACGGCCTCGATGGTCAGCCGGATGCGGTCCGGGTAGGTCAGGACGGCCGTCCCGAACTTCTGACGGTCGAAGAAGCCGGGGGCCAGCTGGAACAGCTTGCCGTCGACGTCGCTGAAGACGAAGACGTCAAATTCGGCCAGGATTCGCTCGTAGTCGCCCGGCCCGAGCCTGTTGTAGAAATCCCAGGCGGGGACGGATTCGACCTGGTGCTTCCCGGTCGACTCCAGGGCCTCCTTCAGCCACTTGCCGTAATTGAAGATGTCCAGCCCCTTTGTCGAGTGATAGAACGGCGTTTCGGCAAATACGGGCCCGGTCAGGACCGCCCAGTCGCCCACATAGTAGATCTTGGCCATCTCTTTGGTCTCCTTCCCGCGGGTAGGATAGCATTGAACGGCCGGGAGAGGAAGCGGCCCCGCGGGGGGTGTCCTCTCCGGGGGACAGGGGGCTCGTTTTCTGTTGACTTGACCCCCGAATTCCGCTATGATTCTCCAGCAATTACCTCTATTGCGGAAGTGAAACCACAATGATGACCATGCGCTTGATGAGATTCGGCAGCAAAAAGAAGCCGACCTACCGGATCGTGGTGATGGACTCCAAGAGAGCCCGCCAGAGCCAGGCCCTGGATACGCTGGGCACCTACACCCCGCTCGACGACCCCGCCGGACTCCGCCTCGATCTCGAAAAAGCGAAGACGTGGATCGCCAAGGGTGTCCGCCCTTCGAGCACGGTCCAGACGCTCCTGGACAGGGCCTCCAAGACCGCCAAGCCCCGTTCGTGACGCGATAGCATAAAGGAGGTCACCGTGAAAGAACTCGTCGAGCTCATTGCCAAGGCGTTGGTGGACCAGCCTGACCGCGTGCAGGTATCCCAGCTCGAGGGCGAACAGACCACCATCCTCGAGCTCAAAGTCGCCCCGGAGGACCTCGGCAAGGTGATCGGCAAGCAGGGACGGACGGCCCGGGCCATTCGCATCATCCTCGGCGCGGCCGGGATGAAGCTGAAGAGGCGTTTCAATCTCGAGATCATTGAAAAGGGCTGACCTGGTCGCCCTGGGCCGGATCGTCCGGAGCCAGGGACGCGACGGCCGGCTCAAGCTCCGGCTCAACGAAAAAGGCCCCACCGGCTTCACGGGGGCGACGGTGTATCTCAAGCGTGACGGCGGCTTCGAGGCTTTCCAGGTAGAATCCCTGGTCCTCGACCGCAACGCCTACGTCCTGAAGCTCAAGGGCGTCGACACGCTGGAGGCGGCCGACGCGCTGGCCGGGCGCGAGATCTTCGCGGCTCAGCGTGATTTCCGGGGGCTCGACGGGGGCGCCTACTACGATTTCCAGGTCCTCGGCAGCCGGGTCCGGACACGGGACGGGGCCGAGGTCGGAGAGGTGGCCGGCGTGCTGGCCGCCGGAGGCCCGCTCATCCTCGTCGTGAAGAGGGCCGCGGGCGAGGTGTTCGTGCCCTTCAACGAGACCGTCGTCGTGAAGGTGGACCCGGAAGCGGGGGAGATCGTGATCGACCCTCCCGACGGCCTGTTGGACTTGAATGAGATTTGATATAATCACGATCTTCCCGGAGATGTTCGCCGGCGTCTTCTCGGGGGGGGTCGTCAAGAGGGCCCTGGACCGGGATGTCGTCCGGATCGCGGTGCACGATCTGCGGGACTTCACCACGGACAAGCACCGCCAGGTCGATGACCGGCCCTTCGGTGGCCTGGAAGGAATGGTCTTGAAGCCCGAGCCGATCTTTCGCGCCGTCGAGGCCGTCCGCGAGGCGGAGGGGAGCAAAGTCTACCTGCTCTCGCCCCAGGGGCGGACCCTGGACGCCGCGCTGGCCCGGGAGCTCGCCGCCGAGCGCCAGATCGTCCTCATCTGCGGGCGCTACGAGGGCGTGGACGAGCGCGTCGCCGAGCACCTCGCCGACGGCGAGATCTCGATCGGCGACTACGTCCTGTCCGGGGGCGAGCTGGCCGCGGCCGTGGTCGTCGACGCCGTGGCCCGCTTCGTGCCGGGGGTCGTCGGCAAAGAGGGCTCCGTGCGGAACGATTCCTTCTGCGGCGGGATCCTCGATTACCCCCAGTACACGCGGCCGCGCGAGTTCCGCGGCCTTAAGGTGCCGCCCGTGCTCTTCTCGGGAGACCACAAGAAGATCGAGCGCTGGCGGCGGAAGAAAGCCCTGGAAAAAACGGCCCGGCAGCGGCCGGACCTTGCGGGCCCCGGTGCCCTGTCCCCGGAAGACCGCGATCTTCTGGCGGAAACCCCGAACGAAAGGAAGGACGAATGAACCTCATCAGCGCGGTCGAGGATAAACATCTGAAGAAAGACCTGGCGCCCTTCAACGTCGGCGACACGGTCAAGGTCCACGTCATCATCCGGGAAGGCGACAAGGAGCGCATCCAGGTCTTCCGCGGCGACGTCATCGGCAAGCGCGGCGGCGGGGTCAAGGCGACGTTCACCGTCCGCAAGGTCTCCTTCGGCGTCGGCGTCGAGCGCATCTTCCCGCTGCACTCGAAGATGATCAAGCAGATCGAGGTCGTGCGCAAGGCCAGCGTCCGGCGGGCCAAGCTCTATTACCTGCGCGATCTCAAGGGCAAGGCCGCCCGGCTCAAAGAAGACCAGGGCTGACCTTAGCCTGGATCTTCATGAAAACGCCGGATTTCTCCGCCACGCAAGAAAGGCCAAGACCGGCGTTTTCGCCATTCGGGCAAGCCGATCCGGACGCATCTGCCTCGTTCCGAAGGGCGGAATTTCTGTCCCTCATCCCGCCCTTCCGGGCCTTGCATCTGCAGCCGCCTCGGCTCGTGAATTATCCAGGCTAGGGCCGTGGCCAGCCTCAGGCTCGAGAAGGAGCTTGCCCGCGGCGGCGCCAAGCGCATCGCCGGGGTCGATGAGGTCGGCCGGGGGTCGCTCTTCGGCCCCGTCGTGGCGGCCGCGGTCGTCCTTCCAGCCGATTGGCTCGTCCGGCGCCTTCCCGCCTGGGCGAGCGAGATCGACGACTCCAAGATCGTTCCGGCGCCCCGGCGGGCCGAGCTGGCCGCCGCCCTGCTCAGGGACGCCTGGGGGGTGGGCGTGGGGCTGGCCTCGGCCACCGAGATAGACGCCCTGAACATCCACCGGGCCGCCCAGCTGGCCATGGTCCGGGCGGTCGAGAGCCTGCCCGAGCCGCCCGACGTCCTCCTGGTTGACGGCTTCCCGATAAAAGAGGTACATTACCGCCAGATGGGCATCCCGAGGGGCGACCGGACGAGCCGGTCGATCGCCGCGGCCTCCATCATAGCCAAGGTCTTCCGGGACGGACTGATGCGGACCTTCGACTCGCTTTACGAAGGCTATGGCCTGTCCAGGAACAAGGGCTACGGCACGGAGGAGCATTTCCGGGCGCTGAGGGAGAAGGGGCCCACGGGCCTGCACCGGACCTCCTTCAAGCTCGGCTGAGGATACGACGTCATGACCGTGCGCACGGACCGGGTCAGGGTCATCGAACAGGCCGAGAGATTCGTGCGCGCCGGCCGGATCAAGGAAGCCATCTCCGAATACGAGAAGCTCTCCCTGGGCGAGCCTCAGGACGTCGGCACGCTCAACATCATCGGCGACCTCTACGTCCGGGTCGGTCAGAACGACCGGGCCGTCCGTTCCTTCCAGCGGGTGGCCGAGGAGTACGAGCGGCGGGGCCTGTTCTCCCAGGCCCTGGCCATCTGCAAGAAGATCCACAAGCTCAGCCCCGAGGACGCGGATTCGTCCCTCAAGCTCGGCGACCTCTACGCCCAGCAGGGCTTCCTGGCCGAAGCCAAGAGCGTCTACGCCGCGGTCGCCGGCCGTCTGGCCGGGGCGGGCCGGACGGCCGAGGCCATCGCCATCTTCGAGAAGATCGTCAAGCTCGACCGGGAGGACCACGACGCCAGGCTGGCCCTGGCCCGCCTCTGCCGCGAATCGGGCAACCTCGACGCCGCCCTGGAGCAGCTCGACGAGAGCGCCGACGTCCGCCTCGAGAAGGGCGAGTTCGACGCGGCCGCGGGCGTGCTCCAGGAGGCCCTCCTGCTGCGACCGGGCGACGGGCGCAGCGTCACCACCCTGGTCGAGGTCTACAAGCGCCAGGGCCAGCCGGCCAAGGCCGTCGAGCTCGTCGAGAAGGAGCTGGCCGCGGCCCCCGACAACGTCCAGCTTCTCAACATCCTCGGAAACCTCCACTTCGAGGCCGGCCAGACCAGGGCGGCCGAGGAGATCTTCACCCGGATCGTCGCCGGGCACCCGCTCAACGTCAACGCCCGCATCAAGCTGGGCCGGATCCAGATCCTCAAGGACAAGCTCGACCAGGCCTACGAGCTGTTCGAGCCGCTGATCAACAACCTGGTCAAGAAGCACCGCGACGAGAAGGCCATCGGCCTCCTGGGCCTGATCCTCGAGAGCCAGAAGCCGCACCTGCCGGCCCTGGAGCGGCTGGCCCTGATCTACCGGTCGAACAAGGAGGTCCGGAAGCTCGAGGTCGTCGACCGGGCCATCCTGGACGAGCTGCGCCGCCTCGGCGAGAAGGAGCGCATGGTCGGCGTCTACGCCGAGCTCCTCGAGCTCCGGCCAGACGACGCCGAGCTGGCCCGCGAGGTCCGGGCCCTGCGCCAGGAGATGAACCTGCCGGTCGAGGAGGTCCCGGAGGAGGCACCGGAACTGTCCGAGAAGGACCGCGAGGCCATCCGCGAGGTCATGGGCCAGGCCGACCTCTACCTCCAGCAGGGGCTGGTCCGCATCGCCCGTCGGCTCCTCGAGAACCTGCGCTTCCGCTATCCCGAGGATCCCCAGATCGTGCGCAAGATCGCCGTCCTCGACGAGGTCCGGACGCACATAGACGAGGACGAGATCCGCCGGCGGGTCGAGAAAACGACCATCCTCGAGGCCCAGTACAAGGAGAAGGCGGCCGGGAAAAAGGCCGAGGACAAGACGGCGCCGGAGCCCCGGAAAGAAGAGCTGCCGCCGGAGGGGCCCGGCCCCGCGCCGGCGCCCGCCGCCCCGCCGAAACCCGAGGACAGGGCGGCCGACGCGCAGCGCCCGCCGGCCGGCCACTTCAAGGCCGACGTCCTCGCGGGCGAGAAGGTCAGCACGGCCGACCTCTTCGCCGAGACCGATATCATCCCCTTCGCCGGCGGCCCGTCAGGCGAGCGGGCTTATTACGACCTCCGGGACGCGGCCGCGGCGGAGCTGCGCTGGCTGGCCGCGGCCAGGGAGCGCCAGCTCGGCAGCGGCGCTCCGGCGCTCGAGCGGGAGCTCTCGGGGATCGTGTCCGAATTCCGCAAGGAGCTCCGGACGAAGGCCGCCGCGGCGGGCGCCGAGACCCACTATCAGCTGGGCTTGGCCTTCATGAGCCAGGGCCTCGTCGCCGAGGCCATCGAGGAGCTGACCGAAGCGGCAAAGGACAAGAACCTGGCCATCGACAGCCTCAGCCTCATCGGGGAGGGCTATCGCCAGAAGAAAAACTTCGACGAGGCGGCGAATTGGCTCAAGGCCGCCCTGGCCGAGGCCGCTCAGGGCACCGATCAGTACTACGCCCTGCTATTCGAGCTGGCCGAGGTCCGGGCCGCCGCCGGCGACCGGGACGCGGCCGCGGCGCTGTTCCGCGAGATCCGCGACTGGAACCCCGGCTTCCGGAACGTCAGCCAGCGCCTTGGCTAACGCAAATAGAAGAAAAACAATTAATTAGGTCTTTTTTCGAGCCGTCCGCAAGCTTGAGGGAACAGGTTTTCGGGCCAAGAAAGCAAAAAAACACGCGCCCGCAAAGAAATAGGAGGGACAGTCCCTTCTTCGGGGACCGTCCCTCCCGGACAGCGCTAATCGACGATCTTGGCGGAGATGATAAGGATAAGCCCCTTGTCGCCGCCGTCGAGCTTGGACACGCCGACGACCGTCCGGTCGCCGGACTTGATATTCAGTGAGCTCTCGATCAGGGTGACGTGGTTGGTAACCTGTCCCTGGGGCGTTTCGGCGCCTTCCGGTTTGGCCTTGACGAGGCCCCGGACGACTGTCTTTCTCAGTTGCACCTGGGTTTTGATGACGGGCATCTTGGCGTCCCCGATGACCTCCGGCCTCAGGGCCAGATGAAAGTCGGCCTTCGGTCCGAACTGAACGTTGCCGTTCTCCATGTTGACGGTCCGTATGAGCGTCGAGTCGAGCAGCGTGTAGCCCTTGTAGCGCAGGAGCTTGCCCAGCTCCCTAATGACGGGGTCGGCCTTGAGCTCGGCGTCGGTCGTCGCATCGGCCTCCGAGCCCAGGACCAGCTGGACGGTGTAAAGGACATCGGCCGGCTTGACGTCGATCTCGCGGATGGCCGCCAGGATCTTCTCGACGTTCTCGGGCGTGTCGCTGACCGCCAGGACCGAAGGCATATTGGGATTGAACTGGACGTGGCCGTCCCGGCTGACGTACGCGTACAGAAGGTTCTGGATGTCCTGGGCCCGGACGTACTTGAGCCTGACGATCTCCTTGCGCAGGTTCTTCGTCTCGGCGTTCTGGGCCTGCCCCGGGGCCGGGTCCTCGGCCAGGGCCGGCAGGACGGCGGCCAGGGCGAAAGCCAGGGCCAGCAGGGCGATCATCATTTTCTTCATCTTCGGGGTCATTCCTTTTCTCCTTTGTAGTCGAAATTCCGGTCGAAGAACCAGACGATCTGGAGCCCCGTCTCGGGGGAGACCATGGTCATGGTCAGGACTTCCTGGGTCTTGGCCTCGCTAACCACGGGCCCGGCGCCTGTCGCGGCCGCTTTTCGCCCGGGGCCAGGCCCGGTCTTGAAGAGAATGAATAGAACCGCCAGGCCGATGGCCGCGCCCAGCGCCGAGGCCGCGGCCCAGCGGGGCCGCCAGGCAAGGCCCGCGCCGCCGCCGGCCCTCGACCGTTCGAGGGAGGCCTCCGACAGCACGCGGCCCATCAACGCGCTCCACTCCGTCTCGCTCCAGCCCGGGACGTCCCCGGCCCTCGCCTCGGCCGTGATCGCCGCCAGATCGGCCCGGAACCGTTCGAGCTCCGCCCGGCAGCCCGGGCAGGCGTCAACGTGGGCCCGGAAGGCCGCGGCCTGCCTTGGCCGCAGATCGCCGCCGACCGCGAGAGGCACGAGCTTGCGGGCTTTTCGGCACCTCATCGTCCGACCTCCAGATGGGGAAAGTCCCGGCGGATCGCCTCGCGCATCTTGCGCCGGGCCGCTGACAAGTGGACCCGGACCGAGACCGACGAGCAACCCAGCGCCCGGGACGTCTCCCGGATGTCGAGCTCCTCGAGGTCCCGGAGGACGAAGACCTCCCGCTCCCGAGGGCTCAAGGCGGCCATGGCCCGCCGCACCCCATCGCGCAGCTCGCGGCGGTCCTGCCCGGCCTCCGGGTCCTCGGCCGCCGGCGCCCGCCCGGCCGCTTCCTCGAAGGAGGCCCGCTCCCGGGCTTTTTGCCTGTAGCGGTCCCGGGCCTCGTTGGCGGCGATCTGGAAGAGCCAATTGCGGAAGGGCCGGGCGGCGTCGTAGCGCCCGAGCGAGCGGTAGGCCCTTAGCAGCGTTTCCTGGACGACCTCGATGGCCTCCTCGCGGTCCCGGGTCAGCCGCGACGCCAGCGCCAGCAGCCGGCCCCGGTACGGGGCCGTCAGCGGCTCGAAAGCCTCGGCCCGGCCGGCGAGAACCATGTCGACGAGCTCCTTCTCCGTCTCGTTCATCCGCATGGTTCTACCCCGGTTCGGGCGGATACGTTAAGGCAAGCCTCCGGGAAGGAAGATAGCACACGCGGGGGCGTGACTCTATAAGCCGATAAAGAACGCGGCGCAGCGCCAGTCAGCCCAGGCCGCCGCCAGTCAGCCCGATCGGGCGCGGACGGATGCCTTCCGGCCGCCCCGCCGGCCTCCGTTCCCCGTCCGGACGGCTTAGGCCGCGGTCTGGATGAGCGGCTTGACCTGCTTGAAGATCTCGAGGACGCGGTCGACCTGCTCGTCCGTGTGGGTGGCCATGTAGCTCGTCCGCAGGCACGAGAACTCGGGCGGGACGGAGGGCGGCAGGGCCACGTTGGTATAGATCCCGGCCTCGAAGAAGACGTTCCAGGCCTTCAGGGTCTTCATCGCGTCGCCGATGACGATGGGGATGATGGGCGTTTCGGAGGCGCCGATGTTGTAGCCCATGGCCCGGAGCTCGGTCCGGACGCGGGCCGCGACCTTGTTGACCCGTTCGACGCGCTCCGGCTCCGCCTCGAGGATGTCCAGGCAGGCCAGGACCGCGGCCACGTTGGACGGCGGCAGGCTGGCGCTGAACATGAACGGCCGGGCGAACATCTGGATGAAGTGGACGGCCTCCTTGGGGCCGGCGATGAAGCCGCCGACCGAGGCCAGGGACTTGCTGAACGTGCCCATGACCAGGTCGACGTCGTCCTGCAGCCCGAAATGCCAGCCCGTGCCCCGGCCGCCGCCGAGGACGCCGATGGCGTGGGCGTCGTCCGACATGAACCGGGCGCCGTATTTCTTGCACAGGGGGATGATCTCGGGCAGCTTGGCGATGTCGCCGCCCATGCTGAAGACGCCGTCGACGATGACCAGCTTGGCCGGCCCCGCCGGCAGACCCTTCAGCACGTGCTCGAGGTCGGCTGGGTCGTTGTGCTTGTAGGTCCGGATCTGGACGTTCTTCAGGGCCTTGGCCATGCGGACGCCGTCGATGATGCTGGCGTGGACCTCTTTATCCGTGACGATGATGTCGTCCTTGTCCATGATGGCCGGGATGGAGCCCAGGTTGACCTGGAAGCCGGTGCTGAAGACGAGAGCCGCTTCCTTGCCGACGTACTTGGCCAGCCGGCCCTCGAGCTCGATGTGGAGGTCCAGGGTGCCGTTGAGGAAGCGCGAGCCGGTGCAGCTCGTGCCGTACTTCTTGATGGCCTCGATGGCCGCTTCCTTGACCTTGGGATGGGTGGTCAGCCCGTCGTAGTTGTTCGAGCCGATCATGATGTATTTCTTGCCGTGGATATAGGCTTCGGGCCCCTCGGCGCGGTCGATGGGGATGAAGAAGGGGAACAGGCCCATGGCCTGGGCCGTCCGGGGATTAAGCGGATAGCCGTATTTCTGGGCGACCTTCGGGTCGGAATAAAAGCCCTTGCATTTCTCGAAAAGGTCCATGTTGCACGTCCTTTGGTAGGATTTCAGCCCCCAAGTATAGAATTCCCCGCCCGAACTGTCAATTTTCAAGGCGGGGAAAGGGGGACGGAACGTCCACAATTCCCCGCTCGGGTTGGCGGGGAAAGGGGGACGGAACGTCCACAATTCCCCGCCCGAACTGTCAATTTCGAGGGCCGCTAGGCGGCGCCAGGCCATTCCCTGAACGGCCGCGTCAGGCAGGTCGGGCCGCCGGCGCCCTTGGCGGAGATCTCCCGGCCCTCGTAGGCCAGGACCTCGATCCCGGCCTTCTCCAGGGCGGCCGCCGTCCGCGGGTTCCCGGACAGGGCCAGGCACTTCCCCGGGGCCAGGGCCAGGACGTTCGCACCCATTGAGCCGTATTCCTCGTCCGGAACTTCGACCAGCCCCAAGCCCGATTCCAGCAGGCGTTTCCGGAAGGGCACGGGGAGCAGGCGGGAATAGACCAGCAGCTTTCCCTGATCGACCGGGCTCAGCATCGACATCAGATGGAGCACGTCGCCGGGGCCGTCCCAGTGGGGCAGAGGAACCTCGAGGACCTCGATGCCGTCCGCCGCGAGGAGCTCCCGGAACTGCCGGATCCCCTCGGCGTTGGTCCGGTAGCCGTGGCCGACGGCGACCGTTTTCCCGTCGAGCCAGACGACGTCGCCGCCTTCGAGGGTGCCTGGCGCCCGGATCTCGCCGGCCACGGGCCGGCCCGCCCCCCGGATAAGGCCGCCGACGGCCGCCGGCTCGCCCCGCCGGAGCTCTTTGCCCATCCGGCAGAGGATGACGCCGCGCGGCCCGGCGCAAGCGGCGTCCCGGACGTAGATCGAATCAAGGCCCGTCCCGGGGTCGGCGGGAAGGAAGCGGATCGCTCCCGCCCAGCGCCCGAGGATCCCGGCGAACGCGTCGTATTCGTCGCAGGCCCGGCTGAAGTCCGGCTCCCCGGCGTAGCCCAGGTCCCGCCACTGCTTCCGGACGCCGTCCCGGTCGATCCAGGCCTGCCGCGGATGCTTGAGGAGGAGCTCCCGGATCGGCGCCGTTTCTGATAACCCGCTCGAAGCCATTGTCACGCCCTTCATAGCGGCTTTTCCCCCGCCGCCGGGGACATCTTATCCCGGGCCGGGCCGGCCGTAAAGGGGTGCTCCTCCTTCGTTCCCCGGCCCCCACGGCAACGGGCCGGTCCGGGCCCCGCCGAGCCCCGCGGAGGCCGGCCGGTCCTGATAACAGACAGATAACAAATGAGTTACCAATTAATGTTGCCAGGCCCTGGATTTTAAGCGGGGGATAGTGTAAAATCCCGCGCAAATCGGAATAGGAGGAAAAATGAAGAGACTGTCTCGAGTGTTGCTTCCCGTGCTCCTGGCCGTGGGCCTGGCGGCGGGCCTATTCGCCAACGGCCTCAACCTGAACGGCACCGGCGCCAAGTCGGACGCCATGGGCGGCGCCTTCATCGGCCTGGCCAATGACTTCACCGCGGCCTACTGGAACCCGGCCGGACTGGCCCAGATCGCCAAGGCGACCTTCGGCCTGTACGGCTCGGACATCATTCCCACCGGCACGTACGCCTTCAGCGCCGCCGGGATCGACGCCAAGTCCAAAGCGGCCCATTACCTGATCCCCGGAGTGGGCTACTTCCGGCCCATCGGGAAGAAGCTGGTCGTTGGCGCCTATCTTTACGCCCCGTCGGGAGTCGGCGCGGAGTATAACGGCCAGGACCTGGCCGCGCTGACCGGCGGCACGCCGATGCTGTGGTACAGCAAGCTGGCCATCATGACGATTTCACCGTCCGTGGCCTACAAGATCACCGATAAGATCCTGGTCGGCGCCACGCTGGACATCGATTACGGGACGCTCAAGATGGACCAGCCGTTCGCGCTCGGCCAGTACCGGGAAGACCTCAAGGGCTGGTCCGTGGGCGGCACGATCGGCCTGCTCGTCAAGCCCGTCGAACAGTTCAGCTTCGGCGTGAGCTACAAGTTCCCCTTCAAGGCCAAGCTCAAGGGCGACGTCACTATCCCCTACGCGACCCTGATCCCGGGCGTCACCTCGACGACCGAGCCCGGGACGCGCGAAGCGACCTGGCCGATGTGGCTCGGCGGCGGCGTGGCCGTCAAGCCGGTCGACAAGCTGACCATCACGGCGGACGTCCAGTGGACCAACTGGAAGAAGCTGCAGACGGCTCCGATCACGTTCGAGGACCCCACCTGGAACGCCGTGTTCGGCCCCGGCGGGACCTATGATCGGTTGATCCCCTTCCTCTGGAAGGACTCGCTCCAGTACAGGTTCGGCGCGGAATACCAGGTTTCGACGAGCCTCGCCCTGAGGGCCGGCTACTACCTCGACCAGAATCCTGGTCCCGTCTCGACGCAGAACGTCCTCCTGCCCGAATTCAAGTACAACTGGTTCTCCGCGGGATTCGGCTACGAGTCGGCGCATTTCGTCGTCGACGCGGCGCTCCAGTACGGCATCGGCAAGGACGTCACCGTGCCGTACGGCGAGGGCACCATGCCCGGCGTCCACGGCATGAAGATGTGGGTGCCGAGCCTCAGCTTCGCCTACAAGTTCTAAGCGTTCGGTCCTTCCGCCCGGGCCCCTTCTCGCCCGAAGGGGCCCGGGCGTTCTTTCGCCTCTTCCGGGCCTCTTCGGATTGACCCTGTCCGAGGCTTTGTGATATAAGCCCCTTTGGCATTCGACGCCCGGTTCCATGAGGTCATCGACGGCTCCCGCCACTCCCCCCTTGTTCCCGCCGGCCCTTTTTCCCCTCGGTCCCGCCGCCGCCCCGGCCCGGGCTTCGTCCGTCAATAATCCCGCACGATAAGGAAGGTGTGAACATGGACGAGTCGAACAAGACCGCCGCTCCCGCCCAGCCGGCCTGGAGCCGGCGGAAGTTCCTCAGCGCGGCATCGGCCGCCGCGGCCGGGTTCATGGTCGTGCCCCGGCACGTCGTCGGCGCTACCCAGAAGCGCAAGGCGCCGAGCGACACCCTCGACATCGCCTGCATCGGCGTCGGCGGCATGGGCTTTTCGGACACGCGCGGCGTCCGGTCGGAGAACATCGTCGCCCTGTGCGACGTCGACGACGAGATGATCGCCAAGCTCCTGCGCAGCGAGGATCTCGAGCCGGCCGAGCGGGCCATGTATGAGAAGGCGGCCAAGTACCGCGACTTCCGGCGCATGTTCGAGAGGGAAAAGGGCATCGACGCCGTCACGGTGACGGTCCCGGACCACAGCCACGCCGTGATCGCCATGACCGCCATCAAGCTGGGCAAGCATGTCTATGTCCAGAAGCCGCTGACGCACACGATCAAGGAAGCCCGGCTCCTGGCCAAGGCGGCCAAGGAAGCCAACATCGTCAGCCAGATGGGCAACCAGGGCCATTCCAAGGAAGGCGCCCGGCTCGTCTGCGAGTGGATCTGGGCCGGCGCCCTCGGCGACGTCACCGAGGTCCACTGCTGGACGAACCGGCCGATCTGGGCCCAGGGCATCGACGCGCCGGCCGAGATCCCGTCCGTGCCGTCGACTCTCGACTGGGACGTCTGGCTCGGCCCGGCTCCCTTCCGGCCTTACCACCCCGCCTACCATCCCTTCAGCTGGCGCGGCCTGTGGGACTTCGGCACCGGGGCGCTCGGCGACATGGGCGCCCACATCATGGACCAGCCCTTCTGGGCCCTCAAGCTCAAGTCGCCGATCAGCGTCCAGGCCTCGTCCACGGTCTTCACCAAGGACTACGCGCCGCGAGCCGAGGTCGTGACCTACGAGTTCGCCGCCCGCGAGGGCATGCCTCCGCTGACCCTGACCTGGTGGGACGGCGGCCTGATGCCGCCGCGCCCGGCCGAGCTCGAACCCGGCCGGATGATGGGCGACGACGGCGGCGGCTGCCTCTTCCGCGGCACCAAGGGCCTGCTGATGTGCGGCACCTACGGCGAGAACCCCAGGCTCGTTCCCGAGAGCCGGATGCAGGAGTTCGTGCGCCCGGCCAAGACCATCCCCCGCTCGCTCGGCATCCGCGAGGAGTGGATCGAGGCCATCAAGAAGGGGACCAAGTCGACGACCGACTTCTCCTACGCCGGCCCGCTGACCGAGACCATGCTCCTGGCCAACGTCGCCGTCCGCCTCAAGGACAAGAACACCAAGCTCCTCTGGGACGGCGACAAGATGGAGTTCAGCAACATGCCCGAGGCCAACGAGCTTCTGCACTTCCCCTACCGGCCCGGCTGGAGCCTGTAGATCGAGTTGCCGTGTTGGGAGGGATCGTCCCCGAAGGGGCGGTCCCTCTTTTTATCCAAGGAGGCCGAGATGAGGCTGACGACGCGAGACGATCCGAAGGGCCGGCCCCTTCTCCGGGCGGCCGTGTCCGCGGTCCTTCTTCTTGCGACCGCGGCCGCCGCTCAGATCCAGTGGCCCGTCCATGATATGACCCGGCCGCAGCCGCCGGTCGTGACGCCCGGCCCGGCCGGCCCGCCGGTCCCGCCGCCCTCCGGCGCGGTCGTCCTCTTCGACGGCCGGGGCCTGGCCGGATGGACGGACGCCAAGGGCCAGCCGGCGAAGTGGAAGGTCGAGGACGGCTTCATGGAGGTCGTCCCCAAGTCCGGCGGCATCCGCACGGCCAGGGGCTTCGGCGACTGCCAGCTCCACGTCGAGTGGATGGCCCCGTCCCCGGCCCGCGGCTCGGGCCAGGACCGCGGCAACAGCGGGGTCTTCCTCATGGACCTCTATGAGGTCCAGGTCCTGGACTGCTACGCCAACACGACCTACGCCGACGGCATGACGGCGGCCATCTATGGCCAGCACCCGCCGCTCGTCAACGCCTGCCGGCCTCCGGGCGAGTGGCAGGCCTACGATATCGTCTTCCACCGGCCCCGCTTCGGCACGGACGGCCGGGTCCTCGCCCCGGCCCGGATGACGGTCTTCCACAACGGCATCCTCGTCCACGACAACGACGTCCTGACGGGCCCGACGGCCCACAAGGCCCGGCCGCCATACAAGGCGCACGCCGACCGGCTGCCCATCTCGCTCCAGGACCACGATCATCCGGTCCGCTACCGGAATATCTGGCTCCGCGAGCTCGAGTGAAAGGACAGGCCATGAAGAAAGTCATCGTTCTCGCCGCGGTCATGCTGGGGACGGCCGGCCTCCTGATCTCGTCCGGCGCCGGCCAGGCCCCGCCAGCGCAAAAGACGGCCCTCGTCGTCTGGGGCGGCTGGGAAGGCCATGAGCCCAAACAGTGCGTCGACATCTTCGCCCCCTGGCTCGAGAGCCAGGGCTTCAAGGTCGAGATCTCTCACACCCTCGATGCCTACCTGGACCTCGAGAAACTGAAAAAGCTCGACCTCATCGTCCACATCTTCACCATGTCGGACATCACGGCCGAGCAGGAGCGGAACCTGGAGGAGGCGGTCAAGAGCGGCGTCGGGCTGGCCGGCTGGCACGGCGGCCTGGGCGACGCCCACCGGTCGGCCGTGGAGTACCAGTTCATGGTCGGCGGCCAGTGGGTCGCCCATCCCGGCGGGGTCATCGACTACGACGTCGACATCACCAACACGACGGACCCCATCACCAGGGGGCTGAAGGCCCGCTTCCACATGAAGTCCGAGCAGTACTTCATGCACGTCGATCCGGCGAACGAGGTCCTGGCCACGACGACCTTCTCGGGCCAGTACGCGCCTTGGACCGCCGGCGAGGTCATGCCGGTCGTGTGGAAGAAGCTCTACGGCAAGGGCCGCGTCTTCTACACGTCCCTCGGCCATGTCGCGGCCGACTTCGACGTGCCCGAGGCCCGGACGATCGTCCAGCGCGGCTTCCTCTGGGCCGCCCGGGCCATGGGCGAGGACCCGGCCGGGATGAACATCTACGCCCCGCTCCTCAAGAAGAAATGACCGGCGCGGCGGCTCAGGGGCCGCGGCGGACGAAGAGGGACAGGACGACCTCCGGCCGGAGGCCGTAGAATGATTGCGCGTAGCCGTCGCCGAGAGCGGCGGCCATGTCGCCGGCGAACGCGGCGGACGAGATGACGACGGGAGCCCGGCCGGCCGGCACGTCCTTCGCGGCCGCTTCGGGGCTCGTCCAGTAGCCGACCTTCCCGAATCGCCGCAGGTACCAGGGCAGCGGCCAGGTCTCTTCGGGAGGGGCGACGACCTCGACCAGGATCTCTCTCTTCTCCGGCGCCGCGGCGGCGGCCCGCTCGACCGCCGCGACCAGCTTCAGGAAGTCGGGGCTCGTCTGGGCGTAAGCGTAGGGATTGGCCGGGTCGGCGGGGGAGACGAAATTCGCCCGGTAGCCCTGGGCCGCCAGGCCGGCGAAACCGAGGACCAGGATCGCCGGGACGAGGATCCGGACGAATCTGGAGCGGCCGATCCGGACGAGCGCGGCCGCGCCGTCGCCGGCCAGGATGACCAGGCCAAGATAGAAGGGGAGCATGTTCCAGGGGGTCTTGTAGGGGATGAGACTGTACGCGGCGGCCGTGACGGCCGTGAAGAAGAGGATGAAGCGGAGGAAACGCCCGCTGCCGTTCCGGCCGGCGTCACGGCGCAGGGCCGCGATCCCGCCGGCCAGGGCGAGGGCGAGAAGGAAGGCCTCGCTCCAGAGCGGGCCGCCGGCCGCCTTCGAGTAAGCCAGCGTCTGGAAATAGTAAGGCCAGGGATGGGCGTGGACGCCGGGCCGGCCGGCCCGGGCGAACGACATGCCGACGGCCCGGACGGCGTCGGCCAATCCGGGGATGTTGCTGAAGAACGAGGAATAGAAAAGCACGGCGACGGCCGCGCCGGCCGCCAGGAACAGCAGGGCATGCCCGGCGCTCGGGAGCTTGGTCCTGGTGTCGCGCCAGACCCAAGCGTCGCCGGCCGTCAGGACCGGGCGGCGGCGCGTCCGGACGCTCTCGAAGATCGACAGCAGGAGGAAGGCCGCAGCCAGGCCGCCGAAGAGAATGAGGCTCGTTTCCTTTGTCGCCGCCATCATCCCGGCCGAAACGCCGGCCAGGAACGCCCAGGCGGGGGAGCGCTTGCGGGCGTACCGCCAGCCGCAGCCGACGAGCGCCGCGAGGAAGAGGACGAGCAGCGTCTCCTGGATGTAGAAGCGGCTGTAATAGGTCAAGGCGGGAGAGACCGCGGCCAGCGCCGCCGCGGCCAGGATCGCGCCGCGGCCGAGCCCGCCGGCGAAGAGGAGGATGACGAGGAGGAGCGCCGCCCCGGCCAGGGCCGGGACGAGCCGCAGGACCCGCTCGTCCAGGGCGGCCAGGGTCCTGTCTCCGGCCGCCCAGGCCGAGGGCAGGGTCAGGTAATAGAGCGTCGGGCCGTGATGGTCGCCGGGGTCGAAGCGGTATTCGCCGCGCTCGAGGAGCCGGCCGAACTTGACCGCCTGGTTGGCCTCGTCGGGGTGCATCGGCCGGACGTCGAGGCGGACCAGACGGAAGGCCAGGGCGCCGAGGACGGCGCAGAGGAACAGCCCGCGAAAGGCCCTCTTGGTCATTTGGCCGGCAGACCGTAGACCTCGACCTCCACGTAGTGGTTCATGTCGTTGGACGTGTTGCCGGCGCTGTAGAGACGGACGTAGCGGGCCTTGACGCCCTTGGGATCGAAGAGCTTGCCGTCGAAGGTCTCGATATACTCCTTGTCCTTGCCAGCGCCGAGGCCGGAGCTGTTGTCATGGTCGTTGTTGAAGACCGTGGTCACGCCGCTGATGAAGTCCTTGTCATTCGAGACCTGGACGATGACGTCCCGGTAGACGCGGGCCTGGCTGTGGTAGTGCCAGCAGACGATGGCGGCGAGCTCCTGCGGCTTGCCGAGATCGACCTGGACCCACTGGGTCATCGGGCCGAGCTCGACGTAATAGCCGTCCTCGCCGGACTTCTTGCCGTCGGTGACGTAGGATATTTCGCCGATGACCGGCTCCTTGTCGCTGGCCGTGACCGGCTTGCCGGCCGAGAGGAGGACCGTGCCGACCGGGACCATGAACGGCCCGCGGGGCCGGCCGGTGACGGCCTCGAGGTTGGGAGTGCGGATGTTCTTGGGCGTGCCGATGAACATCGGCTTTGGCAGCTGGATCTTCAGGACCTCCTTGCCCGGCTCCTGGGCCGCGGCGGCGGGCGCCAGCACGGCCAGGCCGAGGCCGAGGATCGCTATTCCACACATGAGCTTCTTCATCTTGAACGTCTCCTTGAATTTCGCGCGGGCCGCGCTTCGGACATCGTGCCCGCATTGAATATTCTACACGTTTCGGGGCCGGTTTTCACGAGGGCCCAGACGGCCCGGTGCCGGCGGCAGAAGGCGGCCACCTCGGCCGGCGACATGACCATGAAGGCCGTCGACAGGGCGTCGGAGACGGCGGCCGAGGGGTGTGAGGCCCAGGCTGCGACGGCCCCCCCGGCCGGGCGGCCGCTGCGCGGATCGACGATATGAGCGCCCTTGACCTCGGTGCCCGACCCGCTGAGCGAGCGCCGGCGCAGGAGGACGCGGCCGGGTCCGGAGGCGCTCCCCGCCGCCCCGCCGGCGCCGACGGGCCAGCCCCCGCCGCGCCCGGCCGAGGCCGGGCCGGGGCCGTCGGCCAGGGCCGTGCTCGTCCCGGCATGGAGGAGGACGTTGCCCACGTCCCAGGTCCGGAGAACGGCCAGGGCCGCGTCCAGGGCGTAGCCCTTGCCCACCGCCCCCAGGTCGAGGTCGAGGGCCGGGGCGGACGCCCGTCCCTTCGGCCGAAGCCGCGTCACCTCGAACCCGCGGCCGTCCGTATCGATCCGGAGGAGCGCCGCGAGCGGCAGCGGCCCTCGCCTGGCCCGGCCCCCGGCCCGGCGGGCCGCGCCGAGGTGATCGATGTCGAAGGCGCCGCCCGTTTCCCTCTGGACGAAGGCAGCGAGCCCGAGGACCTCGGCCGTCTCGAGGCCGATGCGAAGGGACCGGCCGGGCCCGAGCCGGCCGATCCGGCTGATCTCGCTCGAGGGGTCGAAGCGGCTGAAAAGCAACTCGATCCGGTCGATCTCGTCGAAGGCCGCCCGGGCCGCCTGCCCGGCATAGGTCCGGCCCTTGCCCGCGATGAACACCTCGAACGTCGTCGACATGGCCTCGTGGGCGAAGCGATGAACGGCCGGATCGCGGCTCGGCGGCATATGTCGAGTATCCCCGATTCTCCGGCCCAAATCAAACGGAAAAGGGCCGGCCGGGAGCGGTGTCCCCGGATTAAACGGCCTTGGGCCCGAGCGGGAGCCCGCGAACGGCGTTCGAAGCGACCTTGAGGCGGGCCGCGACGTCCTTCTCTCCCTGGATCTTCTCGTCCGTCAGGAAGAGGACGTCCAGCAGGCCGTCGGAATGGAACCCGGTCCGGAAGTAGTTCACCTCGGCCAGCGACATGCTCCAGCCCTGGAGCCAGGTCTCGAGCTCCTTGCGCTGGCGGGCGCCGCCCGTGAAGTGGATGACGAGCCTCATGGGCGAGGCTGGATCGGCCTGGCCGCCGTCGCCCGGGTCCACGTAATAGACGCCCCGGATGCCCCATTTCGGGCCGCCGCAGCGGCAGGCGATCCGTTCGGCTATGCGCATCCGCCAGAGGGACTGGCCCTCGTCCTCGCCCAGCCCGGCCCGGGCGGCGCCGCCGGCCGTCCGCACCGCGGCCTCGGGCGGAGCGAAGTAGCCGACCGCCGCTTCCTCGTCGGCGTTCATGACCACGCGGAGAACCTTGCCGCCGGCGGCCTGGGGGACGTCGATGACCCGGAGCGCGTCGGCGAGCCCGGCGCACTCCGGGCAAAGGTCGGCCAGCCGGTTGGGCGACGTGAGCAGGAACCTCTCGTTGAACTTGATCCCCTCGTCGTCGGGATAGAGCGGCAGGTAGCGGATGCCCGACTCGACGAGGTCCTGGAAGAAGTGCGTCCCGAACGAGACGTCGGGGACGTAGTTGCCCTTCTTGCGCGCCACCTCGATGAGCATGGCCGAGTTGTTGATCTCGGAGTAGGTGACCCGGACGCCGAGCTTGATGTCGCCACGGCTGCCCCAGCGCCCGGGCCCCATGAGGATGAACTGCCGCCGCGGCAGGAGCTTGTTGAGCTTGCCCACGGCCTGCCCGACGGCCGCCAGATCGGCGAAATCGGCCAGGCCGCCGTAGCGGTCCGGATCGACGTAGACGATGTGGGTGATGTCGGCGACGCGGCCGTTGGGGACGTGCTTGCGGGCCGTGAACAGGACGGCTTCGTCCGGCAGGTTGGCCGGGATCTCCATGGCCACGTCCTCGGCGGCCTGGCTCTGCGGCCGGCACTGGAGGAGGTAGAAGTCAGTGCCCGTCGAGGCGAACTCGATGTCGACCGGAACGCCCATGGCCGTCGACAGGGTCTTGAGGATGGCCTCGAGCTGGGCCATGAAGGGCGACGCGGCGACCAGGCCGTCGAAGGTGGCCACGGCGTCGGACGAGGCCCAGTCCGTGGCCAGGCCCATGGGCCGCTGGAGCAGGCCGTCCCGGTAGATGGAGAAGACCTTGGTCAGGGCCGGGAAATCGCGGCCGGCCTCGCGCAGGACCTCCCGGATATCCCTGGTCACGAAGGCGTTCTCCTCGAGGTCGATGACGTCGATCCTCTTGGGCGAGTAGCGGACGACCTCGTCGGTCGAGACGTTGACCCGCAGGTTCGGCTGGCCGGGCGAGACGAGGACGGGATAGTCGTCGCTGACGCGGTCGACGGCCCGCGTCCCCAGCCCCGGCACGAGCCGGAGCAGGCCGTCCTCGCGGCGGATGCGCGGCGACCAGCGGAACTCGTTCCGGCTGAAGGCGACGCCGGCGTAGGCGGGGAAGAAATACTTCCCGACGCGGGTCCCGACGACCTCCTGGATCATGACGCCCATCTCCTCGTAGAAGTCGAGGAGGCCGCGCTCGGCCCGGTACTGTATCGGGTCGGGGCTGAAGATCGAGGCGTAGACCTCGGCCACGGCGTCGAGCAGGGCCCCGAGGCGCTGCTGCTTGTCGCCCTGGTTGGCCAGGAACAGGGACTTGTACTTCCCGGCGAAGGCCGTGCCCAGCCGGTCCTCGAGGAGGCTCGAGCTGCGGACGATGAGCGGGACGTCGCCGAAGTCGTCCAGGGCCACCGACAGGCCCTTGACGATCTCGGGCGGGAAGGTCGAGTTCTTGAAGACCTGGACGAGGTGGGGATACTCCTGGCGGACGATCTCGATATCCTTGTATTTCTGCTCGTGGACGTCGTCGAGGTTGTTGTAGGACGTGAAGGCGATCAGGGCGTCGGAGGTGATGTACCAGGTCCGGGGCTTCTTGACCGTGCCGATGGCCTTGGTCCGGCGGGCCGCCTGGGCCAGGATCCGGCTGGCGACGAACAGCCCGGCGCTCTTGCCGCCCAGCTTGCCGTGGCTGCCGGGCGGGAAGACGATCTTCTCGCTCAGGTCGAAGAAGTCCTCGATGTCGACGTACTTCTTGGCGACGTTGATGAACTCGAGCTGCTCGGTGAAGAAGCGGCGGATGAGGGCGACCCGGACGCTGTTGGCCGTCGAGCGCGGCAGCTGGATGCCCTCGGGCGCCAGGATCCTGATCCGGCGCATGCTGTCGAGGACCTCCGGCAGGCCGGCGTAGACGTTCTCGAGGTTCTGGACGGCCGAGCTCGAGCGGTCCTCGTTGATCCACCGCTGGATGCGGTCCAGGATCTCCTCGTCGGTCAGGTTGGCCGAGGCGCAGCGGAAGGTCTCCTCGGTCAGGGCGAAGAAGCGGTCCAGGGACTCCCGGGTCTGGGGCTGGTTCGATTCCCCGTACAGGCCGTCGGCCACGGCCGCGCCGCCGAACCGCTGCAGCAGGTCGCGGGCCTCGCCGACGCCGCGCCAGCCGAGGTAGTTCATCATCTTGCGGGAGACCCGCAGGAGAAGGGTCGGGTTGGTGTTGCGGAGGAGGTCCAGGGCGATCCGCCAGCCCCGCGTGCCGCCGGCGCCGTCGCGGCGGTCGCTGCTGATCTGCTCGTACATGCCCCGCAGGCGCTGGTGGAGAATGAACTGGCCGAGGCGCTCGGCGACCTGGTGGATGAGCTTGACCTCGCCCTTCATGAACGGGCCGCAATCGCTCTCCGGCGTCGGCTTCCTGTAGGAGACGCAGAGGCGGCCGACCGAGGCGTCCTGGACGCGGATGTCCGCGCAATGCACGTAGGGCGTTTCCTCGTATTCGGGGGTTTCGAAGACGTCCGTCCCGTAGGTGATCTGGGCCTGGCAGCAGTCGGGGTACTGCCAGCCCGGCGGGACGGCCTCGATGATCTGGCGGAAGACCTCTTCCAGGGGGACGTCGTAGATGCTGAGGATCTCCTCGATGCGGTAGAGGCAGCTCAGCTCCTTGGCCCGCTCGTGGAGCGTGGAGAACAGGGTCTCGACGGCCGTCGGCGTGCGCGGATTGGTCATGTCGCGGCGTCCCTCCTTTCTGATCGAGAGGCCGCCGGCCCGGTCCTGTTCCGGCCCGGGTCCGGTCCGTCAATAACGCCCCGTCCTCCCCGGCCGGACCGGGGAGGACGGGACGGCGACGTCGCGACGAACGGAAGAGATCAGACCCAGCCGCGGTCCTTGCAGGCGTTGGCGACGCGGCTGACGGCGATGACGTAGGCGGCGTCGCGCATGAAAAGCTTGCGCGTCCGGGCCAGCTCGCTGACGGCCTTGAAGGCGGCGGTCATCTTGTCATCGAGCTTGCTCAGGACCTCTTCCTTGGTCCAGAAGAAGTTCATGTTGCACTGGACCTGCTCGAAATAGCTGCAGGTCACGCCGCCGGCGTTGGCCAGGAAGTCGGGGATGACGAAGATGCCCCGGCTCTTGATGACGGCGTCGGCCTCGGGGGTCGTCGGGCCGTTGGCGCCCTCGGCGATGACCTTGACCTTGGGGCCGATCCTCTTGACCGTTTCACCGTTGATCTGGTTCTCCAGGGCGGCGGGGATGAGGATGTCGACGTCCTGCTCGATCCAGGCGTCGCCGGGCAGGCGCTCGTAATCGAGCGATTCGGCCTTGGCCTTGTCGATGCCGCCGAAGCGGTCGGTGATGGCCAGGAGCTCGTCGAGGTTGACGCCGCTTTTCTTCCGGTAGGTGTAGGAAGCCTGGTCGTTCTGGTCCCAGCAGGCGACCGCGACGACCTTGCCGCCGAGCTGGGTGTAGAGCTTGATGGCATACTGGGCGACGTTGCCGAAGCCCTGGACGGCGGCCGTGGTCGACTCGATCTTGATGCCCTTCTCTCTTAGGGCTTCCCGGAGCGTGAAGACGACGCCGTAGCCCGTCGCTTCCGTCCGGCCGAGCGAGCCGCCCATGCCCACCGGCTTGCCCGTGATGAAGCCGGGGTACTTCGCGCCGTGGATGGTCTCGAACTCGTCGAGCATCCAGAGCATGTGCTGGGGATTGGTCATGACGTCGGGGGCGGGGACGTCGCGCAGGGGGCCCACGTCATAAGCCAGGACCCGCATCCAGCCCCGGCAGAGGCGTTCCTGCTCGCGCTGGCTCAGGTCGTGCGGGTCGCAGATGACGCCGCCCTTGCCGCCGCCGAGCGGGATGTCGACGACGGAGCACTTCCAGGTCATCCACATGGACAGGGCCCGGACGGTGTCGATCGTCTCCTGGGGGTGGAAGCGGATGCCGCCCTTGCAGGGCCCGCGGGCGTCGTTGTGCTGGCAGCGGAAGCCGTGGAAGACGCGGACGGATCCGTCATCCATGCGAACGGGGATCGAGAAGTGGTACTCCCGCAGAGGCGTCCGCAGGAGGTCCCGGGTCGGTTGGTCAAGCTCGAGAAGATCGGCCACGGAGTCGAACTGCTTCTGAGCCATTTCGAAGGCATTGAACCCTTTTAAAGCCATTGATAAGCTCCTAAAGTGTGGTGATGGCGGCACCTTGCGGTGCCTCATCGTCGCGGTCCCCGCGACAAAAAATGATAGTCCATCCAAATGGAAATAGCAAGGGGACGGAGGGGCGCAGGACCGGCCCGCCCGGCCTCAATCCTTGAAGATCTCGAGGCCGGCGAAGACGACGGCCGCCGCGGCCGATGCCAGCGCCGCGTAGCGGTGGAACTCGAAGAGGAACCTCTGTCCCGGCGTGCCGAACAGGGGCAGCATGGGCAGCAGGGCGGATATCATGAGCAGGAACCCGGCCGCGACGAAGAGCCAGAAAGCCCAGACCCTGACCCGGGCCGGCGTGACGCCCATCTTCCGGAGGTCGAGGATGGACAAGGTCAGGCTGGCCGGCTTCGGCACGGCGACGAAGTCACGGCCCTTGAACAGGACGATGACGGCCAGGCAGACGGAGAACAGGCCGCCGCACATGACGTGCCCGACGAGCGGGAAGCCGAACAGGCCGCGCGGGATGAAGACGCCGAAGAAGAACCCGCTGGCCGCCAGGTAGAGGAAGCTCCCGCAGAAACAGATGTCGAGCCACTTCTCCAGGACCGGCTCCCGCCAGAGGGGGAGCCCCTTCAGGCAGGCCCGCCAGGCCCGGGGCGAAGCCCGCCGGGACATCTGGACCGTCCGGAGGGCCAGCCAGGCGAAGAACTTCTTGATCAGCTCGCCGTAAAGGATGGTCGACCGGGCCTCCTCGCGGGTCGTCAGGAAGCGGTGGAAGGCGAGCCCGAGGAACGCCGCCGCGAGAACGAGGACGGTGACGATCGTGAAGACCATGGCCCTACCTCTTCTCCATGAACCCGGCGAAGCGGCCGAGCGCGACCAGCCCGGCCAGCAGGAGGAGCGGCCCGACGAGGAAGGCGCAGACGGCCAGGACGATCTTGAAGACCGGCCGGACGATGAACGACAGGCCGAAGACGCGCTGGAAGAGGCCGCCGAGGCCCATGAAGGACGCGGCCGAGCGCTTGGCCACGCTCTTCGTCAGCAGGGGCCCCGTGCCCTTGATCGTGTCGAAGAAGAAGTCCGATCCGCCGCTGTGGCAATCGGTGCAGGCCTTCCAGCCCAGGGACTGCTGGGCCGGCCGGACGTTGTGGGCCAGGGGCCAGGTCACGGGCGCGGCGGCCTTGTCCTTTCGGGACACGAGCCGGCCGCCCTTGTCGAGCCTGAACAGCCGGCCGCCGGAGACGTAAACGCACTCGCCGTTCCCGCCGGCCCTGGCCAGCGCCCCGAGGACGAGCGTTACCTGTTCTTCGGTCAGCGTCTGTTCGGTCCCCGCCTTGGCGGCCGCGGTCCGGACGTCGAGATCCGAGGCCAGGGGCTGGAGCTTGCCGGCGGCGAGCCAGCCCGGACCGGCCGCTCCGGCCAGGCCGGCCGGAGCTTCGGACGCGTCGAGGAAACCGTCGACGAGACGGTAGACGGTCTTCCGGACGACGATCACCGGCTCGCCCGGCTTCGGAGCGATGGTCTCCAGGGCCTGGAGGAACTCCTGGAACCTGGCTTCGACGGCCGGGTCCTTGTCCGCGGCGGCCGGATCGAAATCGGGCGCGAGCGGGGCGATCTCGGCGCCCTTGCGGATGCCCCAGAAGGCCGCCGTGTCCGCCTTCGCTCCCGGCCGCCCGGCGGCGTCCAGGCCGGCGTCGACGTTCGCGGAGAAGACGAACCGTCCCGCCGCGAGAACGGGCGTCTCGTCCTCGGCCGTCACCTGGCTCAGGGCGATGAGGACCTGGGCGATGCGGTCTTCGCCCTTGAGGATGTCGCCGGCCGCGGCCTCGACCTCGGCCGGCTTGATCGGTGCCAGGCCCTGGCCGGACCGCCGGGCCCAATAAGCCGGCCAGACCAGCCGCTGCGGCGCGATCTTGCCGGCCGCGTCCTTCTTATAGACGGGCTCGACGACGGCCGGGGAATCGGTCGCCCAGGCGGCGACGCCGTGGATGCCCAGCCGGTTGGCCCGTGACGTCCGGACCCGGGTGAAGCCCTCCTTCGGCCGCGGCCCAGAGTGGCAGACGGTGCAGGAGAGGCGCTTGAAGTGGACCAGGGGGATGCCCGTGTGCTTCGGATAGGGCGCGCCGAGCCGCCCCGGCGCGACCGTCTTCCGGCCCCCGGCGTCCTCCCCGAGGTGGCAGCCGCGGCAGGTGAAGGAGGCCGCGGTCTTGTTGCCCGTCTCGGCCGCCTCGCCCTCGTAGCCGCGGACGATGGCGTGGCCGAGGTCGTTGCGGTGGCAGTCCGTGCACTTCAAGCCGGCCGCCGCGTGGACGTCGGCCTCGGCGCTCCACATGGGCTCGTCCTTCGGCGAGACCGCATGGCAGGCCAGGCAGCGCTCGTCAGAAGGCTGGTAGTTCAGGTCGAAGAAGTAGCGGTGCTTGGAGTCGAAATCGGCCGTCCGGTACGTGACCTCCGGGACGACGGCCCATTCGTGGTCGTCGGGATTTGGCCCGTCGTAGATGTCCCAGGTGCCCTTGAGCCGGGAGGCCATGCCGCCGACCTCGCCGATCCCGGCGGAGGCCGTGGCCGCCCAGCGCAGGTTCTCGCGGAGGACCTGCTTGGCCCATTCGCTCGGGTCCTGGCGTCCGGACCTGTTGTGACAGGCCAGGCAGTTTATCTCGGCCTTGCCCGAAACGCTCCAGCGCCCGTCCGGCTCGGCTTCGACCTCGGCCTCGGCTGGCTCGGCCGGGCCGCCGCCGGCGAGATGGCGGCCGAAGAGCATGGTGAAGTCCCAGGCGCCGAGGCCGACCGCCCGCGGGTCGAAGGCCCCGGTCCATTTGCGATACGAGAGCGGCAGGACGGTCCCCGTCCGGGGGTCGACCTCGAACCAGGGCTCGCCGGGCCGGCCGCTCCGGCCGGCGGTCATGGCCCCGAAGTGCCAGCCGCCCTGGATGGTCTTGTAGTCGTGGCAGGGCCCGCAGGTATAGCGGGCCGAGTACGGCAGGGGCTCGGCCTCGGTCGGGATGATGGGCTCGTCGTTCTCATCGCGCAGGGGCAGCAGGTGGGTCGTGATGGTCCGGTGGCCGTCCCAGGCCGCGGGCTTGGGGGCCGGGGCGGGCACGGCCGACGCGGGCTGCCCGGTCCCGGCCGGCGCCGCGCCCTGCGGATTGGTTTGGGCCGCGAGGCCCGCGGCCATGACGAGCGCGGCGAAGAGGGCCGCGCCCGCAACCCGGAAAGCGGTCCGTCCGGCGGGGCTCATGCCTTGAACTGCTCCGGCCGGAACTCCATGATCCGGCGGGCCTTGACCGCCTCGTTGGCCTTGAGCACGGCGACGCACGACTCGTAGGCCAGCTCGGCCGGGCAGTTGAGCGGCGTCCCGCTGCGCACGGCGTCGAAGAAGTTCTCCAGATGCGGCTGATGGGCCGGTTTGGCCAGCTCGACCGGCAGCGGCCAGCGGCCGGCCTCGGCCGTCACCCGGACGTCGACGAAGATGTTCTTGGTCGTCGACTTCTGGATGGGCACGGCCTCCGACTGGAGCAGACCGGCCTTGGCCAGGGAGTCCCACTCGGGCGCGTGGGGCTCGCGCATGGCCCAGTTGCCGCGCTGGGGGATCTCCGACAGGACGAGCGAGCCGTTCTCGCCCATGAACGTCTCGTAGAAGCCGCCGTGCTGGGTCGTCGTCTGGACCTGGTAGAAGGCCCGGGCCGGGCCGTCCGGGGTCTCGTACTCGTAGATGGCCATGACGTTGTCGTACCATTGCCAGTTCTTGTAGTAGTCGAGGCCGCCGCTGGCCACGACCGATCTGGGCGGCGCGCCGTGGACCCAGCTGAACAGGTCGATCTGGTGGGAGCCCAGGTCGACCATCGGCCCGCCGCCGTACTTCTTGTACAGGCGCCAGTTGCGGAACTCGGTCATCGAGCCGTAGCCGTACTTGTCGAGCGTGGCCCGGTCGATGCCGTATTTCTCGGGCCAGCCCAGCAGGTCGGCCTTGGCCCGGTTCCACTGGGCGTAGGCCACCGTCACCCGGCCCAGGAGCTTTTTCTCGCGGATGAGCCGGTCGATGGCGTGGATGTAGCGTGGATTGGAGCGCCGCTGGTGGCCTATCTGGAGGAGCTTGCCTGTCTCGCGTGCGGTCAGGACCATGGACCGGGCCTTGTCGAGCGAGTTCGACATCTCCTTTTCGCAGTAGACCGGAAGGCCCGCCCGCAGGCAGGCGTTGGCGTGCTCGGCGTGCATCCAGTCGGGGGTGGCCACGACGGCCGCGTCGAGGCCCTTTCTTTCGGAAACCAGGAGCTCGCGGTAGTCCTCGTAGGCCTTGGCGACATGGCCGTACTTCTTGAGATAGTTCCCGGTGTACTGGCGGCTGTAGGACCAGATGTCACAGATGGCCGCGACGCGGACCGAGGGGATGCGGAGCATCGACTCGATGAGGACCCGGCCCTGGGCGCCGCAGCCGATGACGGCCACCCGGAGCTCGTCGGCGGACTTCGCGGCCGAGGCCGCCGGCCCGGCCTGGGGCGGGGCCTGTCCGAACGCGGTCCCGGCCAGGGCGGCGCCGAGCCCGGCCGTGGCCGATGTCTTCAGAAAATCACGGCGGCTGATACGTTCGGCCTCCGGCGTCTTGGCTGCGTGGGCCATCGTGTCTCTCCTGCCTCGGTTGAGGACAGCACATCATACTATAAAGGGAGGCCCCGATGAAGAGGCCGCGGGAGCCCCGCTCATCAGCCCGCGCAGCCGAGGACGGCCCGCGCCTTCCTGATCTGCCGCCGGACCATGTCGGGGTTGGTCGAGCCCGGCGTCTTTTTGCGCCGGACCGAATGATGCGGGTCGAAGAGCCCCGATGGCAGGTCCTGCAGGGCCGGATGAAGGGCCCGGAGTTCGTCCGGCGCCAGGCCGTCGAGGCGGCGGCCCGAGCTCTCCGCCAGGCGGACGGCCTCGGCGGCGATGCCGTGGGCCTCGCGGAAGGCCAGTCCCCGCTCGACGAGCGTATCCGCCAGGTCGGTGGCGAAGATCGACGGGTCGATGGCCGCGGCCATGCGCTCCGGCACGGGGCGGACGCAGCGCAGGACGGCCCGCGCTGCCTCGAGCGCCCGGAGGGCGTCCTCGACGCCGCGGCGCAGCGGCTCCTTGTCCTCCTGCAGGTCCTTGTTGTAGGACCAGGGCGTTCCTTTGAGGACCAGGAAGAGGCGGGAGTAGTGGGCGAACAGCCGCCCGGGGGCCGCCCGCAGGAGCTCGAGCACGTCGGGATTCTTCTTCTGCGGCATCAGGCTGCTCGAGGTCGCCGCGGCGTCGGCCAGGGCGATGAAGCCGAATTCCGCCGAGGCGAAGATGATGAGGTCCTCGGCCAGGCGGGACAGGTCGATCAGGACGAGGCCCATGGCGCCGAGGCTCTCCAGGATGAAGCTCCGGTCGGCCACGGCGTCGAGCGAGTTCTCGGACACGGCGGCGAAGCCCAGCTCGGCCCGGAGGCCTTCGCGGTCCAGGGCGACGGTCGACCCGGCCAGAGCTCCCGACCCCAGCGGACAGACGTCCAGGCGCTCCAGGGCGTCGGCGATCCGGCCCTTGCCGCGCTCGAGCGCCCAGAAGAAGGACAGGGCGTAATGGGCGAAAAGGATCGGCTGGCCGCGCTGGAGATGGGTGTAGCCGGGCATGACCGCGCCGGGGGCGGCCTCGGCCAATTCCAGCAGGGCCTCCTGGACGCCGGCGACGGCCGCCGCGACGGCGGGCAGGGAGGACTTCAGGTACAGGCGCTCGTCGGTCGCGACCTGCTCGTTGCGGCTGCGGCCCGTGTGCAGCTTCCGCCCCGGCTCGCCCGCCTCCTCGATGAGCAGGAGCTCGACGGCCGAATGGACGTCCTCGAACCGGGACAGGTCCTCGCCGGCCGCGAGGCGCCGGGAGACGGCGGCCAGGCCTCTCAGGACCGCCGCCGCCTCTTCGCTGTCCAGGACCCCGGCCGACGAAAGCGCCAGGGCGTAGGCCCGCGAGGCGTCCATCTCCGCGTTGAGCAGGAAGGCGTCCTCGCCGATCGAGGCGTTGTAGCTTTCCAGGGCCGGGACGGCCTTCCGCCCGGCGAAGCGCCGCTCCCAGACCTTGCCGCTCATTGCCCGTTCCTCATGAAGTCCGTGACCTTCTTGCCCCGGCGGGTCATGATGGCGTTGTGGGCCATGAGGCGGATGGCGTTGATGGCGATGAAGCCGCGCGAATCCTGCTGGTTGAAGCCGCCCTCGATGTCCATGCTGGAGAGGTCCTGGTCGTAGAGCGAGCTCGGCGATTCCCGGCCGGTGACGGTGACGTTGCCCTTGTACAGGGTCAGGCGGACGATGCCGTCGACGACCTCCTGGCTCTTGTTGACCGCGGCCATCAGGAAATCCATCTCCGGCGAGAACCAGAAGCCGTTGTAGACGATCTCGGCGAACTTGGGCGTGAGCGTGTCGCGCAGGCGCATGACCTCGCGGTCCATGGCGATGCCCTCGATGTCCATGTGGGCGGCCCGGAGGATGGTCAGGCCCGGCGTTTCGTAGACCCCGCGGCTCTTGACGCCGACGAACCGGTTCTCGACCATGTCGACGCGCCCGATCCCGTTCTCCGCGCCGACGTCGTTGAGATAGGCGAACAGCGCCGAGGGGCCGGTCTTGGTCAGCCCCCGGGTCAGGTCGGTGACGCGCACCGGGACGCCGTCCTTGAACTGGATCTCCAGGCTGGTCTCGGCGTCGGGCGCGTCCTTGGGGCTCCGCGTCCAGGAGAAGACCCCCTCGTCCGGCGCGGTCCGGGGGTCCTCGAGGATCCCCGATTCGTGGCTGATGTGGATGAGGTTGGCGTCCTCGGAGTACGGCTTCTCCCGCGAGGCCTTGACGTCGATGCCGTGGGCGGCCGCGTAGGCGAGCAGGTCCGGCCGGCCCTGGAACGAGGCCAGGAACTCCTTGTCCTTCCACGGGGAGATGACCTTGATGGCGGGGTCGATGGCCAGGTAGGCCAGCTCGAAGCGGACCTGGTCGTTCCCCTTGCCCGTCGCCCCGTGGGCGACGTACTGGGCCTTCTCCTTGTGGGCGATCTCGACCTGTCGCTTGGCGATCAGCGGCCGGGCCAGCGAGGTCCCCAGGAGATAGCGGCCTTCGTAGATGGCGTTGGCCTTGACCGCGGCGAACACGTAATCGGCGACCAGCTCGTCCTTGATGTCCTCGACATAGACCTTGGAGGCGCCGGTGGCTATGGCCTTGGCCTCGACCGCGGCCATGTCGTCGTCCTGGCCGACGTCGGCCACGTAGGCGACGACGTCGAAGCCGCGCTCGACGAGCCACTTGAGGATGACCGACGTGTCGAGGCCGCCGGAGTACGCGAGGATGACCTTGTCCATGAGAAAGATCCTTTCATTGACCGGAAGAATGGGTTTTCGGGACCGGCCGCGAGGGCCGGGACGGTGGTGACGGGGGGTGATCAGTTGTGCCGGGAGCCCCGGCGCCGGAACATGCCCCTGGTCGGGAAGAACTTAGAGGAAAGCACGGAATTCCCCCAGGAGGGCGCGGCCGTGCTCGTCGCCGTCGGCGACCACGAGGATGGTGTCGTCGCCGGCCACCGTGCCCAGGATATGCGGATGGTCGAGGGCGTCGATCAGGACGCCGATCCCGGCGGCGTTGCCGGGCGAGGTCTTGACCAGCACCAGGGATCCCGTCCCCTTGACGCCGGAGACGAGGGACCGGAACATCGCCCGCAGCTTCTCGCGCGGCGACCCGGACGCGCCGCCGGCGGCCGGGACCTCATAGCGGAAGCCCCCCGAGGGCGCCGGGACCCGGACGGCGCCGATCTCCCGGAGATCGCGGGACAGCGTCGATTGGACGGTCCTGAGGCCGTGCCGGCGCAGGGCCTTGAGAAGGGCCTCCTGGCTTCCGGCCGGCTCCTCGCGCAGGACCCGGGCCAGGAGCCGGCGCCGTTCTTTGACTGAATATTTATCCATATGAATCGAATAATTATCCACAATCGGGCCCGCTTGTCAAGCCCCTCCGCGAAGATCGGCCGCCCCGGCCGGGGAGTTGACATCGGCGGGAGCCGGGATTACGCTTCCGGCCTGTGGTGCCCGCCGTCGGGGGCAGGAGCGATCGTCCGGATCTCAGGGGAGGGGCCTTTATGACGAAAAAAGCCGTGTGCGCCGTTCTCGCCGCCGTCTGCGTCCTCGGGCTGGCCGGCTGCAAGCCGAAGAAGCCGTCCGCGGCCGAAGCCGAAAAGGAGTGGTACCGCTACATCAGCGCCTTAACCTCGGGGACGATCTTCCGCAAGTCCCCCGTGCGCGTCCTCTTCGTCGACAACGCCGGAAGGCCCGGCCCGGCCGCGCCGGGGCTGTTCGAATTCTCGCCGGCCATCGACGGCGCGGCCGAGTGGAGGAACCCGCGCGAGCTCGTCTTTGTCCCCAAGGGCGAGCTCAAGCCGGGCCAGGAGTACAAGGCCGTCCTCCGGGTCGGCAAGATCCTCGATTTGCCCAAGGCCTTCGCCCGGTTCGAGTTCCGCTTCGGCGTCGTCAAGCCGAGCCTGGAGGTCTCGCTCGAAGGGCTGTTCGCCGAGGACCCGGAGCGGCCCCAGGATCAGGTCCTGCGGGGCCGCCTGGTCACCTCCGACATGGAGGACAAGGCCCTGGTCGAGAAGGTCCTCGAGGCCGAGCAGGACGGGAAGGCCCTGACGGTCGAGTGGAGCCACTCCCAGGAGGGCCTGAACCATTATTTCTCGGTCAAGGACATCGCCCGGAAAGAGGAAGATTCCGCTGTGACCCTGTCCTGGGACGGGGCGCCCGTCCGGATCGACAACCGCGGCCGCCGCGACGTCGCCGTCCCGGCCCAGGGGGCCTTCGAAGTCGTCTCCGTCGAGGCCGTTGCCGGCGAAGCCCGCCACGTCCTGGTGCGCTTCTCCGACAGGTTGGCCAGGGACCAGGACCTCAAGGGCCTCATCCGGATCGAGGACCGGCCCCTGACCTTCGAGATCGAAGGCAACGTCGTCCGGGCCTACTCGACCCGGAATTTCCTGGGCAGCCTGCCGGTCCAGGTGTTGCCCGGCATCCGCAACTTCCTCAACCGCCGCCTGAAGGACGGCCTGGAACGGACCGTGACCTTCGAGTCCCTCCAACCCCAGGTCCGTTTCGTCGGCCGCGGCCTCATCCTGCCTCGCAAGGATCGCCTGACCGTGCCGATCGAAGCCGTCAACCTGAAGAGCGTCCAGGTCGCAGCCTTCCAGATCTATCCCGGCAACATGGCCCAGTTCTTCCAGGTCAACAGCCTGGAAGGCTCGGAGGAGCTGGCCCGGGTCGGCCGCTATCTCTGGCGCAGGACGGTGCCGCTCTCAGACGATCCGGCCGTGACCGGCGGGTGGACGCGCTACGACCTCGACGTGACGCCCCTGTTCAAGGAGAGCCCCGGCAGCCTCTTCCGCCTCGTCCTGTCGTTCAACCGCGGCAACTCGACCTATCCCTGCGCCTCGGGCGGCGCGCCGGTCGTGACCGAGCCGCCGCTCCAGAACATGGACGACGAGAGCTACAGCCGCTATTCGAACTGGGACTACTACGACGAGGGCTACGCCTACGATTCCGGCGACTGGTCGCGCCGCAACGACCCCTGCGCCGACGCCTACTACATCCCGCGCTACAATCACAGGGCCGCCGTCGGCCGTAACTTCTTCTCCTCCGACATCGGCCTGGTGGCCAAGCTCGAGGAGAGCGGCGGCCTCCACGTCGTGGCCACGGACATCGGCACGGCCAGGCCGCTCCCCGGGCTGAAGGTCAAGGCCTACAACTACCAGAACCAGGTCCTGGGCGAAACGGCCACCGACGGCAGCGGGTTCGCCATGCTGGCCCTCAGGGACCGGGCCTTCTACGTCTCGGCCGAGGGCGGCGGCGACATCGGCTACCTCCGCATCGCCGGCCAGGGCGCCCTGCCGGTCAGCCATTTCGACGTCGGCGGCGAGGTCCACAAAAAGGGGGTCAAGGGCATCCTTTACGGCGAGCGCGGGGTCTGGCGGCCCGGCGACACGCTCCACCTGACCTTCGCCCTGTTCGACCGCCTGAAAGCCCTGCCGGCCGGGCAGCCCGTCCTCCTGGAGCTGGCCAACCCCCAGGGCCAGGTCGTCCTGACGGCCAGGCCGGAGAAGGTCGTCGAGCCGTTCTACGGCTTCAGGATCGACACGGACGAGTCGGCCCCGACGGGCAACTGGCAGGCCCGCATCCTCGTCGGCGGCCTGACGTTCGCCAAGACCCTCAAGATCGAGACCGTCGTGCCCAACCGGCTCAAGATCACGCTCGACGCCGGGCGCGACGTCCTGGTCCGCAAGGACATGCCGTTCGAGGCCTCGGTCGCGTCCCAATGGCTCCACGGCGCGCCGGCCGCCAACCTGAAGTTCGACGTCTCCGTCCGCCTGTCCAGGCGGCCGACCCGTTTCGACCGCTACCCGGACTACGCCTTCGACGATCCCGCCCGGGACTTCGAAGGCGCGACGGTCGAGGCGGCCAAGGGCACGCTCGACGCCCAGGGCCGCGGCCAGGCCCGCATCGATATCGAGCCGCGGCAGCCGAGCCCGGGCCTGCTCGAGGCCGCCTTCACCAGCCGGGTCTTCGAGGAGAGCGGCGATTTCAGCGTCGATTCGTTCTCGCTGCCGTTCCATCCCTACGACTCCTACGTCGGGGTCCGGGCGCCCAAGGGCGACCAGGCCCGGGGCATGCTCCTGACCGACAAGGACCAGGTCGTGTCGATCGCCACGGTCGACACGGCCGGACGGCCCGTGTCCCGGGACAAGATCCTGGTCTCGCTCTACAAGCTCGATTGGCGGTGGTGGTGGGACCGCAGCGGCGAGTCCCTGGCCCAGTACGTCTCGAGCGTCCAGACCCGGCCGCTGCTCAAGGGCGAGGTGGCGACCCGGGACGGCGCCGGCCAGTGGACCTTCCAGATCCGCTATCCCGACTGGGGCCGCTATCTCGTCCGGGCCGAGGACCCGGTGAGCGGCCACGCCGCGGGCCAGATCGTCTACATCGACTGGCCGGGCTGGGCCGGCCGGTCCCGCGAGGAGGGCGGCGCCGGCGCGACGGCCCTCAGCTTCACGGCCGACAAGCCCTCCTACAAGGTCGGCGAGAAGGCCGTCATCTACCTGCCCGAGGCGGTCCAGGGCCGGGCCCTGGTCTCCATCGAGAACGGGACGTCGGTCCTCGACAAGTTCTGGGTGCCGACGGTCAAGGGCGAGAACCGTTTCGAGGTCCCGCTGACGGCCGCCATGACCCCCAATGTCTACGTCCACGTCACCCTCATCCAGCCGCACCGCGACAAGATCGCCGACACGCCCATCCGCCTCTACGGCGTCATCCCGATCCTGGTCGAGGACCCGGCCACGCGCCTGGAGCCCGTGATCAGGGCGGCCGACGAGATCCGGCCCCGTGAGAAGTTCCGGGTCGAGGTCAGGGAGACGGCCGGCCGGCCCATGAGCTACACGCTGGCCGTGGTCGACGAGGGCCTCCTCGGCCTGACCCGGTTCGCGACGCCCGACCTGCGCCAGGGGTTCTACGCCCGCGAGGCCCTCGGGGTCACGACCTGGGACCTCTTCGACATCGTGGCCGAGGCCTACGGGGCCGAGATGGCCCGCATCCTGGCCCTGGGCGGCGACCAGGGCGGCGAATCCAAGGACAAGGCCAAGCAGCCGCGGCGGTTCCCGCCGGTCGTGCTGTTCGAGGGGCCGTTCGAACTCCCGGCCGGCGGCAAGGGCGTCCACGAACTGACGATGCCGCAGTACTTCGGGGCCGTCCGGATCATGGTCGTGGGCGGCCGCGACGGCGCCTTCGGCCGGGCCGAGAAGTCGGTGCCGGTGCGGCGCGACCTGATGGCCCTGGCCACGCTGCCGCGGGTCGTCAGGCCGGGCGAGGACGTGGTCATGCCGGTCACCGTCTTCGTCGCCAACCCGGCGATCAGGGAGGTCACGGTCGGCGTCGAGACCAACCCGCTTTTCGAGGTCGTCGGCGAGCGGACCCGGACCGTCGTCTTCGCCAGGCCGGGCGACGAGATCGTGCCGTTCGCGCTCAAGGCCGCGGGCGGCATCGGCCAGGGCGAGGTGAGGTTCCGGGCCGCCGGCGGCGCCGAACGGACCGAGGACGCGATCGCCATCCCGATCCTGGCCGGCAACCCGGCCGTCACCCGGACGACGCGGCTCGAGGTCAAGCCGGGCCAGGCGGCGAGGCAGGAGGTCGTTCCCTTCGGCCTCGAGGGCACGAACCGGGTCATCGTCGAGGCGTCGTCCGTGCCGCCGCTCGCTCTCGAGAAGCGGCTCGACTATCTCATCCGCTATCCCCATGGCTGCCTGGAGCAGACGCTCTCGGCGGCCTTTCCCCAGCTCTATCTCAAGGGCCTGGTCAGGCTCGACGCCCAGCAAGCGCGGGACGTCGAGGAGCACGTCCGGGCGGCGGTCGAGAAGCTGGCCGCCTTCCAGATGACCAACGGCGCGTTCTCCTATTGGCCCGGCGACCGGGAGGGCCACGAGTGGACCACGGCCTACGCCGGGTATTTCCTGATCGAGGCTTCCCGGCTCGGCTATCACGTGCCGCAGGCCATGCTCGACGCCTGGCGGGCCAACCAGAAGATGATGGCCAACAATTTTGTCACGGGGAGCGGCGCGGACCGGCTGATCCAGGCTTTCCGCCTGTTCGTGCTGGCCCTGGCCCGCGACCCCGACCTCGGGGCGATGAACCGGCTGCGGGAGAGCGAGGGCCTGCCCGGGCTGGCCGGGCTGATGCTGGCCGCGGCCTTCCACGTCACCGGGCAGGCGGACGCCGCCGCGGACCTGGCCGGCCGGGCCAAGCTCGAGTTCAAGGCCTACCGCGGCGACAGCCTGACCTTCGGCTCCGACTTCCGGGACAAGGCCCTGGCCGCCCGGGCCTTCGTCCAGATGGGCCGGTCCGGCCAGGCCCGGCCGCTCGTCGCCGATATCGGCGGGACGCTGGGCTCGGACCAGTGGCTCTCGACGCAGGAGACGTCGTTCGGCCTGATGGCCCTGGCCGCGTTCTACGGCAGCGAGGGGATCAAGCCCTTCCGCTTCCGCTTCGCCTGGGACGCGGACAAGGCCGTCGACGTCGAATCCTCGACGCCGTTCGACCGGCGCGAGTTCGCTTCGTTCCCGCTCCAGGGCCGGACCCTGGCCGTGACCAATCCAGACGCGGCGGTCCTTTACGTCACCATCTACCGGCGCGGCGTGCCCGCGGCCGGCGCCGAGACGCCGTCGTCCGAAGGGCTTTCGATCGACGTCCGCATGCGCGACATGAAGATGAACGGGATCGCGATCGACAAGGTCGCGCAGGGGCTGGACCTTGTCGCCGAGGTCCGGGTCAGGAACCTGACCGTGGGCCGGCTCGAGAACCTCGTCCTGACCCATCTCCTGGCCGCCGGCTTCCAGATCAAGAATCCGCGCTTCGCCGGGGAGACGGGCGCGGCCGCGGCGGTCAACTACCAGGATGTCCGCGACGACCGCGTCTACACCTACTTCGGGCTCGGCGCCGGCGAGGAGCGGGTCTTCCAGGTCGTCCTCAACGCTTCGTTCCGCGGCCGCTATTACCAGCCGGGCCTGGCCGTCGAGGCCATGTACGACGCCGCGCTCCATGCCAACACGAAGGGACAATGGGTCGAGATCGTGCAATGAAGATCTTGAGGGGATCCGTCACCCGGCCTCACAGATCCCGAAGGATCATGGCCATTGGATCGGCGCTCGTTGCCCTGATCGTCTCCTGGTTTGCCATTCCCGTCGTCCATTTTCACGATCCCGTCTCGCCGGTGCTGTTCAGCGCCGAGGGACGGCTGCTCGGGGCCAGGCCGGCCGCCGACGGCCAGTGGCGCTTCCCGCCGGGGGAGCGCGCGCCGGAGCGCTTTTTCGAGGCCCTCGTCCGCTTCGAGGACAAGCGCTTCTACTCCCATCCCGGCGTCGATCCGCTGGCCATCGGCCGGGCCGCGCGCCAGAACCTCCGGTCGGGCCGGGTCCGGAGCGGCGGCAGCACGATCACCATGCAGGTCGTGCGCCTGGCCCGCAAGAACCGGCCGCGGACCTACATCGAAAAAGTCGTCGAGACGATCCTGGCCCTGCGGCTCGAAACGCGGCGCCCGAAGAAGGACATCCTCGCGCTCTTCGCGGCCCACGCGCCCTTCGGCGGCAATATCGTCGGGCTCGACGCCGCCTCCTGGCTCTATTTCGGGCGGAGCCCCGACGAGCTGAGCTGGGCCGAGGCCGCCTTCCTGGCCGTCCTGCCCAACGATCCGGGGCTGCCGGCCACGGCGGAGGGAAGGGCCAGGCTTCTCCGGAAGCGGGACCGGCTGCTCGAGAGGCTGCGGGCCTCGGAGGCGATGCCCGCGCTCGAATGCCGGCTGGCCCTGGCCGAGCCGCAGCCCTCCCGGCTGCGGGCCGTGCCGCGCGACGCGCCGCATCTCCTCGACTCGCTGGCCGCCCGGCCGGGGGCGGCTTCGCCGTTCCGGTCGTTCATCGCGGCCGACCTGCAGAGGACGGTCGGCCGCATCGCCGAGGAGCACGGCAGGAGGCTGGCTGAGCGCGGCATCAGCAACCTGGCCGCCGTCGTCATCGATAACCGCGCCGCCGCCGTCGTGGCCTACGTCGGGAACGTCGGGACCGGCCGGGCCGGGGAGGAGGGACAGGACGTCGACATCCTCCAGAGCCGGCGCAGCACGGGCAGCATCCTCAAGCCGTTCCTCTACGCGGCCTTGCTCAAGGAAGGCGGATTGACGCCGCTGACCCTCGTCCCCGACACCCCCGTGCGCTTCGAGGGCTTCAGGCCGGAGAATTTCGACCGCAAGTTCCGCGGCGCCGTGCCGGCCCGGGCGGCGCTGGCCTGGTCGCTCAACGTCCCGGCCGTGCGCGAGCTGCGCGATTACGGCATCCCCCGCTTCGAGAACAGGCTGAGGCAGTGGGGGATGACCACCCTGGACCGGCCGCCCGACGATTACGGCCTGACCCTGGTGCTCGGGGGCGCGGAAGGCCGGTTGATCGAGATCGCCGGGCTCTACGCCAAGCTGGCCGAGCTGGCCTCGGGCGCGCCGGGAGGCGGCCGGGAGGTCCGGCTGCTGAGAGACGAGCCCGAGTCGCCTTCGAAGATGCGGGAGCTCGGGGCGGCCTCTGCCTACCTGACGCTCCAGGCGCTGACGGCGGTCAGCCGGCCCGACGACGAGGGCTATTGGCGGAACTTCAGCTCGTCCCGATGGGTCGCCTGGAAGACGGGCACGAGCTTCGGGCTGCGGGACGCCTGGGCCGTGGGCGTCACGCCCAACTACACGATCGGCGTCTGGGCCGGGAACGCGGACGGCGAGGGCCGGCCCGGGTTGACGGGCCTCGGCGCGGCGGCCCCGGTCCTCTTCGACCTCCTCGGCGCGACAGACGGCGGCGGCGAGATCGCCCGGCCGCGGTCGGGGCTCAAGACGCTCCGCGTCTGCCGCGATTCGGGGTACCTGGCGACCGACCTCTGCCCGGCGGTCGAGGCCCAGGTGCCCGAGGAGAGCCGCTTCGACCGCATGTGCACGTTCCACCAGACCGTCCACCTCGACGAGACGGGACGCTTCCGGGTGGACAGCCGCTGCCTGCCGGTCGACCGGATGCGCCACGAATCGTGGTTCGTCCTGCCGCCCGTCCAGGAGTATTTCTACCGGGCCGACCACGCCGAGTACCGGCCCCTGCCGCCCTTCCGCAGCGACTGCGGCGGCGGGCCGGCCGGCGAGCGGGGATCGCGGGTGATGAGCCTCATCTATCCCGAGCCGGACGTCTCGGTCTATGTCCCCATCGGCCTCGACGGCCAGGCCGGGGAAGTCGTGCTCGAGGCCGTGCACCGCGAGGCCGGGGCGACCATCCACTGGTACCTCGACGAGACGTATCTCGCTTCGACCCGCGTCTTCCACCAGATCGGGGTCGCGCCCGAGCCCGGACCGCACCGGCTGGTGCTGACGGACGACCAGGGCCGGCGGCTGGCCCGGGACTTCCAGGTCGTCTCCCCCTCCCGCCGCGGCGACCGCTGAGGCGGCGACGGACCGTCCCCATTTTTGTTCATCTCCCGTTTCCGGGGAACCTCCCGAGGCGCAAGGGATGTACGGCAGTGAGCGGGGTCCTCGAAGCGACTGAGAGATGTCTTCAGAGAGTGCTTTTTTAAATACTTGGCAGAATCGCAGCAGAGTGTTCGAAGCCGCGATTCTGCCCGGCCGCTCCCAGGGGTCCGCTTCCCGCTACCGGGGAGGCCGGGGAGCAAGAGGCATATCCCGGGCAAAGCCGGAGAGAGGAGCTTCCCGGGATCCGGAGAAGAACCCTATTTTTTCATGTCCTTGTCGAAAGCGACCGTGGACGGCGCGAAGTTCATCGTCCGGACGAACTCGAGCGCTTCCCTGGCCCCGAACTCGCGGTCCATGGCGTTGTCCTCCCACTCGACCGAGAGCGGGCCGTCGTAGCCGATGGCGTTGAGCTCGCGGACGACGGCGTCGAAGTCGACGTCGCCGTGGCCGAGGGAACGGAAGTTCCAGCCGCGGCGGACGTCGCCGAAGGGCAGGAACGAGCCGAGGATGCCGGCCCGGCCGTCGAGGGTCACGGCCACGTCCTTCATGTGGACGTGGTAGATGCGGTCGGCGAAGTCGCGGAGGAAGAGATGCGGCTCGATGCCCTGCCAGACGAGGTGGCTCGGGTCGAAATTGAGGCCGAGGGCCAGCCGGCCGTTGAAGGCGTCGAGCAGGCGCCGCGTCGTGTAGACGTCGAAGGCGATCTCGGTCGGGTGGACCTCGAGGGCGAACTTGACGCCCTGCTCGTCGAACTCGTCGAGGATGGGCGACCAGAGGGCCAGGACCTTCTGGAAGCCGGCCTCGACCATCTCCTCGGTCGTCGTGGGGAAGGAGTACCAGGCCTTCCAGATGGGCGAGCCCATGAAGCCGTTGACGACGTAGCAGCCCATGTTGCGGGCGGCGCGGGCGGCGGCTTTCATCTCCTCGACGGCCCATTTGCGGATGGCCTCGGGCTTGCCCTTGACGGCGTCGGGGGCGAAACCGTCCAGGCGGGGATCATATTCGTCGCCGACGCACTGGCCGGCGAGGTGGGCGCCGAGGGCCCAGCACTTGAGGCCGTGTTTCTCGAGGATGCGCTTCCGGTCGCGGATGTACGCGGGGTCGGCGGCGGCCTTGCGGACGTCCATGTGGTCGCCCCAGCAGGCGATCTCCAGGCCGTCGTAGCCCCACCCGCTCACCTTCTTGCAGACTTCTTCGAACGGCAGGTCGGCCCACTGGCCGGTGAAGATGGTGACGGGTCGTGCCATGTTATTCTCCTTCATATCCCCATCTTGATCCAGACCGCGCCCCTGGCCGAGCTCTCGACGCAGGCCTCGATGAAGCGCAGGCCGCGGACGCCGTCGTCGACGTTCGGGAAGTCGAGGTCGTCGCCGGCAAGCGGCTCGCCGCGGAGACTCTTGGCCAGGGCGCCGATGAAGGTCGAGTAGACGTTGGCGAAGCTCTCGAAGTAGCCTTCGGGATGGCCCGACGGCAGGCGCGAGAGCGATCGGGCCCGCGGCGACATCGGGTCGCGGCCGCGCGAGATCGTTCCGGTCGGCCGGTCCAGGAACGAGACGCGGGCGGTGTTGGGCGTCTCCTGGAACCACTCGACGGCGCCCTTGTCGCCGTAGATGCGCAGGCGCAGGGCGTTGTCGTGGCCGGCCGCGATCTGGGAGCACCAATAGACGCCCTTCGCGCCGCCCCGGTAGTTCAACATGATCGTGGCGTTGTCGTCGAGGGGGCGGTTCGGGCCGAAGCGATCGAGGCGGGCGCAGAGGGATTCGATCTCCAGGCCGGTCATGTAGGCGGCCATGTACTCGATGTGGCTGCCGATGTCGCCGACGCAGTTGGAGGCGCCGGCCAGGGCCGGGTCGGTCCGCCAGGCGGCCTGCTTCTGGCCCGTGTCCTCGAGCCTGGTCGCCAGCCACTCCTGGGGATATTCGCCGTTGACGAAGCGGATCTCGCCGATCTCGCCGGAGCGGATGAGGTCGCGGAGATGCTTGACGATCGGGTAGCCCGAGTAGGCGTACGCGACGCAGAAGAGGCGTCCCGATTCGCGGACGAGGCAGGCCAGGTCCTCGGCGTCGCCCGAGCTCGTCGCCAGCGGCTTTTCGCAGACGACCGCGAAACCGAGCTCGAGGGCCAGCTTGGCGGCCGGGTAGTGGGAGCTGTTGGGCGTGACGATGCTGATGAAGTCGGGCCTGTCGGCCCGGCCGGCCTCGGCCCGGAGCATCTCCTCGAAGGTCCGGTACAGGCGCTCGTTCGGAAGGCCGAGGGATCCGCCCGTTTCCAGCGTGTTCTCGTAGCTCCGCGAGAAGGCGCCGCAGACGAGCTCGGCCTTGCCGTCCATGGCGATGGCCTTGCGGTGGACGTCGCCGATGAAGGCGCCCGGCCCGCCGCCTATCATGCCGTAGCGGAGCTTGGGAGATCTCGTTCCAGAGGCTTGTCCTTCGATCATGGCTTGCCCCCTCTATTCTTACTTTAGGGCTTTTTGGATGCGGTCGGCCGCCGCCTTGGCCTCCGCCGCGACCGCCGCGTCGCCCAGGAGCGATTCCGCCGTCTTCAGGCTGGCCGCGCAGGGGAAGCGGCCGAGCATTCCAAGGACGAGCTTTATCTCCTCCGTCCGCGGCGAGAGAGACAGGACCTTGACCAGGTCCGCCGCCGCGCTTTCGGGCGCCCGGTAGGGCTCGAGCCCGATCATCCGGATATACGCCCGCGTCGCCAGGACCTTGTGGTTGAGCTCCGTGGCCGATCCGGCGATACCGAGGACGTCGTCGCGGGCGGTGATCGTCGGCCAATCGGCCAGCGCCCGGACGGCCGCGTCCACCACGACCCCGTCGGGGCCTCCGAGCGCGTCTCTGACCATGGGGAGAGCCGAGTCGTCGCCGATCTTGCCCAGGACGCGCAGCAGGTCCGCCCTGTTCTGCGGGTCCTTATCGGCGGCCAGCCGGGCCATGACCTCGCCGGCGCGGGCCAGCTCGCGGGGATTGGTCCGGGCCACGGCGGCCACCGTATCTTCCATGGTCTCCCGGGCCTGCTCGTCGTCGAGGCCGGCCAGAAGATCGACGAGCGCCGGGATGTCCCCCTGGGCGCAGAGCGTCCTGAGGGCCGAGGCGGCGCGCGACCGGATCGCCGGGGCCGCGGACCTGACGGCGTCCATCAGCGCGGGCTTGGCCGCGGCGACGCGCCGCTCGCCCGCCGCGCGGATGAGCTCGGCCTTGATCGCGTCGTCGGAGGTTTTGAGGAGATGCGCGAGGACGGCCTCATCGACATCCTTTCCCCTGAGCCGGATCAGGGCGTCCCGCGCCGCATCCTGTTCGGCGCCGGCGGTCCGGGCCGCCTTGGCGGCCAGGAAAAGGACCGACTTGCCGTCGCCGGCCGCCGTGATCGAGCGGAGCGCGGCCAGCCTGACCTCGAGGGCCGGGCTTTCCGCCGCGGCCAGGAGATACGGCCTTGCCGTTTCGGCTGGGTACTTGGCCAGGAGCGCCGCGAGCTGGACGCGGTTCTCCACCGGCAGGCGGTCCATAAGACCGGCCACCGCCGCGATATCCGCCGCGGCGAAATTCGCCGGGACCGCGGCCAGGGCCGGCGCGTAGAGCAGCGCGTCCTTCCCGGACAGGGCCTTGAGGATCATGTCCCTGGCCGCGGCCGCCGTGGCCAGCCGGCCCTTGAACGCGGCCTGCCGCAGGACCGGCGTGGCGCCGGCCGCGAAAACCCGGTCATAGACGGAGGCCGCGGCGGCCCTGTCGCCGTGAGCCAGGGCCTGTTCCGCGGCCAGCATCAGGGCCGAGGCGGCCTCGGCTCTCAGCGACAGGCTGGCCTTGCCGAGCACGGCGGTCAGGCTCTTGACGGCCTCCGGTCCGCCGGTCTTGCCGAGCGCCTTGACGGCGTCGGCCGCCAGGACGGCGTCCGGGCCGCCGGCCAGCCCGGCCAGCGCCGGAACGGCCGCGACGGACCGCCTCTCGCCGAGCGAGAAGACGACGCCGCGGCGGATGTCGCCCCGCGCCTTGTCCAGCGCTCCGAGCAGGGCCCGGTCGGCCTCGCCGCCGGGGATCCGTTCGAGCGCATAGCGGGCCGGGCCCGTCGTCCCGGGCTTGAGCACGAGTCCGGAGAGGACCGGCACCGAGTCGGGGCCGCCGATGAGCCGGAGGGCCCGGCAGGCGGCCATCAGCCCGGCCGGCGCAGGCGAGCCCTGGACGAACTTGAGGAGCGCGGCTTCGGCCTCCAGGCGGGCCTGGGCGTTGTCCTTGCGAGCGAAGACATAGGCCCGCAGCCGCATCGCCGGGCCGACATCGGACGCATCGTAAGCCTGGAGATCCTTGAGGATGAGGTCCAGGGACTCGACGACGAGGCCCATTTCGCGCTTGGTCTTATCGTCCATCTGGCTCGCCGCCGGCTGGGCCGCAAGCGCCAGCGAAACCGCGAGTAGGGCAGCCGCGACGGCGATCGGTCTTCCTGCGTTCTTCATGGCTGCTCTCCTCACTCCGGCAGCTGCCAGGGTTGGCGATAGGAGTGGCCGAGGAGCCGCTCCGCTTCCGGGTCGCCGATGATGGTCTCGGTCCGGGGGTCCCACTTGATCTTGCGGCCGACCTCCATAGCGATGACGCCGAGGTGGCCGACGCTGGCCGAGCGGTGGGCCGTCTCGGCCGGGGCGATCGTCGCCGCCCGGCTGCGGACGCAGTCGAGGAAGTTCTGCTGGTGGTCGCGGCTCTTGTAGAGACGCACCTCCTCCGGCCCGATGACCTCGCGCTTGAGGCCGGCCGGCTCGGTCTCGAACTGCCCCCGGTCGACCCAGATCCAGCCGTACTCGCCGATCCACTTGGTCCCGCTCCAGATCTCGTCGTGGCCGCCGGCCAGGACCAGCGGCGTCCCGTCGGCGTACCTGGCCTGGACGTAATAGCGGATCGGGCTGTTGTAGATGCCCGAGGCCGGGAACTCGCCCTTGGCCTCGATCTCGACCGGGCCGGTCTCGTCCCAGCCCATGCCCCAGTGGGCGATGTCAAGGTGATGGCCGATCCAGTCCATGTACTGGCCGCCGCCGAAATCCATGTTCCAGCGCCAGTTCATGTGCACCCTGGCCTTGCAGTAGGGCCACCAGGGCGCCGGTCCGATCCAGAAGTCGTAGTCCAGGTTCGGCGGCGGCGGGACCAGGGCCTCCTGGCCGAAGGTCCCGGCGAAATCGTAGTGGCCCTGCGGCAGGCCGACCTCGATCCTTTTGATCTTGCCGACGCGGCCGTTGCGGACGAGCTCGCAGGCCTGATGGAAGTTCTCGACCGAGCGCTGCCAGGAGCCTGTCTGCCAGACCCGGCCGTAGCGCCTGACGGCGTCGCAGAGAGCCCGGCCCTCGCGCAGGTTGTGGGTCAGGGGCTTCTCGCCGTAGACGTCGAGCCCGGCCCGCAGGGCCGCGATCGACAGGATGGCGTGCCAGTGGTCGGGCACGGCGATCGAGACGGCGTCGAGGTCCTTGCGCAGATAGAGCTCGCGGAAATCGTGGTACGTGGCGCAGCTCTTGTTGCCGTATTTCTTGTCGACCGTGGCCTTGGCCCGGGCCAGCGGCTCCGTGTCCAGGTCGCAGGCGGCCACCCACTGGACCTCGGGCTTCTCCAGGAAGTTGGCCATGTTGTCCGGGCCCATCATGCCGAAGCCGATGCCGGCCATGACGATCCGGTCCGACGGAGCGACGGCCCCGTCCCGGCCCAGGGCCGAGGCCTTGACGATGGCCGGGAAGCCGGCCACGGCCGCGCCTCCCGCCGCCGCGACGGTCTTGAGGAAATGCCGACGGTTCATTTGGCTCATGCGTCCTCCAGGATTCAATGATGCCATCCGGCGATCCTTCGTCCGGCTAGACGAGCGGGGTGACCCCCGGCACGGCCACGGGGTCGACCGGGTTCGGCCCGAACTCGTATTTCGCCGGCGAGAGGTCTAGCTTCGAGGCGTTCATGGCCCAATCCCAGGACAGGGCCCGGCCGGTGTAGGCGCTCATGCGGCCCATGATGGCGCACATCGTGCTCTCGGCGATACGCTTGCCCTCGTTGAGCGGCCTGCCGGCCCGGATGCTGGCGATCAGGTCGGCGTGTTCGACGACGTAGGGATTGGGCTCGTCGCCCTCGAACTTCCAGGCGTTCGGGCCCAGGATCTCGCCGTAGCCGAAGGCCTGGCCTTTGGCGCCGACGATCTTCTCCTCGACGCGGTCGGCGCAGCCCTTGATCTGGCGGCACTGGCTGGCGACCCGGACGCCGTTCGGGTACTCGAACTCGACGGCGAAGTGGTCGAAGATGTTGCCGTATTCCGGAGCCGTCCGGACCTGGCGGCCGCCCAGGCCCATGACCTTGACCGGCGTTGCGCCGAGGGCCCAGTTCATGACGTCGATGTTGTGGACGTGCTGCTCGACGATGTGGTCGCCGGAAGTCCAGGAGAAGTAGAGCCAGTTGCGGCACTGCCACTCCATCTCGCTCATCTCCGGCGTCTTCCTGATGACCCAAAGGTCGCCCTGGTTCCAGTAGCACTGGCCGCCGACAATCTCGCCGATGGCCCCTTCGCGGACGCGCCGCATGAGCTCGAGGTAGCTCTTCTGGTGGCGCCGCTGCGTGCCGGCGACGATGGCCAGGCCCTTGGACGCGGCCAGCTCCGAGCTGGCGATGACCGAGCGGACGCCGGCCGGGTCGACGGCGACCGGCTTCTCCATGAAGACGTTCTTGCCGGCCTCGATCGCGGCCTTGAGGTGGATGGGCCGGAATCCGGGCGGGGCGGCCGTGACGATGTAGTTGATGTCCTTGATCTCCAGGAGCTTCTTGTAGCCGTCGAGGCCCGTGAAGCAGCGTTCCGGCTTTACCTTCAGCGCGGCCGGGACCTTTTCGCCGAGGGTCTTGAGGCAGCCCTCGATCCGGTCCTTGAAGGGATCGAAGAGGGCGATGATCTCGACGCCCGGGGAGGACTCGACCGCGTTGACGGCCGCGCCCGTGCCCCGGCCGCCGCAGCCGATGACCCCGATCTTGATCGTGTCCGACCCGCCGGCGAAAAGCCCCCCGGCCCCGGACATGGCGCCGGCCAGCGTCGCCGCCGAGGCGATGGAGGCGACCGAAGCCGTCTTGAGGAAGTCCCGGCGCGTCAGCTCGTGATTCTCGCTCATCGATGTTCTCCTTTTCCGGAAGGGGTCAAACCCGCTTTTTGCCCAAAAACGAGCAAAAGCGGGTTCGCCCCCCTCTTTTTTCTCTAAAAGTTGTCGGCCTGGCGGTAGGCCTCTAGGAGCGCCTTCTCGCCCTCGAGCCCGGGCTTGCTCTTGCCGTGCTCGAGGCACAGGACGTCCGCGTAGCCCTTGCCGCGGATGTGCTTGAAGATGTTGCGGTAGTTCATCTCGCCCGTGCCCGGCTCCTTCCGCCCCGGCGAGTCGCCGACGTGGAAGGAGGCCAGCTCGTCCCAGCAGGCGTCGATGTTGGGGATGATGTTCCCCTCGGTGATCTGCTGGTGGTACATGTCGTCGAGGATCTTGACCGACGGGCTGGCGACGGCCTTCGAGATCTCGTAGGCCTGGGCCATCCTGGTCAGGAAAAGCCCCGGGTGGTCCTTGGGGTTGAGCGGCTCGAGGACGATGACCAGGCCCGACGGCTCGCAGATCGCGGCCATCCGCTTGAGGTTATCGACGACGTTGGCCGTCTGGTAGCCCCAGTCGTTGCTCAAGTTAAAGCGGCCGGGGACGGCCAGCGTCCAGCGGCAGCCGGTCCGCCTGCCGGTCTCGACCGCCGTCCTGAAGCGGCCGGCCAGCATGTCGCGGACGGCCCCGTCCCGGGTGACGAAGGATTCGACGCCGAAGTCGGCGTAGACGACGAACGGGCCGATGGTCAGGCCGAGCCGGCTCGATTCCCGGGCCAGGGCCTCCTGCTCGGCCGCAGGCCGGCCCATCAGGCCGTTGTCGAACCAGGCCGTGAAGCCCTGGTCGCCCATGAACTTGAGCTGGTCGATAAAGTTCTTTCCGGCGCTGGCCTCGAACATGCCCAGGCTGGGGGCGTACTTGAGCTTGAACCCGGCACCCTTGCCGGCCGCGGGCCCGGCCTGAGCGCCGCCGGCGAAAGGCGCGACGGTCAACGCGGCCGACCCCAGGGCCGCCGCTTTGAGGAAGTCCCTTCGGGACCGGCCGGTCTCTTTCTCTATCACATTCGTCCTCCTAGGCGGAGATCCCGGGCGGCAAAAGCGGACTCCAGAGGCCCGATGCTCATGTCGTGCGGCGACGGGTCCGGGGCGAAGGGAGACGGCGATCGCGGAGCGCGTTTGATGCAGCCACGGCACGCCGATTCTATTAAAAAGCGGGGCGGCATTTCAACCTGCGCCGATAGCCGGGCGCCCGGCCCCTCGGAGTTCTTCCCGCCGGGGGGCTTGTCCCTCTTCCCGGCCCGGCCCCGGGGCCCCGCCGCCGGTCCGGGGGCCGCAAGAACCGGGCTTGATTTCGGGCCTCCTGTTGTTATATGCGTTATGGGAAAGAGGAGAGGAACGCCATGATGATCGAATACTTCCACGCCTCGAAGTACGGCAACGGCGCCCTGGTGGCCGAGGAGTTCCGGAAGCGGATGGCCGCGCGGGGAGTCACCGTCAACGTCCATCACGTCCGCGACGCGAAGCCCAAGGAGATGCCCCCGGCCGACCTGTACGTGTTCAGTTCGCCGGGGCGGATGGGCCGGCCGATCGGGCGCATGCGCCGGTTCTTGAAGAAGCTCCGGCTGCCGGCCGGGACGAAGTACGCCATCCTGACCACGGAAGGCGCGCCCAAGCCCGAAAAGGAGACCGGGCGGCCGCCCAACGAGGAGGAGCTGGCCCGGCTGCAGCGCGTCATCCCGATCATGCGCGGCCTCCTGCAGGGCAAAGGACTGGCCGGGGTGGCCGAGGGCAAGGTCATGGTGATGGGCATCAAGGGGCCCCTCGAGGAGGGCTGGCAGGAGAAGGTGGAAGCTTACGCCGCCCGGATCCCCATCCTGCCCTGAGGGCCCGGCCGCAAACGTCCCCGTCCTTTTGTCCGGGACCGTCAAGCAGGCTTTGATCTCGTCATGAGGAGGTCTGGATGAGATCCCGCAGCGCCGCACCGCTTTCCCGGGCACTGCCCTTATCTCCTGCGGACGGTCTCGCCCGAGCTGAAGGTGCCGTCCGAGATCCGGTGAAAGGAGGGGGCGCCCCCTTCTCAACGGTATTTCAGATAGGCCTTGGGGTCGAGGCCGGAGTCCGGCGGCATCCGCCACATGAAGTCGGGATCGATCCGGGGCTCGTCGTCCCGGTGTTCCTTCATCAGGGCGATCTTCTTCCGGATGAGCTCGGCCAGGTTCGGGCCGTACATGTTGAAGGTCTCGCCCGTCGGGTCGATGGGCATGAACCGGACCTTCGAGGTCTCGAAGAGCGCGGCCAGGTCCGCGGCGTTCCGGATCTCGTCGTCGACCATGGCCCGCACGGCGGTCCGGCGGCGGGCCTTTTCGGCCGGGTCCTTGGCCTCGAGATAGCCGTGGACGCCGGCCACCCAGGCGGCCGTGTTGCGCAGGGTCCGGAAATAGCAGCGCAGGGCCCGGAGCCGGTCGAGCTGATCGACCAGGACTTCCACGTCGCCGCTATAACGCCGGCGGCCGTCCGGCTCGATCCGGACCCCGTCGGGCACGCGATCGATGGCCGCGCCCAGAACGGCGATGGCCTCGTCGAGCGGCGGCCACGTCGCCCGGTCGGCCTGGGCCACGGCCGCATCGGCCTGGGCGGTCGTCATGAGCGTCCAAAGGATGTCCATGCCCAGGTCGACGAGGTTGGGATTGTTGAAGGTCACGGTCATGAACTTCTCGTAATAGGCCCGCTCGGCCTCGGGGATCTTGCCGATGTCCGGGGCGAACGGCCGGACGAGCAGCCGGTACCAGGGGAAGCTCCAGTTGTTGTCGCCGTAGAGCATGATCGGCGGGAAGCCCCGGACGGCCGCGTCGCAGAGCCGCCAGGCCTTGACCAGCGCCGCGTCGGCCGGCGGATCGGCCCAGCGCGCCGCGGTCGCGGCGACGACGGCGTCGACGTCCGCGGCCGGATCGAAGTTGATGGCCCGCAGGACCTCCCGGTTGACGTCGTAGGGCGCGAGCGGCTGCGGGTCGACCGTGACCTGGGCCTTGTCGAAGCCCGCGGCCTGGAGACCGCGCACCTCCTCGGCGGCCAGCCACGGGGAAGGGATGCCGAGAAGGTAGTTGTTCTGGAGGCGCGTCGTGGTGAAGATCTCGCTGCCCTTGGCCGGCAGGGCCTTGAGTCGCCGGCCCCGGGGCGAATCGTCGAGCTCCTTCGGCGCGACCCAGAGGTCGAGCCCCGGGGTCAGGCCGTCGAGGATGAACGCTTCCTCGTTCGAGAAGGAGAAGAGGTTGAAAAGCAGCCGGAAATCGGGACGGGTCTCGGCGGCGGCGTCCCGCAGGACCCGGAAGTAGCGCAGGACGTTCTCGGCCGCCGCCCGGGCGATCGACTCGTGCGATTTCCATTCCCGGACGAGATAGGCCCCGCCGTTGCGCCCGGCGTAGAGGCTGGCCGTGTACTCGAAGCCCGAGCCGCTGTCGTTTGTCCAGAGATAGATGTACCCCAGCTCGGGCACTTCCTTCATCAGCCGGCGCACGAGCTCGGCGTAATGCCAGCGGACCGCCGGATGCGACAGGGTCAGTGTGTAGCGGGGCCGGTAGCTCCGGAAGGGATGGTCGACGCGGGCGCCGCGCAGGTAGGGGTATCTCTCCAGGACGGCGTCGGGGACCGAGCGCGGCGAGCTGATATTGAGGCCGGGGGTCAGGCCGTATTTCACGGCCAGCCTGGCGTTCTCCTTGAGGAGGGCCAGGTTGGCCTCGAGATATTCGGGGGAGTAGGCCCCGGCGTTGAGCGGGGTCTCGACGAACTGGTCGAGGTCGGGGCTGAAATAATAGAAACGGTAGTAGATCTCGCCGGGCGGCCCCTGCTCGGCCGGCATGTCCTTGGCCAGGGCGTTGACGGGGACGTGGCTGAACCCCAGCCGGGCCAGCTCGCGGACCGAGGCCTCGGCGTCGTAGCCGGCGGCCGCGCGCTTCGGGTTGGCCAGGTAGTTGTCGCCGCCCTCGAGGCGCGAGAAGCGGGTCCAAACGAGCCGCCCTTTCTCGAACTCCTTGGCTTCGAGCCCGTGCCAGTCGTCGTCGACCATCCGGAAGAGGGCGTAGAGGAGATGGGGCGCCGAAGAGACGAGCTCGCCCGAGCCGTCCGGGCCAAGCCGGAAGTACATCCAGCTCTTCCCCCCGGCGTTCCGGAGGGCTTCGGCGCCCGGCCCGTCGGCCAAGCCTTCGCCGGCGACAGCGATGCGGAAGACGCCGGCCTCTGACGCCGGCCCCTTGTCCGGTCCGACGGGCCGGATCTCCGCCCGATCGGCCCAACAGACCCGCATCTCCTCGGCTACCGTCCGGTCGACCGGCCGGCCGTTCGCCGGCACGGCCAGGAGCCGGACCTTTTTAAGGACGTTGGCCACCGTCGGCGCCGCGCCGGCGCACGGCCCGGCGGCCGGAAAGGCGATGAGAGCCAGAATTCCCAGGAGACCCAGGACGGCCGCGCGTCTTGACATCTGCTCCTCCTTGCCGGGGGTCCGTCCGGGACGGCGAGGCTTTATTCTAGGGGATTCCGCGGACGGGGCGCAATGAGAAAATCCCGCCGCTCCGTTCGTCGCTTAATTGTGACCCCCCAGTTCCTCTCCCGCATCGCCGAGGTCGTCTTCGATCACGTCACCGCAGACCTGGGCGTTTTCCGCGCCTTCGATGCCAAGGGCGATCCGGCCTTCGAGGCCTGCCGCGGCCCCGGCGGCCCGCAGGGCCTGGCCGCGACGGCCAGGCAGGCCGGCGAGATACTGCTCGGACGGGCCCTCGAGATCGGCCGTCCGGTCCTCGTTCCGGACCTGCGGCGGGAGCCGCTCTTCGCCGACCTCGAGCTCGACGGCGACGGCAACCGCCCCCGCAGCGTCCTGGCCTATCCCTGGATCGTCCGCGGCCGTCCGGCGGGCATCGTCCTGCTGGTCCGCCGCGGCGAGGTCCGGCCTTTCGACGCCGACAACATGGAGTTCCTGACCCTGGCCCTGGCGCCGCTCCTCTTTCTCCTGAGGAAGAACGGCGGCCCGGCGCCGGCAGCCGACACGGGGCCGCCGTCCGGAACGGCCGCGTTCCTGGGCGAGGCGGCGGCGGTCCGCCGAGTCCGGGCCATGATCGAGAAGGTCCGGGACACGGACGCCCCGGTCTTCATCGCCGGCGAGAGCGGTACGGGCAAGGAGCTGGCCGCCAAGATCCTCCACGAGACGGGCTGCCGCCGGACCGGGCCGTTCGTGGCCGTCAACTGCGCCGCCATCCCGGAAGCGCTCCTCGAAAGCGAGCTCTTCGGCCACGCCCGGGGCTCCTTCACCGGCGCTTTCCGGGACAAGACCGGCCTGGTCGAGGAGGCCTCGGGCGGCACCTTCTTCCTCGACGAGATCGGCGACCTGCCGCTGGCCCTGCAGTCCAAGCTCCTCCGCGTCCTCGAGGAGAAGACGGTCCGGCGGGTGGGCGAGACGCGGCCGCGGGCCGTGGACGTCCGCTTCGTCAGCGCCACCAACAAGGACCTCGAGGCCGAGGTCGAGCGCGGCCGCTTCCGCCAGGACCTGTTCTACCGGCTGAAGATCATCGCCATCGACCTGCCGCCCCTGCGCGAGCGGCCGGACGACGCCCACCTCCTGCTCAACCACTTCCTGGACGAGTTCGCCCGCTCGATGCGGCGGCCGCGGCCCTTCGTCTCGCCGGTCGCGCTGGAGATGCTGCTCCGCTATCCCTGGCCGGGCAACGTCCGCGAGCTCCAGAACGAGGTCCAGCGGCTCCTGGTCCTGGCCGGGGGCGGGCCGCTCATCCTCGAGGAGCACCTGTCCCCCAAGATCAACCCGGCCGGGGAGACCCATTCGAACGCCTCGCGCCGGCTGGCCGAGGCCCGGGCCGACTTCGAGCGGCGCTTTCTGCGCGAGGCCCTGGTCCGCTGCCGCTATCACCGGACCAGGACCGCGGCCGAGGTCGGCCTGACCCGCCAGGGCCTGTTCAAGCTCCTGAAGAAGCATGGCATCGAGGCCAAGGCGGGTTGATGGGGAGGCGGCCCTTATGCTACATTCGCGTCATGGCGGATCCTCAACAGAAGGACGGGAAGCACGTCTTTTCGGTCGTCTGCCCCTGCTGCGGCGCCACCCTCTGGGTCGACGGGGAGACGCGGTCCGTTCTGCGCTCCGAGAAGGCCAAGAAGGCCAAGGGCTCGCTCGACGACTTCCTGGTCAAGGAGCACAAGCGGCAGAGCGAGTTCGACCGCAAGTTCGACGCGACCTTCGAGCTCCAGAAAGAAAAGCACGACCAGGCCGACGAGCTGTTCAAGAAAGCCCTGGAGAAGGCCGAAAAAGGGGAGGACGACGAAGGAACTTAGGGGGGCGGGCTCGGCCTCCGGTTCCGGAGCTAGCTCCCGGCCTGCGTCTCGTCCTCCCGCTTGCGCGGGGCCATCGTCCAGCCGGTGAACCCGAAGAGGATTAGCATCCCGACCGAGAGGTAGTTCATGAAGGCCCAGGGCAGATATGAGAAGGTCGAGACGCCCAGGGTGCCCGTGATGTAGACGCCGGCCATGCTCCAGGGGATGAGCGGCACGATGATGCCGCCGCTCTCCTCGATGATGCGGGACAGGTTCTTGGCCGCCAGGCCCTTCTTTTTAAAGACGGGCGCCAGCAGGTCGGCCGGCAGGATCATCGACAGGTAAGAGCTGCCGGTGATCAGGGCCGAGAGGACGGCCGCGCCGATCGTGGTCAGGACCAGGCTCCAGACGTGCCGGGTGAAGCCCATGACCCGGTCCAGGATCGCGGCCAGGCAGCCCGTGGCCTGCATGATGCCGCCGTAGGCGAAGGCGGTGAAGGCGATGAGCTGGGTCTCCATCATGCTCATCATGCCGCCCTTGGTCAGGAGCTTGTCCACGACCTCGACGCCCGTCCGGGGGGGCAGGCCCGTGTTCATGGCCGTGGCCACGACCGTCAGCGGGATCTTCTGGACGACGACGGCCAGGACGGCGGCCGTGAGCGACGACAGGACCATGGCCGGGATGGTCGGCTTCTTGGCGATGGCGAAATAGAAGATGACGGCCATGGGCAGGAGCAGGAGGAGGTTGAAGCGGAAGTTGGCCCTGAGCGTCGACAGGATCAGGTCCAGCGTCTCCGACCGGGCCGAGGCCGCGCCGTACTTCAGGCCGGCGATCGAATAGAGCGCCAGCCCGGCCAGCCAGGCCGGCCCGGCCGAGGGGATCATGTGCTTGATGTGGTCGAACAGGTTCGACCCGGAGATGACCGTGGCCAGGTTGGGGATGTCGGAGAGCGGCGACATCTTGTCCCCGAAGTAGGCCCCGGCCACGACCGCCCCGGCCGCCGGGCCGAGCGGGATGCCGAGGCCCATGGCGATGCCGATGAAGGCCACGCCGATCGTTCCGATCGTGCCCCACGACGTGCCGCAGGCGAGGGAGACGACGGACGAGACGAGGCAGGCCGTGGCCAGGAAGAACTTCGGCGAGATGAGCTTGAGCCCGTAGTAGATGACCATGGGGATGGTGCCGCTGGCCATCCAGGAGCCGACGAGCAGCCCGACCGAGAGCATGATCAGGATGGCCGGCAGGGCCTTGTGGATGCTTTCGACGATGCCCCGCTCCATGTCCTTCCACTTGAAGCCGAGGACCAGGCCGAGGAGGGCCGAGATCGCGGCCGCCGCGACCAGCAGGATCTGGGCCTTGATCCTGTAAACTCCGTAGCCGACGCCGAGGAGCAGGGCCATGGCGGCGAGCGGGATGAGGGCGACGCCGAACGAGGGCCGCTTCCCGGCGGCGTTGATCGGAGACGGGGAGCCGGCCGGGGGGTTCGGAACGGTCGCTTTTTCTGGTTGATCCGCCATAAGCCTTTTCTCCTTGCTTGATTCAGGTCCGGTCATGAGGGACAGCCCGCTCGTCGCGCCCGGGGACAGCCCCCGATCAGGCGCTGAACGTGCCGCGGGCCAGGAGCTTCCCGCCCGCCATCAGGCGCTGGCCCCGGGCGAAAACGTCGACGGGGCCGAGGCCGCCGTCGACGACGAGGACATCGGCGTCCCGGCCCGGCTCGATCCGGCCTTTCCGGCCGAGCTTGTAGAAATCGGCCGCGTTGGTCGCGAAGACGCGGACGGCCGCTTCGAGCGGCAGGAGCCCGGTCCGGACGGCCTCGCGGAACTTGAGCAGCAGGTCCTGCTCTGTGGCGATAGCCAGCCGGACCAGCCGGCCGCCGGCGTCGAAGACCGGCATGCTGCCGTTGCCGTCCGAACTGGCCATGACCCGGGTCAGGGGCAGCCCCCGGCGGGCGAAGGCGGCCAGGGCGTCCTCGAACCGGACGTCGGGATCGCCGGGCGCCGGCTCGGGCCCGACGGTGATGTCGACCGCGCCGCCGGCCGCGACCCACTCGAGGGCCTGGTCGAACAGGCCCGGATTGCGGGTGACGTGGGTCGGGATGACCTGGGTCACGGGGATCTCGGTTTCGCGGACCAGCCGGAACAGGAACTCGAGCCCCCGCCGGCCGTCGCCGAGATGGCAATGGAGCACGCCCGCCTTGCCGCCGAGCAGGCCGCCGACGCGGCACTCGGCCGCCAGGCGCGCGATCTCGTCGAAGGTCGGCTGCGAGGAGCGGTGGTCGCTGAGGGCGATCTCGCCGGCCCCGATGACCTTGTCGATGAGAGCGAGGTCCGAGCGGACGCTGCCGGTCAGAGTCTGGACCGGGACCTCGTAGGAGCCGGCGAAGATGAAGGTCGAGACGCCTTCGATCTCGAGGGCCCGGGCCTTGGCCAGGAGGGACGCCATCCGGCGCGTGATCCCGTCCGTCCCCAGGCAGCCGATGACCGTCGTGACGCCGCAGGCCGCGATGTCCTCGACCCGGATCTCGGGGGCCCGGGTGGCCGGGCCGCCCTCGCCCCCGCCGCCCAGGATGTGGACGTGGGGGTCGATCAGGCCGGGCAGGACGCGCTTCCCGGACGCGTCCACGACCTGGCCGCCGCAGCCGTCGACGCCGAGGCGGCCGGGCTCGGCCACGGCCTCGATGACGCCGCCCGCGAGCAGCACATCCCTGCGGCCGAGGGGCTCGGGGGCGAAGACCTCGCCGCCGCGTATGAGCGTGATCATGAGCGCCTCCTTCGACGGTTGACGGGCCATAAATTAACATGCCTGTCCGGCCTTAGCAAGCCGGTCCCCGGGCTTGGCCCGGCGCTTTGAAATCGGGAGGGCCTTCCGGTAGAATAATCGCGCGGCCATGGGCACGTTCGAAGAGGAATTCGAATACCTGCGCGGGTTCGTCGACCGGACCTGCCGCTTCCTGCTGCTGCCCAAGAAGATCGACCTCCGGGGCGCCGGGAACTTCGTCCCCGAGGGCCCGAACATCATCGTCGGCAACCATATCGGCGCCTACAAGGACGTGGCCGTCCTGTTCCGGACCGTGCCCCGGATGATCTACTTCACGGCCAACCAGATGATCTTCACCCGGGAGGGGGCGTCCGAGCTCGTCCTCCGCCACCTCCACCGCCACATGGGCAGGATCGGCGGCTTTGTCCACATCCTGCTCGGCCCGTTCTACCGCTTCATGGTCACGTATGTCTCCGGCCACATCGCCCGGGTCGGCACCATCCCGGTCGACATCTACGGCAGCAAGCGCGCGTCCATTTTGAGGTGCCAGGACTATCTGGACCGGGGCCGGTCCATCATCGCCCTCCAGGGCCGGGGCCGGGTCTTTCCCAAGGAGCCGAACCCTTACGTCAAGGATTTCCGGCGGGGCGTCTCCATCATGGCCTACAACCTTTATAAGGAGCGCGGACTGTCCGTCCCCGTGACGCCATTGTCGATCTTCGGCACGCACATCATGTGGGGGGTCCCGGCGACGATCAGGATAAACGTCGGCCCGCCGCTGTTCATCAGGGATTACTGGACCGGCGAGGAGGTTTCGACCGTCGAGACCTTCCGGGCGGCCCTGCAGAAGACCGTCACCGGCCTGCTGCGGGCGAGCCTCGGCTGGGAGGCGCCGCCCAAAAAGAAAAGGAGGTTCCCATGGCCCTTGAAGGCTTGCTGATCGCCAGGAACGCCGAGGAGGACCTGCTGCTTCTGCCGCGGATGGCCAACCGCCACGGCCTCATCGCCGGGGCGACCGGCACGGGCAAGACGGTCACCCTTCAGGTCATGGCCGAGCGCTTCAGCCGCATCGGCGTCCCGGTCTTCATGGCCGACGTCAAGGGCGACCTGGCCGGGATCAGCCAGGCCGGCGCGGCCAATCCCAGGATCCAGGAGCGCGTCAAGACGCTCAAGCTCGGCGACTTCGCCTTCGCGGCGAGCCCGGTGACGCTCTGGGACATCTTCGGCGAGCAGGGCCACCCGGTCCGGACGACGGTCTCGGACCTGGGGCCGCTGCTCCTCTCGCGCCTCCTCAACCTCAACGACGTCCAGAGCGGCGTCCTGAGCATCGTCTTCCGCATCGCCGACGATCAGGGGCTGCTCCTCCTCGATTTCAAGGACCTGCGGACCATGGCCCAGTACGCGGGCGACCACGCCGGCGAGTTCGAGACGGAATACGGCCGGATCTCGCCGGCCAGCATCGGGGCCATCCAGCGCGGCCTGCTCGCGCTCGAGGAGCAGGGCGCCGCCCGGTTCTTCGGCGAGCCGGGGCTGGACATCGGCGACCTCATGCAGACGGACGGCTCCGGCCGGGGCATCGTCAACATCCTCGCCGCCGACAAGCTCATGCTGACGCCCCGGGCCTATTCGACCTTCCTGCTCTGGCTCATGTCGGAGCTCTTCGAGCGCCTGCCCGAGGTCGGCGATCAGGACAAGCCGCGGCTCGTTTTCTTCTTCGACGAGGCCCACCTCCTGTTCGCCGACGCGCCTCAGGTCCTGCTGGAGAAGATCGAGCAGGTCGTCCGCCTCATCCGCTCCAAGGGGGTCGGCATCTACTTCGTCACCCAGAACCCCCTGGACGTCCCCGACGTCATCCTCGGCCAGCTCGGCAACCGCGTCCAGCACGCCCTGCGAGCCTTCACTCCCCGTGACCAGAAGGCCGTCAAGTCGGCGGCCGAGACCTTCCGGCAGAATCCCAAGGTCGACGTCGAGACCGAGATCACCCAGCTCGGCACGGGCGAGGCCCTGGTCTCCTTCCTCGACGAGAAGGGCCAGCCGGGGATCGTCGAGCGGGCCTTCGTCCTGCCGCCGTACAGCCGCATCGGGCCGATCGCCCCGCCGGAGCGACAGGCCCTCATCCAGGGTTCGCTCGTCTTCGGGCATTACGAGAAGGCCGTCGACCGCGAATCGGCTTACGAGATGCTCAAGGCCCGGGCCGGGCAGCAGGCCGCGGCCCAGGCCCAAGCCCAGCGGGCGCCCTATGCCTATCCCGCCCCGGAGGGGCAGGGCCGGGCCCCCCGGCCCTATCCTGATCATCCGCAGGAGCCCCGCCGGCCGGCCGGGCGGCCGGGTGACACGCTGATCGAGGCCATGGCCAAGAGCGCGGCCCGGTCGGTCGGCTCCAGTCTCGGCCGTCAGATCATCCGCGGCGTCCTCGGCTCGATCCTCGGCGGCCGCCGCTAAGAGGGGGTCGAGCCCGCGTTGGGGAGCGGGGCCCCCCGAAAGGGAATCCCTGCCCAGCCGCGGCCTTTTTTGTTATAATCCCGGACTTGAGAGTCATCCGGCATCCGCGCGCATTGCAAGGACGGTGAATCATGTTCAAAGGGCACCCCAAAGGCTTGTTCGTCGCCTTCTTCTCCAACATGGGCGAACGCTTCGGCTTCTACACGATGGTCAGCATCTTCACCCTGTTCATGCAGGCGAAGTACGGCATGTCGTCGGGGACAGCGGGCCAAATTTATGGACTTTTTATGGCCGCCGTTTATATCTTTCCTCTGCTCGGCGGCTTCCTTGCCGACAGTTACCTCGGCTACGGCCGAACGATCCGCCTGGGGATCGTCGTTATGTTCGCCGGCTACATCCTGTTGGCGCTGCCCACGGCCATGGCCACCGGCCTGCCGCTCGTCATCGCTGCCCTGGCCATCATCGCCCTGGGCACAGGCCTGTTCAAAGGCAATCTCCAGGCCTTGGTCGGCAACCTGTACGACGACCCGAAATACTCGCCCTTGAGGGACCGGGCTTTCAGCATCTTCTACATGGGCATCAACATCGGGGCCATGTTCGCCCCCTCGGCTTCCACGGCCGTGTGCAATTGGATCATGAAGGGGGCCGGCTTCACCTACGATGCCCGCATCCCGGCCCTCGCGAATAACTTCCTCAAGGGCACACTGGCCGACGCCTCGTCGTTCCTGTCCATCGCTCAGGGGCAGGACCACTCCGTGACCCTGGTCACCCTGGGGGACTTTGCGACGCGCTACATCAATCAACTGAGCAAGTCCTACCACCTCGGTTTCGGCGTCGCCTGTATCAGCCTCATCGTCTCCATGATCGTTTTCTGGGCCTTCCGCAGGCATTATGCTCTCGCCGACCTATCCGAAAGGCAGAAGGCCAAGTCCGAAGCCCACAAGTCCCAGGTCGTCGAGATGTCCCCTGAGCAGACCCGCGAACGCCTGTTCGCTCTTGGCCTGGTCTTCCTCATGGTCATCTTCTTCTGGATGGCCTTCCAGCAGAGCGGCGTCACCCTGACCTACTTCGCCAGGGATTACACGGTTTCGAGCGTCGGCCAAGCCGCCTTTCTTTTATTCGACTTGACGGGGATATTGCTGGTCGTTCTTGCCCTGGCCGGCCTTGTCGTCCTAGTGCGTAAGTCGTCCGGCTGGCTGGCCCGCGTCCTTGGCACCTTGGCTTTCTCCGGTTTCGGCTTCCTGGCCTTCCTGCGCTATAGGGGATACGGAGCCACGAACAGCTTCCAGCCGCAGATCTTCCAGCAGTTCAACCCCATCTTTATCGTCGCCCTGACGCCCATCGTTGTAGGCTTCTTCGGCTGGCTCAACCGCAGGGGCAAGGAGCCTTCGGGACCGCGCAAGATCGGCATCGGCATGCTGTTGGCCGCGGCGGCCTATGCCATCCTGATCGCCGGCTCGATCGGGCTGCCAAGCCCGAAGGCTTTAGGTGGGATGGTGGCCCCGGCTGCCTCCCAGGTCTCCGTCCACTGGCTCATCTCGACCTATTTCATGCTGACCATCGCCGAGCTCTTCCTCAGCCCGATCGGCATCTCCTTCGTCTCCAAGGTCGCCCCGCCGAAGTACAAGGGCCTGATGCAGGGCGGCTGGTTCGCGGCCACTGCCGCCGGCAACTACCTCGTCAGCGTGACGTCCTTCCTTTGGGGACGATTACCGCTCGTGGCAGTCTGGGGCATCCTCGTTGCGGCCTGCCTCCTGTCCGCCACGGTCATCTTCTTGATCATGAAGCGGCTGGAGCGGGCGGCCGCCGCCTGAGGTCCGCCTGAACGCGGCCGCGAAGCCCCGCTTCTGCAGATGGGGTCAAAACTACCTTTTGCCCATTCTTAGACAAAAGGTAGATTTGACCCTCTCCGGTTTCCGCCGGCCGGCCCGGCCGATCAGAGGATTGCTTTCTTCTGATCCAGGTAATACAGGTAATTCTCGTAGCTGACGTCCGGCGGGACGCGGTGGTCGACGCAGGGCAGGTAGCCGCCGCGCTCGACGAGCGGCCGGAGCTTCTCGAGCTCCCGGTCGATGGCCTCCCGGCCGGCGATCAGGGCGAGCTTGTCCACCCCGCCGAGCAGGAGAACGTCCGTCCCGTATTCGTTCCGGAGCCGCCAGGGATCGGTGTGGGCGGCCTCGATGGGGAACATGCAGTTGATGCCGCCCCGCAGCCAGCCCGGGACCAGGTCGTAGATGCGGCCGTCGCAGTCGAGGACGTTGACGAAGACGCCCTTGGCCTTGAGGGCGCCGGTGATGCGCTTGTAGCGCGGCACCATGAGCTCCTCGAAGAGCCGCGGCGACATCAGCGGGCCGTGGTTGTAGCACATGTCCTCCCACCACCAGGCCACGTCGATCCGGCCGCCGCCCGGGATGTGGCGCTCGATCAGGTCGAGGTCCATCCGGGTGACGTGCTCCATCATCTCCTCGATCCAGTCCCGGTCGGTCATCAGGGCGATGGACAGGTTCTCGAGGCCCATCCAGTCGCGGAGCCAGCCGTAGAGCGAGCCGCAATGGAAGAGGATGGGCAGGCCCGTGGCATGGGCCGCCTCGACGGCCGCCGTCACGTCCCCGACCCGTCCGGGCGCGCGGGGATCGAGCCGCTCGTCCCTCAGCCGCTCCCAGTCCGCCCGCGTCTCGACGGCGAACTTGACGAACTTGGGCATGGACGAGTCGTAGTCGAGCATCTCGGCCAGGGCCCCCTCCCTGGTCTGGACGATCCGACGGCCGTTCTTCTCGTCCAGGGTCCGCACCTCGAACTCGGGGTAAAGCCCCCTCTTGACCGGCGCCTCGGGGATGATCTCGAGCCCCTCGAGGCCGAGATGCCGCTCGATATCCTGGTTGGTCCGGCATTCGCGCGGCAGGCCCTGGTCATGCCAGACGGCGATCGTCTTGTCCCAGTAGCCGAACTCCATGTTGGGGACGCGGTCCGGCTTCTCCCAGCGGAAGACCTTGTTGAACCGTTCTCGGGCAGTCATGGGCGCGACGATGATATCCCGGGGGGCCGGCCGCGTCAACGGGGCTCCGGCGCCGGTACCGTGTTTGAAAAGCCTGCCCCCCTGTAATAGAATGGCCTGCGCCAGGATCGGAGCGGTCAGAATGAACAGCAGGCAGGATCGGAAGAGCGAGGTCGCGCCGGCCCCGTCCGCTCCCCGGACGATCCTCCTGCCGAAGAAGCTCAGGGCGGCCGAGGTGGCCGCGCTCCTCCGCGGGCTGCGGCACCCGGAGGCCGGCGGGCCCCTGACCCTGGATTTCCGGGAGGTCGAGGATTTCGACGGGGCGGCCCTGGCCCTCCTCGGGCGCGTCGCCCAGGATCTGCCAGGCCTGACCGCGGTCAACGTTCCCGAGGCCGTGGCCCGGGCCGGCCGCGGCTTCTCCAGATCGCCGTCGGGGTCCTGGCCGGCCAAGCCGGCGGAGCCGCGCACGGGCAGCCGCGCGGGCCGGTTCGTCCGGGCCCTGGCCGGCCTCTTCCTGAAGCGGGCCCGCATCACCATCGAGTTCCTGTCGATGCTGGCCGACGAGGTCTTCCATGTGGCCGCGTATTTCCGGACGCGCAAGGGCGTCTATCCGGGGGAGATCGGGAACCAGATGTTCTTCATGGGCTACGGCTCCTACCCGATCGTCTGCGTGCTCCTGTTCCTGGTCGGCGTGACCATCTCGTTCGCCGCCTCCAGCCCGCTGGAGCGCTTCGGGGCCTCGACCTTCATCGCCGATATCATCGGCTACGCCATGCTCCGGGAGCTCGTTCCGCTCATGGCCGGCGTCATCCTGGCCGGCAAGATCGGCGCGGCCATCACGGCCGAGCTGGCCAGCATGAGCGTTCTCGAAGAGGTTGACGCCCTGAAGACGATGGGCGTAGTCCCGGAGCGCTTCCTGATGGTGCCGCGGCTCGTGGCCATGACCGCGGTCGTCCCGCTCCTCGTCGGCCTGGCCGACGTCTGCGGCATCGCCGGCGGCATGACGGTCTCGGCGATCAAGTACGGGACGCTGCCGAAGGAATTCCTCGACCGGATGGTCAACACGGTCGATTGGACCGATTTCGCCTGGGGCCTGGTCAAGACGGTCGTTTTCGGCTGGACCATCGTCGTCGCCGCCGGCTACAAGGGGCTGACCGTTGGCCGGAGCGCCGAGGAGGTCGGCCGGGCCACGACGGAATCGGTCGTCCTGTCGATCACGCTGGTCATCGTCATCGACTGCCTGTTCGCCTTCGTGCTGTACTGACATGGACATCATCCGCGCCCGGAACCTGACCATCGGCTACGGGGGGGAGGCCATCCTCCGCGACCTGACCTTCGGCATCCCCGCGGGCCGGATCACTGTCGTCCTGGGCGTCAGCGGGTCGGGGAAATCGACCCTGCTCAAGAGCCTGGCCGGGCTCCTGCCGCCCCTCGGCGGGACGTACGAGTTCGCCGGAAGCCCGGTGGACTACGCCTCCGAGCGGTCGCTCCAGGGCCTGTACGACCGGATCGGGGTCCTCTACCAGGGCGGCGCGCTGCTCAACGGGCTGAGCCTCTACGAGAACGTGGCCCTGCCCGTCCGCATGCACTACCCCGAGATCCCCGAGGACATGGTCCGGGACATGGTCCACGCCGGGCTGGCCCAGGTCGACATGGCCGCCGCCGCCGACAAGTACCCGCCCGAGCTCTCCGGCGGCATGGTCAAGCGGGGGGCCCTGGCCCGGGCCCTGGTCCTCGATCCCGACATCGTCTTCTGCGACGAGCCCTCCTCGGGCCTCGACCCCATCACCTCGTCGCTCCTTGACGACCTGCTCCTCCGTCTCAAGGAGACCTTCGGCATGACCCTGGTCGTGGTCACCCACGAGCTGCGCTCGATCGAGCGGGTGGCCGACCGCATGCTCGTCCTCAACGACGGGCGCCTCCACTTCGACGGCGACGCCGGCGAGCTGGCCGCCTCGGACGACGAGTTCATCCGGACATTCTTCCTCAGGAAGCACCATCATGATGACGAATGAGCAAAAGACACGGCTGGGGATCTTCCTGGCCCTGGCGACGGGCATCTTCCTGGTCGTCGCCGCCTTCTTCATCGCGCCCAAGCTCCGCGATCCCGGCGAGATCTACGTCGTCAGGTTCTGCAACACGTCGGTCAACGGCCTGCCGGTCGGCGGCGACGTCAAGTACCGCGGCGTCACGGTCGGCCGGGTCGTGGCCATCAGGCTTGACCCCAAGGACATGGACTGCGTCGAGGTCGAGGTCAAGATCCGGCCCGGACTGACCATGAAGACCGACATGCAGGCCTACATGGTCTACCTCGGCATCACCGGGAACAAGTACGTCGAGATCAGCGGCGGGAACGCCTCCTCCCCGGATCTCAAGCCCCACGCCGTGATCGCCATGGGACGGGGCCTGGGCGAGAAGGCGGACGATATCGTCAACAACATCCAGACGACGGCCAAGCGCATCACCGACGTCCTCTCGCCGGAGAACGTGGCCCGCTTCTCCGCCCTCATGGACAACGCCGCCAGGGGCTCGGCCGCGCTGGCGGGGGTCCTCCAGGGCCGCCAGACATCGCTCGACAACACCCTGGCCAGCCTGGAGAAAGCCACGGCCGATTTCGCCGCGGCCATGACGACGTTCAAGCCCATGGTCAATGACCTCGACCGGCTCATCGGGACCGTAGAGACGGGCTCGAAGCAGACCCTGGGCAACATCTCCCAGCGGTTCTCGGCCGAGGAGCTCGGCGCAGCGATCACCGACCTCAGGACGTTCCTCTCGACGGCCTCGGTCAGCCTGAAGAAGATGGAGAACGTCCTGCTCGAGCAGCAGACCCAGCTGCAGCGGACGTTCGCCAGCCTCGGCGACGCCATGGAGAACCTGAGCCGCTTCTCCCGGGAGATCGCGGAGGAGCCGTCGGTCATCCTGCGGACACGAAAGGACAAGAAATGAAGAGGACCATCATCCTGCCGGCCGCGGCCGCCCTGATCCTCCTCGGCGCGGCCTGCCTGTCCACGCCGTCGAAGCGGTATTTCCAGATCGTGCCGATCGAGAAGGACTCCGAGCGCCATCCCACGATCGACAAGGTCCTCTACATCGAGCCCGTCCGCGTCGACCCGCTCTACGACGACTACCGGATCATCTACCGGGTCTCGCCCTACGAGCTTAAATACTATTCCTCCGTCTTCTGGGCCAAGAAGCCCGCCGACCTCTTCCGCGAGGCGATCGTCGAGTACCTTGTCCGCAAGGAGGGCTTCTCCCGGGTGAGGATCGACGTCCTCCAGGGCGATCCGGCCATCGTCCTGCGCTCGACCGTCAGGCTCGTCGAGGAGATCGACAATCCCAAGGTCTGGTTCGGCCGGCTGTCCATGGAGCTCGAATTCCTGGATTTCAAGAGCGGGAAGAGCCTGGCCCGGCACACCTTCGACAAGCGCCTGCCTCTCGGCGCCCGCAAGTCCCAGTACCTGCCGGCCGCGGTCTCGGGCATCCTCGTCGAAGAGCTGGACGCGGCCGTCGGCAAGCTGGCCGACGCCCTGGCCGCCCGCTGAGCGGCCGGGCAAGCCCGGTCTTGCCGGGCGGGCTTGCCAAAAGGGGGACACGTACGGAATTCCAGAGAATTTCGAGCATGTCCCCCTTCTGCGAAACTCAGCTCGCTTCGAAAGGGGTTCTCGCCTAGTCCCGGCCGCCGTATTCCTGGATCGCCCGGAACATCGCCGCGATGTTCGCGGTCGGGACGTTGGCCTGGATGTTGTGGACGGCGTTGAAGACGAAGCCGCCGTCGCGGCCGAGGATGTCGCAGCGCTCGAGGACCTCGGCCCGGACCTCCTCCGGCGTGCCGAAGGCCAGGGTCTTCTGGGTGTCGACCCCGCCGCCCCAGAAGACGAGGTCGCGGCCGAACTCCCGCTTGAGCCGTCGCGCGTCCATGCCCGCCGCCGAGATCTGGACGGGGTTGAGGATGTCGAAGCCGCTCTCGATGAAGGACGGGATGAGGTCGAAGACCGCGCCGCAGGAATGCTTGAACGTCTTCCAGGCCGTGCGGGCGTGGATCCAGCCGTTGATGCGCTGGTAGTAGGGCAGGTAGAGCTCGCGGAACGCCGCGACCGAGCAGAAGGTCGACTGCTGCGTCCCGAAGTCCGTGCCGCAGACGAACGCGGCCTGGACCCGGTCGCCGACCCGGGCCGCGATCCTTTCCAGGTTGGCCAGGGCGATCCCGGTCTGCCGCTCGAAGACCCGGTGGATATAGGGGCGGCGGGTCAGGGTCGAGACGTACCATTCCTCGACGTCGCGGATGCCCCTGGGGCGCTTGAGCTGGGGGCCGGGCACGAGGGCGATGTCGCCGAGGGCGGTGCCGCCGAAGGAGGCGATGACCCCCCTTCCGGTCGCCGCGGCCCGGCGGCTCTCACGGTCGAAGTGGTCGAGGGCCGCCTCGGACACGGGGGCGAATTCCTGGAGGTTGTCCTCGGGGTCGAGCCGGGCCTCGTCGATCGGCTCCTGGCGGATGATGGTGTCGAAGAAGAAGCCGTCCCTGGGCAGCCGGGCCGAGGGCGGCGCCGAAGTGTCGCCGCCGGGGAAGACGAGCGTGTCGCCGTTCGCGTCCCTCGCCGTCCGGAAGTTCCCGGACATGAGGACCTCGGTCCCGTCATCCATGCGCCAGGGGGTCCAGTTCTCGTTGCGGCAGCCGAACATCGTCTCCGGCCCGTAGACGCCTTCGACGTCGATGCCCAGCGCGTCCCGGAGATCCTCGTCGATCCAGCCGAGCATCTGGTAGGGCTCGTGGACCTTGACCAGCCGCTTCTCCAGGCCGTAGTGCTCGCGGAGGCCGATGACGCACCTGACATGCATGCCGGTGACGCCCGTGCCGTTGAAATCGACAGGGATGCGGTCGGGCTGGCGGTGGTCCAGCGCGGCGGCCAGGCGCTCGCGGCCGGTCATGAGCACGGGGGCCTCCCCGGCTCGTCCTCCGCCCGGCGCCGGCTGACCCGCCGCATCAGCAGGAAGACCGGCAGCCCGGCGGCGAAGAAGATCGACCCGTAGAGCGCCTCGCGGGTCTGGGTCGCCAGCACGGACCCGGCCACGGCCAGCATCGTGGCGATGAAAACGGCCGGCAGGACAGGATAGAGCGGGACGCGATAGCCCGTGTAGGCCTCGCCGGAGGCCCGGGCCTTGCGCCTCAGGAAAAAGACGGACGACGAGACGACGGCCAGGGTGACGGTGTCGAGGAACATGACATAGTTGACGATGTTCTCGAACTTACGCAGGAGGAAGATCGAGACGAGGATGATCAGGCCGAGGAAGAGCAGGCCGAACTCCTGGGCCTGGGTCCTGGCGTTGACCTTCTTGAAGACCGCCGGCAGGGTCCGGTCCTCGGCCATCGAGTAGTAGACCCGGGGGATCTGCATCAGGGTGACGTTGAGGAAGCCCATGGCCGAGAGGAAGATGGCCAGGGAGACCACGAGCTTGCCGGTCTCGCCCAGGGTGACCCGGGCCGTCTCGGCGGCCACGAGCTTGGCCCCGGCGATGCCGGGGACGCCGAGCGTCCTGACGTAGGCAACATTGATCGTCAGGTAGCAGGCCAGGACGATGAGGATGCCGAAGAAGATGGCCCGCGGCACGTTGCGGCGGGCATCGTGGACGTCGGCCCCGAAGTTGATCGTGTTCTGGTAGCCGCCGTAGGCGTAGAAAACGAAGATGAAGGCCACGCCGAGAGCGAAGAACCAGGGCCGGTCGAGAGGCAGGGAAGCGGGCCCTTCCGGAGCCTTCTTCGACAGGAAGGCCGCCGCCGCCAGGACGCCGATCATGACCACCTTGAGGATGCTCAGGACGTTCTGGGCCCAGGCGCCGGTCTTGATTCCCAGGTAATTGACGGCCAGGAGCCCGAGGACGAGAACGATGGCCGTGACCTGGACGCGGGCCGTCGTCGGCGCGGCGCCGGGGAAGACGATCGGCGTCAGGTACTCGGCCCCGATCAGGGCCACGCCGGCCGCCCCGGCCCCGTTGACGATGACGACGTTGGTCCAGTTGAGCATGAAGGCCAGGCCGGAGCCGTAGTTCTCGGCCACGACCTTGTAGTAGCTGCCGGGCTTGGCGAAGCGGCCGCCGATCTCGGCGAAGGTCAGGGCGCCGAGCAGGCTGACCAGCCCGCCCAGGACCCAGGCGGCGTAGAACAGGGCCGGGGTCCTGGCCGCCGCGGCGACCATGGCCGGGGTGCGGAAGATGCCGATGCCGATGATCAGGCTGACGACGATCATCGTCGCGTCGAAGGTGGTCAGCTTGGCCTTGATGTCCATGGCGGCGCAGCCTCCGTTCCCAACCATTCTATCCAGGCCCTGATGATTGACAAGCGATATTTCCGGTCCCGGAAGACGCCTCCCTGCGGCCCTGCCCGGAGCCAGGCCCAGGCTCCCCGGGCAGCGGGAAGCGCGGAATGGGCCTCGACGCTAGGCGGCGCGCGCCGGGTCCTCGCTGAGGATGCCGTCCAGCGTCGCGACGAAAAGGTCGGCGTCGGCCTCCGAGAAGCAGAGCGGAGGACGGATCTTGATGACGTTATGCAACGGGCCGTCCGTCCCGGCGAGGATCCCGAGGTCGCGCAGGCGCTCGACGACGTAGGACGCCTCGGCCCCGGCGGGCTCCAGGGTCCGGCGGTCGCGGACGAGCTCGAGGCCGAGAAACAGGCCCGAGCCGCGGACGTCGCCGATGATCGGATGGCGGCCGGCCAGCCGCCGCAATCCGGCCAGGAAATGGCCGCCGACCCGCAGGGCCCGGTCCTGGAGCCGGTCCTCCTCCATGACGTCCAGCACGGCCAGGCCGGCGGCGCAGGCCACCGGGTTGCCGCCGAAGGTGCTGAAGAATTCCATGCCGTTGTCGAAGGCGGCGGCGATCTCCCCGGTCGTCACGACGGCGGCCAGCGGGAAGCCGTTGCCGATGGGCTTGCCGAGGACGACGATGTCGGGGACGACCTCGTGGGTCTGGAAGCCCCAGAAGCTCGTCCCGAGCCGGCCGAAGCCGACCTGGACCTCGTCGGCGATGCACAGGCCTCCGGCCGCCCGGACGTGGCGGTAGGCCTCGGCCAGGTAGCCGCGGGGCAGGACGATCTGCCCGGCGACGCTCGGCAGTGTCTCGGCGATGAAGGCGGCCGGCCCGCCCCGGGGCGCGGCCTCTTCGGCGATGACGCGGCCCACGGCCGCGGCGTACTTCTTCCCGGCCTCCGGATCGTCGCGCTTGAAGGGGCCGCGGTAATCGTCGGGCAAGGGCGCGACGTGGACCCAGGGCCGGCGTCCCCGGCCGCCGGGCCCGTTGAACTTGTAGGGGCTGATGTCGATGAGGCCGGTCGTGTGGCCGTGGTAGGCCGCCTCCAGGACGATGACGTCCTCGCGGCCGGTGCGGGTCCGGGCCAGGCGCAGGGCCAGCTCGTTGGCCTCGCTGGCCGAGTTGAGGACGTAGCAGACGCGGAGCGGGGCGGGCATCAGCGCCGTGAGCCGCCCGGCGTAGCGGACCAGGTTGTCGTGGAGGTAGCGCGTGTTGGTGTTCAGAAGGGCCATCTGGTCCTGGACGGCCCGGACGACGCGGGGGTGGCTGTGGCCGACGAGGGGGACGTTGTTGTAGGCGTCGAGATAGGCGCGGCCGGCTTCGTCATAGAGGCATTGCATCCAGCCCCGGACGATCTTCAGGGGGTCGCGGTAGGAGACGCTGAGGTTATGGCCGACGAGACGCCGGCGCGCGGCCAGGGTCTCCGTCTTGGCCGGCTCCGCCGCCGGGAAGCGGCCGGCCGGGACGCCCAGGATCAGGTTGGGGTCCGGGGAGAGGCCGGTCCAGAGCGTGCGGCGGCCGGCCGCGGCGACGCCCGGGAAGTCCTCGTCGAGGCCGAGGAGATCGAGAATGATCTGGACGTGGACGTGGGGCCACCAGTCGCCGTTCGCCGGCGGGGCCCCGACGGCGGCGAAACGCTCGCCGGCCCGGAGCGCCCGGCCGGGTTCGAGCCCGGCCGTGGAACCCGGATCGAGATGGCCGTACAGGGTGAAGAACTCCGGCCCGGACGGGACCGCGTGGCGAAGGATGACCAGCGGACCGTAGTCCTTGGGCGCGTCGTTGCTGGCGACGACGTGGACCGTCCCGTCGAGAGGGGCGCGCACGGCGCTTCCGGGGGGCACGCTCAGGTCGACGCCGAGATGAACGGTCCGCCGGGCGGCGGACGGGCCGGCGCCGGCGGCGAACGCGCCGGCCGTGTAGAGCGCCCGGGCCTCGTCGTAGCGTCCGAGGCCGACGGCCGCTCCCGCGCCCGCCATCGCCCGGGAGACGATCTCCGTCAGTCGCGGCGTCTCGAAAGCGGCCGGGTCGGCGCCGAGCATGCGGCTGCCGACGGACAGGTCCAGGACGGCGACCGGGGCCGCGCGCAGGTCGTGATCGAGGACGGGGGCGAACGACCCCGCGGCGCTGCGGAGCCAGCCGACGACGGCCGGGCCGTGCGGGACGGGAGGCAGGCCGCAGGCGTCGCGGTAAGCGTAATGGGCCAGCCGCGGCGGGACCCGGTCGAAGGCCTCCAGGGCGGCCCAGGCCGGCGCCTCGCTGACCGTGAGATAGGGATCGCCTGGTTCGGCGGCGGCCCGGCAGGCTGAGTTGACCACGCTGACCGCCAGGCGGGCGCGGACCAGGACGTCGAGGACGGCGATCTCCTCGTCGGCGAGCGGGCGGAGGCGATGGTAGCCGGCGACGAGCGGCCGGACGGCCTCGAGCGGGTCGGCCGCGCCGAAGGACGCGTAGGCGGCGGCGACGGCCGGCTCGGCCGCGGCCGCCGTCTCGATCATGTCGCCGAAATCGATCAGGCCGGCCAGGCGCGGCGGGCGGCCGGGCTCGACCCGGACGAGGATGTTGTGCTCGTTGGCGTCGGCGTAGACGACGCCGCACCGCAGGCGGCCGAGGACCGGCGCGGCCTCGGCGTCGAAGCGGGCCAGGACCTTCTCGACGAGGGCCCGGCGGCGCGGGTCCCGCAGGAGGCCCAGGTGTTCCCGGATCCAGCCGGCCCGGGCGAGATCCCACTTGAGCTCCCGGCGGGCGGCCGGGTGCGAGAACCCCTCGAGGGCCAGGTCGAGGCGGGCCAGGGCGCGGCCGAGCTCTTCGAGCAGCCCGGACGTGACCGGCCGGATCCCGGCGATCGGGCGTCCCTCGAGGTAGGACAGCATCCAGACGATCCGCGGCGGCCCGTCGCCGGCCGGGACCGTGGACCAGGGCCGGCCGGCTCCGTCGGGCACGACGCGGGGGACGGGCAGGCCGGGGTCGCGGGCCGCGATCCGGGCCAGGGCGGCGCACTGCATGTCGACGAAGCCCGGGTCGCGCCTCGGGTGCATGACCTTGAGGACGCGCGACGAGCCGTCGGCGGCCGCCAGCCGGAAGTTGTCGTCGTATTCGCTCGGCAGGGCGCAGGCCTGGGCCTCGAGACCGTAGAGGTCGCGGGCCAGCCGGACGGCCTGGCCCGCCGTCGTCCGTGTCTCAGGATGCGCGCCGATATCCAATGGAATTCCTCCTCCGTGGTCGTGTCCCGGTCAGGACTCCGGCATCGGGATGATAGAAGAACGGTTCCGGGCCGTCAAGGAAGACGCCCGGAAGAACGGCCGGGGGATTATCGGCCGGCCGGCTGGCCCTTGACGGCGCGCTCGATCCGTTCCAGCGCCTCGAGGAGGACCGAGCGGGGGCAGCCGAAGTTGACGCGGACGAAGCCCTCGAGCTCCCGGCCGAACATCGCCCCGTCGCTGAAATAGACCCCGGCTTTCCTCAGGAAGAAATCGTCGAGGGCGCCCGGCGCGAGGCCGAGCTTCCGGCAGTCGAGGAGCGCCAGGTAGGTGCCCTCGGGCCGGATCAGCCCGATCGCGGGAACGCGCTCGGCCAGGAAGGTCTCGAGCAGATCGATATTGGCCTCGAGATAGGGCAGCAGGGCGTCGAGCCAATCCCCGCCGTGGCGGTAGGCCGCCTCGAAGGCGACGATGCCGAGGGCGTTGCCGAGATCGAAGCCCGAGCGCTCCGCCTCGTCCTCGAACCTCTTGAGCAGGTCGGCATTGGCGGCGACGACGGCGGCCGTGGACAGGCCGGCGACGTTGAAGGTCTTACTCGGGGCGACGCAGGTGACCGTCTGCTGGGCCAGCTCCGGGGACAGCGCCGCGAAGACGTGATGGCGGCGGCCGCCGTAGACGAGGTCGTGATGGATCTCGTCCGAGACGACGAGGAGGTCCCGCTCGACGGCGATCCGGCCGAGGCTCTCGAGCTCCTCCCGGTCCCAGACGCGGCCGACGGGATTGTGGGGGCTGCAGAGGATGAGCATCCGGCCCGGGGCGTCGATCTTGGTCCGGAGGTCGTCGAGGTCCATCGTGTAGCGCCGGCCGTCGAACCGGAGCGGATTGCGGACGACCCGGCGGCCGTTGTTCTCGATCGCGTAGTAGAAAGGATGATAGACGGGCGTCTGGATGATGACCGGGTCGCCCGGGCGGCTGAAGGCCCGGACGCAGTAGTTCAGGGCCGGGACGATGCCGGGGGTCATGGCCATCCAGGCTTTCTCGACCTCCCAGCCGTGCCGCCTCCGGAACCAGTCGACGGCCGCCGCGCAGAGCGACGGAGGGACGAGGGGATAGCCGAAGACGCCGTGATCGACGCGGCGGCGGAGGGCCTCGATGACGGCCGGGGGCGACTCGAAATCCATGTCGGCCACCCACATCGGGATGGCGTCCCTGGCGCCGAGGACCTGGCGCGGATAGGCCCACTTCATGGATTCCGTCCCGGTCCGGTCGATGATCCTGTCGAAGTCGTATTTCATGTCATATCACCGAAGCCCTCTTATACCCGATAAGAGGAACGGGTTCAAGCGATGCCCGGGTCCACGGGGGCGGTCACGAAAAGAGAGCCCGTCCCGACGGGGCCCGGGAAAAATGGGAAACGGGTATCATTCCCCCATTAAATGAGGAACTTGCCGTTCCTGGCGATGAGCTTCCCGTTGGCCCGGATGGTGACCTTGTCGACCAGGGCGTCGAAGTGGAACTTGCTCTTGTTCTTGCCGAGGCCGTAGGAATCGCCGATGGCGAAGTGGACCGTGCCGAAGGCCTTCTCGGCCTCGAGCATGTTCGGCGAGATGCGGGCGCCCTTGTTCGTGCCGATGCCGAACTCGCCGATGACGCGGGCCGTCGGGTCGTCGCCGACCGTCCTGATGACCTCGGCCACGCCGGCGCCCTTGAAGCCGACGAGCTTGCCTTCCTTGAACGTCATCTCGCCGGGCCCCATCTTGTCGTCGATGAGGCCGATGACGATCTTCCCGGTGAAGGTCGCCTCGACCGGCGCCGTGAAGCATTCCCCGGCGGGCAGATTGCCGTGCACGCCCTTCCTGGAGATGTCGCCGATGTCGGCGTCCCATCTCCGGCCCGCCACGCTGAAGGCGATGCGCGTGCCGGCCGCGTTCTCGATCTCGATCGCGGCGCCCTTCACGGCCCGCATGACCTTCCTGGTGAAGCGGGCCATCTCCGAGAAGTCGATGGCCACCAGCCGCTCCATCATGTCCCGGGTGATGCCCGGCATCATGCAGATGCGGCCGTGCCTGGCGCCCTCGGCGACCATGAAGCCGCGGAAGGGTTTCTCCGGGAAGCGGCCCTCCAGGAGGTAGGTCGTGGCGCCGGCTCCCCGGATGAGCTCCTTGAACTGGCGGGTCGGCCCGGTGATGGGCCGCAGGGTCTCGGTCATGAGGTAGGTCGTCGTCTCCGCGCCCGCCCGCCTGGCATAATGGGCCAGGGCCTCGGCGATCTCGAGCTTGGCCGTGTCGGTGACCAACAGGTACTTCTCGCCCTTCCGGAGCCGGAGCGCCTGGTTGACGGCCCGGTCGGCGGCCGCGTAAAGCTTGTTCGTCGTCATCGTCCCCTCCCTTCGCGCCGGCGCGCTTTTGCCGCCGCCGCCTTATTTCTGCCGCCGCGCGTCCCAGTAGACGAAGCCGCACAGCAGGACGAACGCGGCCAGGCTGAAGATCTGTCCGTAGGCGTCGAACCAGGGCCGCGGCGCCCCGTCGACCCAGCGCCCGGCCTCGAGGACCATGGGGATGCCGAGGCTGATGGCCTGGTCGACCTTGAGCAGCTTCAGGACGGCCAGGACGATGCCCATGAGGGCGCCGCCGGCGATGAAGCCCGAGGAGATGATCGTACCGCGGTTGTTGCGACGCTCGGCCAGCTCCTTGTCCTTCGTCGATCTCTTGACCAGGTGCGAGAGGAACCCGCCCACGAGGAGCGGCGTCGTCAGCGGCAGGGGCAGGTACATGCCCAGGGCGAAGGCCAGCGGCGGCACCTTGGCCAGCTCGGCGACCAGGGCCACGGAGGCGCCGATGCCGTAGAGGAGCCAGGTCACCGGCTCGCGGGACATCATCGACTTGATGACCGAGGCCATGAGGTTGGCCTGGGGCGCGGCCAGGGCCCCGCTCTGGAAGGAGAAAGCCTTGTCCAGGAGGGCTATGGCGACGCCCACCGTCAAAGCCGAGACGAGGACGCCGGCGAACTTGAACCGCTCCTGGTTGCGGGGCGTGGCCCCGAGCCAGTAGCCGATCTTGAGGTCGGTGATGAAGCTGCCGGAGATCGACAGGGCCGTGCAGACGACCGCCCCGATGAGCAGGGCGACGGCCATGCCCTGCTCCCCGGACAGCCCGGCGCCGAGCAGGATGACGCTCGACAGGATGATCGTGATCAGGGTCATGCCCGAGACAGGGTTGGTCCCGACGATGGCGATGGCGTTGGCGGCCACGGTCGTGAACAGGAAGGACAGGAGGAGGCAGATCAGGACGCCGATCACGGCCAGCTTCAGGTTCGCGATCCAGAGGAAATAGAGGAACAGCCCCGCGGCGGTGGCCAGGAGGCCGAGGATGATCGTCTTCATGTGCAGGTCGCGGTCGGTCCGCGGCGCCGCGGCCTCGTCGGCCCGCTGGCCCCGGAAGATCTGGCGGAAGCCGAGCGAGAACGACTTGACCATGACCGGCATGGACTTGATGATGCCCAGGACGCCGGCCATGAAGATGGCCCCGATGCCGATGTTCCGGACGTAGGCGCTGAAGATCTGGGTTTCGCTCATCCCGCTGATGGGCACGGTCCCGGGGTAGACGGCCCCGGGGATGTGCTGGCCGAGGAACCAGATGGCGGGAATGAAGCCGAAGTGCGAGAGCAGCCCCCCGGCCACGATGACCGCGTTGTAGCGCAGGCCGATGACGTAGCCGAGGCCGAGGAAAGCCGACAGGGCGTCGAGCTTGAAGACCATCTTCGTCTTGACGGCCAGGCTGTCGAGGAAGGGCACGAAGCGGAAGTCGATGAGCTCGTTCCAGAGCCGGACGCCGATGGTCAGGAACTCGTAGACGCCGCTGACGGCGACGCCGAGGATGAGGGCCCGGGCCTGCTTGCCGCCGGATTCGCCGGAGACCAGGATCTCGGTCGTGGCCGTGGCCTCGGGGAAGGGGAGCTTGCCGTGCTGCTCGACGCAGAAGTACCGGCGCAGGGGGATGAGGAAGAGGATGCCCAGGCAGCCGCCGAGGAAGGTCGAGAGGAAGATCTTGACGATGTCCGTCGGCAGGCCGAGGATGTACAGGGCCGGGATGGTGAAGATGGCCCCGGCCACGAGGGCCCCGGACGCGGCGCCGATCGACTGGAGGATGACGTTCTCCAGGATCGAGCTCTTACGCTTGTACATGTAGCCGACGCCGACGGCCAGGATGGCCACGGGGATGGCGGCCTCGGGCACCGTGCCCACCTTGAGGCCGAGATAGGCGATCGAGAAGGTGAAGAACAGGGACATGAACAGGCCCCAGGCCACCGAGCGGACGGTGACCTCGGGGACCCTGGCCTCGGCCGGGACGAAGGGCGCGTAGGCCCGGCCGGGCGGCAGCTCCTGGTAGGCCTCGGGCGGAAGGGACTTGCGGGATGACTCCATCGCGGTCTCCTTTCTCGGCGTCGATGTTCTGACCTGACGCCCGGGCCGGCAGGCTTATGACTGGCCGGAGTACCTCGACAGGACCTCCTGGCTCAGCCGCTGGTAGGCTTCGGCGTTGATCTTGACCTTCTTCTCCTCGCGGGCCTTGGTCATGTAGGCCATCAGGAAGCGGTTCTTCTTGTCGCCGAGGAGCGTATCGCGTTCGGAGGCCTTGACCTTCTCGAACTCCTCCCTGGTCGCTTCCTTGCGCTCGAGGACGCGGAACAGGGCGTAGCCCTCGTCGACGGCCGCCGGCTCGCTCGTCTGCCTGAGCGGCAGGCTGAAGAGCAGGGCGTCGATCTCGGGCCGCTCGCCGACCAGGCTCAGGTACTGCTCCCTCTTGTGGGCGTCGACCGACTTGTACTCGAGCTTGAGCTTGGGGGCCTCGAGGTGCCAATCGTCCTTGAGCCCGGCCCGGAGCTCGCGGAGCCGGGCCAGGGCCGCGGTCTTCTTGAGCTCGTCGGTCATCTCCTTGGCCACCTCGTCGCGGACCTCCTCGAACCTGGCCGGCCGCTCCGTCTCGACGGCCTTGAGCTCGGCCAGGGCTTCGCCGGCGTAGGTTGGGATCGGGGCGGAGATCTCCCTGTCCTTGAGCCCGAAGAGGGCCGAGCTGACGGCGCCGGTCGTGTCGAAGTCGCCGAGCGGGTCGCCGCGCTTGAGGGCGCCGGTCGAGGCCGGCTTGAGCCCCATCTTCTGGGCCGCGACGTCGAGGCTCTTCTCCTTGCGGGCCGACTTCTCCAGCTGCTGGATGCGCCCGGCCACCAGGGTCCGGGCCTTTTCCTCCTCGAGGATGCCCTTGATCGCCGTCTTGACCTCGGCCAGGGCCTTGGTGACGGCCGGCCTCTTTTCCGTAACCTTGAAGATCGCGGCCCCGGCCTCGGCCTCGACCACGACGGAGACGGCCCCGGCCTCGAGCTTGCCGACGGCCTCGGTCTCTGGGGCGGACAGGGACTTCCAGTCGTAGGCTCCCCAGTCGCCGCCCGCCGCCGCCTTGTCGTCCTTGGAGAAGGCCCGGGCCAGGGCGGCGAAGTCCTCGCCGCCGGCCGCGCGCTTCCGAACGTCGCCGGCCTGGGCCAGGACCTTGTCCTTGTCGGTCGCGCCGAACGGCAGCCAGATGCGGCTGGCCTTGACCGTCTCGGGCTCCTGGAACTGGGCCGTGTTGTCGCGGTAGTACTTGTCGATCTCGTCGTCCTTCACCGCGACCTCCTTCCTGAGGTCCGCGGTCCGCAGGACGACGTAGTCCGCCGTCCGCTTCTCGGGGACCTTGTAGGCCGCGGCGTTCCGGTCGTAGCGGGCCCGGATCTGGGCCTCGCCCGGCGCCGCCGGGGGCTCGGCCTTGGCGGTCTCGGCCACGAGATACTCGATCTTGGCCGAATCGTTCTGCTTGCTGTAGGAACCCCAGACCTCCTCGTCGGTGACGAAAAGGCCCGCCGTCAGGGACTCGACGACCTTGCTCATGAGGACTTCCTGGCGGATGCTGGACTCGAACTCGGCCAGCTGGATGTGGTTGTACTCGAGGGCGCGCTTGTAGTTCTCGAAGCCGACGAACTTGCCGTCCAGCTGCAGCCCGGGGAAGGACATGATCTTGGCCCGGACCTCGGTGTCCGAGGCCTTCAGGCCCATATCCGAGGCGATCTCGAGCAGGAGACGCTGCTGGACGAGCTGCTCCAGGGTCTGCTGCGGCACGCCGAGCTGCTGGATGAGGCCGGCGTTGAGCTCGCCGCCGCCCAGCTGCTTCCGGATGGCCTCGAGCCGCTGGCGCAGGGCCTGGTAGAACTCGTCGGAGGAGATATTGGCCCCGCCGACGGTGGCCAGCGTATCGGCCCGACTCCTTTCGCCCAACCGTCCGGCGCCGCCCCAGATGGCGAAGATGGCCACCACGAACACGGCGACCAGGACCCAGAGGACGAACTTGAGCGATTTGACGTTGCGTCTCATGGTTTTCAGCATGGCATCACCTCGAACGGCGTCGCCGCTCTTCGTCGAAAAGCGGACGCAGTTTCCGATAGGTCGTTTCCAGGTCCTCGATGAAGACCCGCGTGCCCCCGATGAGGGGCATGAAATTGGAGTCCCCCGTCCAGCGGGGGACGACGTGGAGATGGTAGTGCCCGGCCACCCCCGCCCCGGCGCTGGCGCCGAGGTTCATCCCGGCGTTGAAGCCCTGGGGCCCGTAGGCCCGGCGCAGGACGAGCAGGGCCGTCCGCTGGAGCTCGGCCATCTCGGCCCGCTCCGCCGGCCCGGCCTCGGCGTAGTCCGCCAGGTGCCGCTTGGGGGCGATCATGAGGTGCCCGGGATTGTAGGGGTAGCGGTTGAGCATGACGAAGTTGCGCCGGCCGCGCAGGAGCACGCCCGCCGCCCGGTCGTCGCGGCCCTTCAGGGCCTCGCAGAAGATGCAGCCCTTCACTGCGGCGGCCTGGCGGACGTAGTCGGCCCTCCAGGGAGCGGAGATGTAGCGCATTACTTGTTGATCAGCTCCTTGAGGAGCTTGCTCGGCTTGAAATAGAGGACCTTCTTCGGCGGGACCTTGACCGGCTCGCCGGTCCGGGGATTGCGCCCGGCCCGGGAGGTGCGCTTGCGGAAGCGGAAGCTGCCGAAGCCGCGGATCTCGATCTCCTCGCCGCGCAGGATGGCCTCGCGGATGGTCTCGAAGAACAGGTTGACGCCCTCCTCGGCTTCCTGCTTCGGAATGCTCAGCTCCTGGGAGATCTTGTTGGTCAGGTCCGCCTTAATCATGGGAGTCCTCCTTTTTGGCCCTCTTCTTCGGGGCCTTGAAGCCCTTCAGCTGGTCCCTCATGATATCGCCGAAGGTCATGCGATCGTTCTGGGATTCCATGAACCGCTGGAACTCCTGCTTCTGAAGGTCGTACTGGGCCTGCTTGAAGCTCAGCGAGATCTTCCTGGCCTTGGGGTTCATCTTGACGATCTTGGCGTTGCGCTCGTCGCCGACGGCGAACATGTCGGAGGGTTTCTCGAGCTTCTTCTCGTCGAGCTCGGCCGTGAAGACGACGCCCTCGATGCCCGGGACGATCTCGACGAAGGCCCCGAAGTCCGTCAGGCGGACGATCTTGACGTTGACGATGTCGCCGATCTTCTGCCGGGTGAAGAACTCCTCCCAGATGTCCCCCTCGAGCTGCTTCATGCCCAGGGAGACCTTCTGCTTGTCGACGTCGATGTTCAGGACGATGGCCTCGGTCTCCTGGCCGAGCTGGAGCTTCTCGGATGGATGCTTGATCTTCTCCCAGCTGATGTCGGAGATGTGGACCAGGCCCTCGATCCCCTTCTCGACCTCGACGAAGGCGCCGAAGTCGGTCAGGCTGGTGACCGTGCCCTTGACCCGGGAGCCGACGCCGTGCTGCTGGCGGAAGGTCTCGAGCGGGTGGGGTGAGGCCTGCTTGAGCCCGAGGGAGATGCGCTTGGTCTGGGGGTTGACGTCGAGGACGGTGACCACGACCTCCTGGCCCGGGGTCAGGACCTTCTTGGGGTGGACGAGCTTGCGCGACCAGGTCAGGTCGGAGATGTGGACCAGGCCCTCGACGCCCTTCTCGAGCTCGACGAAGGCGCCGAAGTCGGTCAGGCTGGAGACCTTGCCGGCGATCTTCTGGCCGGCCTGGTACTTCTCGGCGATGGTGGCCCAGGGATCGGGCGTCAGCTGCTTGAGGCCGAGGGAGATCTTCTCGGTCTTCTCGTTGAAGTCCAGGACGACGACCTCGACCTCCTGGCCGAGGGCCAGGTAGTCGGAGGGGCGGATGCCCTTGCCCCAGGAGATGTCGGAGACGTGGAGCAGGCCCTCGATGCCGCCGAGGTCGATGAAGGCGCCGAAATTGGTCAGGGACTTGACCCGGCCCGCGACCTTCTCGCCCTTGACCAGGCTGCCGAAGACGGCCTTTTTCCGCTTCTCCCGCTCTTCCTGGAGGACGAGCTTGCGCGACAGGACCGCGTTCTCGGTCTTGCGGTCGAATTTGATGACCCGGAACCTGAACGTCTGGCCGATCAGGGCCGCGGGGTCCTTGACCGGACGGAGATCGGCGTGGGACTCGGGCAGGAAGGCCGGCAGGCCGACGTCGACGTGGAAGCCGCCTCGTGTCCGCTCGACGACCGTGCCGCTGACGATCAGGCCGTGCTCGAAGGCCTGGTCCAGGGTCTCGATGGCCCTGACAGCGTCGGCTTTCTTCTTGGACAGGACGAGATAGCCGTCCTTGAGGTCGGTCTTCTCGAGCATGGTCTCGACCTCGCTGCCGGGCTCGAGGGCCTCCAGGGCGGCGGGGTCGGTGAAATCCTCGTTGGGGATGAGGCCCTCGGTCTTGAACCCGACGTCGACGAGGACGTGGGTCGGGGTGCGCTTGATGACGCGGCCCTTGAGGACCTTCCCCAGCGTGATCTCCTTCGTGCTGTACTCGTAGCGGTCGAGCAGGTGCTCGTAGTCTTCGGACGACATCTTGGCATCGTCCCGCTCTGGCTGCTTGTTCGGCTCGGTCATGACGCAAAGCTCCTGATATGAAGATGCGGGGACATCCCTCAGGGAAGGGCCCGGAACGGAAGACCCATCCTATCGAAGAAACGCCTCGTTGTCAACTCTAAGTCCAAATGGGGCCGACACTTAGGGGCTAGGCCTCGACGGCCTTCTCCTGTTCGAGGATCTTGGCGATCTCCGCCTCGGAGGGGAGCTCGTCGAGGCTGTTGAGCCCCAGGTAAAGCAGGAACTCGTCGGAGGTCCGGTAGACGAGGGGATTGCCCGGCGCCTTCTTCCGGCCGACGATCTTGATCAGCTTCTTCTCGAGCAGCGTCTTCAGCGACCCGGTCGTGTCGACGCCGCGGATGGCCGAGATCTCGGACTGGGTCACCGGCTGGTGGTAGGCGATGGCGGCCAGGGTCTCGAGGCCGGCCGAGGACAGCCGGTTCTTGCGCTCGATCTGGAGCAGGCGGCGGACCTCGTGGTCGTGGGCCGGCTTGGTGGCGAAGAGCCAGCCGCCGCCGGCCCGGATGACGCGGACGCCCCGCCCCTCGGCTTCGCATTCCGCGGCCAGGGCCTCGACGGCGGCCTGGATGTCATCGGCGGAGGCGCCTTCGAGCACGGCCTGGAGCCGCTCTATGGTCACCGGCTCCTGGGAGACGAAGATCAGGGCTTCGACGAGGGCTTTGAGGTCGTTATTCATGGGCGGCCGTCCTGGAAGGGTCCTTGCGGAGCCAGACGCGGATCGTCTGGAAAAGCTCGTCCTGGACGGCCACGGCCACCCGGGACTTGACCAGCTCGAGAACGCAGAAGAAGGAGATCAGGGCCTCCTCGAGCGATTCGTGCGTTTCGAAGTATTCGAGGAAATCGAGGACGCCGCGGCTCCGGAGGAGCGTCACCAGCTCCTTCATCTTGACCTCGACCGGGACCTCCCGGCCGCGGATGATACGGGTGTCGTCGGCCGACTTGCGCTTCATCATGGCGAAGAACGCCTCGGCCAGATCGAAGAGCGACAGCTCGACCGGCTCCGTCTCGCCCTCGCCGTGGAGGGGCGGGACGAAATCCCTCTTCCACTGGAGGATCTGGACGTCCTCCCGCTCGCGGAGGAGGGAGCAGGCGGCCTTGACCTTCTCGTATTCGATCAGACGGTCGACCAGGACCCGGCGCGGGTCCTCGCCCTCGGCCAGGTCGGTCTCCCGCGGCAGGAGCATCTGCGACTTGATGTAGATCAGCAGGGCGGCGATGAAGACGAACTCGGCCTCGCGGTCGAGGTTGATCTCGGTCTTGCGCTCGAGGTAGCCGAGGTAATCCCGGGTGATGGCGGCGATGGGGATATCGTGGATGTCGATCTTCTTCTTGCGGATAAGGAAGAGGAGCAGGTCGAGCGGGCCCTCGAAGACGTCCAGCCGGACCTGGTAGCCGTCGGCCGCGGGCGCCTCCGGCGCGGCGGGTTCGGCGGCGAGGGGTTCGACCGCCGGAGCCCCGGCCGCGGGGACCTCGGCCGGGGCCGCCTCGACAGGCGCGGGGGCCTCCTCGAGGGGCAAGGCGTCGGGGGCGGGATCGGTCATGCTAGGAAAAGAGCCTGAGGATGAGGTTCTGGACGGGCGCGAACACGGCGTTCAGGATGTTCGTGTACATCAGCACGATGAGGAGCAGGAAGCCGTAGGGCCGGAGCCGTTCGTACCGCTCCGCGGCCCGGTCCGAGAGCAGCCCGGCCAGGATGCCGCTGCCGTCGAGCGGCGGGATGGGGATGAGGTTGAAGATGGCCAGCGATAGATTGATCAGGGCCGTCACGAACAGGATGACGACGAGGCCGCTCAGGGGTTTGCTCCACATCGACGAGATGGGCGCGTTGGCGCCGACGGCCTTCAGGAGCCGATAGAGAAGCACGGCGGCCGTCGCCGTGGCGACGTTGGCCATGGGGCCGGCCAGGGAGATCCACAGGCCGCCCCGGCGGGGGTGGCGCAGGTTGTTGGGATTGTAGGGCACCGGCTTGGCCCAGCCGAACACGGGCTGCTTGAGGAGGATGAGGAGGAGCGGGAAGATGATCGTGCCGAAGAGATCGATGTGGACCAGCGGGTTGAGCGAGGCCCGGCCCAGGGCGGCGGCCGTCGGATCGCCCAGCTTGTTGGCCATCCAGGCGTGGGCCGCTTCATGCACCGTGATGGCGAAGAAGATAACGAAGGCTTGGACGAGGGTGAATCGGATATCCATGTGGTTAAAGAAGACTATTTATAGCACAGATGAAGGCGTCAGTAAACATCGCGGCATTCGGAATTCTAGGGGGACACGATCCCTTTTCAAGAGAAAAGGGTCATGTCCCCGAATTCCGTTAACGGGATTCGACGACGACCTCGTAACCCTCGCGGACGGGCGCCGAGGTGAAGAGCGGCATGAACTTGACCAGCTGTTCCTGGTAGTAGCGGTTCTCCTCGTTGGCCACGGCCGAGGCCTCGTCGTCCCAGAAGGTCAGGGCGATGCAGCGGCCGGCCGGCCGGTCGGCCAGGAGATAGACCCCCCGGAAGCCCTTCTGGGCCCTGGCCGCGGGGACGACGCTCTGTTCGAAGAGGCGGATCCCTTCGTCGGCCCTGTCGGCATGGAACATCAGCGTCGTCATGCGCACGAACATGGACCCCCCTTCTTTCGCCGGACGGTTCTTGCTGTCCGCCGGGCCCGGGATCATGAATCCCGACCGGCGGCCGACCCTGAGACTCATCGGCGCAGGCCCCTCTCCGCTCCAGGGATACGATAAACCCCGGCGGGCCGGGAGTCAACCCCGGGTCAGTCGCGGAAGGAGGGATCGCGGAAAACCTCCCGGCCCTCGAGAAGCGTCAGGAGCACCTTGGCCCGGCCGATCTCGGCCGGCGGCATGGCGAAGAGGTCGCGGTCGAGAACGATGAGGTCGGCGGCCTTGCCGGGCTCGAGCGTGCCCCGGGTCTTCTCCTCGCGGCACAGCCAGGCCCCGTTCGCGGTGTAGGCCCGGAGCATGGTCGCCAGATCGGCCCGCTCCTCCGGGATCCAGGCCTCGCCCGGGGGCGCGTCGGGGCCCCGCCGAGTCAGGGCGACCTGGATGGCCAGGAGCGGGTTCATGGACGAGACCGACCAGTCGCTGCCCCCGACGATGACCGCCCCGGTCCGGGCGACGCTGCCGATCGGGTAGAGCCAGCGCGAGCGGGCCGGGCCGAGGATAGGCAGGGTCAGGTCGGTGATGTAGGTGTCCGGGTAGGCCCAGAGGGCCTGGAAGTTGGCCGCCGCGCCCAGGCGCTTGAAGCGCGGGATGTCGGCCGGGTCGAGGAGCTCAAGGTGGGCGATATGATGGCGCATGTCCCGGAAGCCGTTGGCCCGGCCGGCGGCCTCGAAGGCGTCGAGCGACATGCGGACGGCCCGGTCGCCGATGGCGTGGACATGTATCTGGAAGCCGGCCAGGTCGAGGGCCCGGGCCAGCTCGTCGAAGGCCTCGGGCCCGAGCAGGGGCGCGCCCCGGTCGCCGGGCCGGTCGACGTACGGCTCGAGCAGGGCGGCGGTGTGCGGCTCCATGACGCCGTCGGCGAAGATCTTGGCCGCCGTAGCCTTGAGCCGCCTCCCGGCGTAGCTGCGGCGGAGGCCGGCCAGGCGCCGGACCTCGGAGACCCCCTTGCCGGTATCGACGTAAAGCGAGGCCAGGACCCGGACCGAGAGCTCGCCGCCGCGGTCGAGGGCCGCGTAGGCGTCCAGGAGCTCCGGACCGGCGCTGGCTTCGACGATCGAGGCGATTCCGAACCGGTTGGCCATGGCCATGCCGGCCCTCAATCCCTTTATATAATCCCCGGGCTGGAGCGGTGGAACGAGCTTCTCGACCAGGTCCGCGGCGCTCTCCCGGAGGGTCCCGGTCGGGACGCCCGTCCCGGGATCGCGCTCGATGCGGCCGCCGGCGGGGTCCGGAGTGTCCCCGGTGATCCCGGCCAGGGCCAGGGCCCGCGAATTGACCCAGGCGGAATGGCCGTCGGCCGAGTCCAGGATGACCGGCCGGCCGGGGACGAGGGCGTCGAGGTCCTCCTTGCGCGGGTTGGCCTGGGGGAAGAGCGGCAGGTCCCAGCCGCCGCCCGTGATCCAGGCCGCGTCCGGGCGGGCCGCGGCGTAGTCGCGGACCCTGGCCAGGACCTCGTCCTTGGTCCCGAGGCCGTTGAGGTCGCAGAGGCCGAGCTCGATGCCGCCCATGATCAGGTGGATGTGGGAGTCCTGGAAGGCGGGCAGGACCAGCCGGCCGCCGAGGTCGGCGACGCGGGTGGCTTCGCCCCGCAGGGCCAGGGCCTCGCGCCCGTCGCCGACGAAGACGATCCGGCCGCCGGCAATCGCCAGGGCCTCGGCCCGCGGCCGGGTCCCGGCCATGGCAACCACCGCGGCGTTCGTCAGGATTAGGTCGGCCGGCGCGGCGGCCGGGCGCCCGCCGCACCCGGCGGCCAGGCCGATCAGGACGACGGCGAGGATCAGGGCCAGGGGACGTGATTTCGACATGATCTGGAGCTCCTTCGGGGAAAACGACGGCCTCACCCCGGGCCCCGCCTGAGGAGGCGGTCCATGGCCGCCGCGGCGGTCCGGGCGTCGCCCATGGCCAGGATGACGGTCGCGCCGCCGCGGACGATGTCGCCGCCGGCGTAGACGCCCGGGACGGAGGTCGCCATCGTGGCCCAGTCGACGTCGATCGTGCCCCACTTGCCGACGCTCAGGCCGGGCGTCGTCCGGGGGATGAGGGGGTTCGGGCTCTGGCCGCAGGCCACGACGACCAGGTCGACCTCGGTCCTGAACTCCGAGCCGGCCACGGGCACGGGCCTCCGGCGGCCGGACGCGTCCGGTTCGCCGAGCTCCATGCGCAGGCACTCCATGGCCTTCAGCCGGCCGCGCTCGTCGCCGATATAGCGCGTCGGCGCGGTCAGGAAGTGGAACTCGACGCCCTCCTCCTCGGCGTGATGGACCTCCTCGACGCGGGCCGGCATCTCGGCCCTCGACCGGCGGTAGATGATCAGGGCCTGCTCGGCCCCGAGGCGCTTGGCCGTCCGGACCGAATCGAGGGCCACGTTGCCGCCGCCGATGACGGCGGCCCGGCGGCCGGGGGACACGGGGGTGTCGTAGCGCGGGAAATCGTAGGCCCGCATCAAGTTGACGCGGGTCAGGTACTCGTTGGCTGAATAGACGCCGACCAGGTTCTCGCCGGGGATGTTCATGAAGTTGGGGAGCCCCGCTCCGCTGCCGACGAAAAAGGCCTCGTAGCCTTCGGCCCGGAGGTCGTCGATCGTGGCGGTCAGGCCGACCACGAAGTTCAGGCGGAACTCGACCCCCAGCCTCTTGAGATAAGCGACCTCGGCGACCAGGATGCCCTTGGGCAGGCGGAACTCGGGAATGCCGTAGACGAGGACGCCGCCCGCCTCGTGGAGAGCCTCGAAAACGGTCACCCGGTGCCCGGCCCGGGCCAGCTCGCCGGCCACGGTCAGCCCGGCCGGCCCGGCCCCGACAACGGCGGCCTTGCGCCCGGTCGGCGGCCCCAGCGGCGGCAGGACCGCCCCGCCCGAGGTCCGCTCCTGGTCGGAGACGAAGCGTTCGAGGCCGCCGATGCCGACCGCCGCGCCCGAGGCCTTCCGGAGGAGGCATTTCTCCTCGCACTGGGTCTCCTGCGGGCAGACCCGGCCGCAGACTGCCGGCAGGCTGTTGGATTCCCTGATCTTGGCCGCCGCGGCGGCGAAATCGCCCTTCTCGACGAGCTTGACGAAGGTCGGTATGTCGATGCCCACGGGACAGCCGCTGACGCAGCCGGGCTTGGCGCAATCGAGGCAGCGGCGGGCCTCCAGCACGGCCTCCCCGGCGCTGAGGCCCAGGTTGACCTCGGCGAAATCCCTGTTCCGTTCCGCCGCCGGGCGCTGCGGCATGGCCCGGCGGGAGATCCTCACGCGCTCCAAGACCGGCATGGACCGGCGCAGCTCCTTGCGCCAGTCCTTCTCGAACTCGGCCCGGACCTGGGCCGCCAGGGAGGTCGGGGTCCTGTCCTGCCCGCTCACGGGAAGCGCTCCTCTTCCCAGGCGCAGAGCGACCGGACCTCGTCCTCGAAGTAGGACTTCCGCCGGGCGTAGAGCTCGGCCCAATCGACGAGGTGGCCGTCGAAGTCGGGGCCGTCGACGCAGGCGAACCTGGTCCGGCCGTCCACGGTCACCCGGCAGGCGCCGCACATGCCCGTGCCGTCGACCATGATCGGGTTGAGGCTGACCATGGTCCTGACCCCGGCCGGCCGGCTGGCCTCCGCCACGCTGGACATGAAATAGGTGCAGCCGACGGCGACGATGCGGTCGATCCTCTCGCGCGCCAGGATGCCGCGGACATGGCCGGGGACGAATTCCGTCCCGCCGTAAAGGCCGTCCCGCGACGAGACGACGAGCTCGTCGGAGACAGCCTCGAGCCGGTCCCTCCAGTACAGGAGGTAATCGGCCTTGACGTCGACGAGCGCGACGACCCGGTTGCCGGCCTCCTTGAAGGCCCGGGCCAGCGGGTGGATGGCGGCGATGCCGAAGCAGCCGCCGGCGCAGAGGACCGTCCCGACGGAAGCGATCTCCGAGGGCCGGCCCAGCGGCCCGGCGAAGATGGGCACCGTGTCCCCGGCCCCGAGCAGGGCCAGCTTGCGCGTCGTCGTGCCGACGGCCATGAACACCGACGTGACCGTGCCGCGCTCCCGGTCCCAGTCGGCGATCGTCAGCGGGATCCGCTCGCCGCGCGCGTCGGGCATGACGATGACGAACTGGCCCGGCCGGCACCTGCGGGCGATCTCCGGGGCCTCGATCTCGAGCAGGTGGATGTTGGGGACCAGGCGCTCGCGGCGCACGACGCGGGGCATCAGAGAGGCCTCCTTGTCCGGGCGTACGCGCGGCTCCCGGCCGCGAGGTCGAAGCCGCGCAGGCCCTCGGCCGCGGCCCCGGCCGGCGCGGCGGCCCGCCTCGAACGTCCGGGCCGTCGCCGCGTCGGGGCGGCCACGGCGACGAGCCCGGGCGTCCCGGCCGGCGCCCCGGCCGGGAACCGCACTTCGCCGGTCATGGAGGGCCGATACCCTCTCAGGTCGGGGACCCGCTCGCAGATCTCCCGGAGCGCTGCGGCCCGGTCGGCGCCGGGGAAGCCGGGGCGGCCGAGGCGTTCGGCCAGGCCGGCCAGGATGGCGCCGTCGGGCCGGGCTTCGCCGCGGACCGGCAGGGCCGGCGGATACGTCCGGACGCGTCCCTCGGTGCTCACCCAGGTGCCTCCGGACTCGGCGAAGGCGGCGGCGGGCAGGACGACATCGGCCCGTTCGGCGTTCCGGCTCCAGTGCGTGTCCTGGCAGACCAGGAAGGGCGGCTTGTTCCCGCCCAGGTCCGGGATCGGACCGGCGAGGTAGAGCGCCTCGTACTGCCGGGATCCCAGGCCGGCCAGGACCCTGCCCAGGCCTTCGTCCGGAGCGGGGCGGCCGAGGGCGCGCGCCAGCGCGTGGACGCCGCGTTCGTTCGCGCCGCGGGCCAGGGGGAAGAGACGGGCCCCGGCGAGGACGGCGAGGTTCCAGAGCCAGGCCAGCGTTTCGCCGCCAGGCGGCCCTTCGACGGCGTCCGCGTCGAACAGGATCGCCGCCGGCCGGCCGGACGCCAGGAGGCCGGCCGCTTCGTCGAACCGCCGCCGGGCCGGCCGCGACGCGGGGCCGGCTTCGGCGACGGCCCGGCGGAGATCGTCGAGCCCGGGACCGTTAGGAAAGGACGTTCCCGGGACGCCCAGGATGGCCGAGGCCAGGCCGGCCGCCACGGCCGGACCGCCGGGGCCGAGATCGAGCGTGACGGCCGCCCGGACGATCGGGCTCGCCGGGGCCGGGCCGGCGGCAACGAAGCTGGCGCCGCGGCGCACGGTCCGGACGACGCTCAGCCAGGCGATCGGATGATCGTGGGGCAGGTCGACATTCCAGGCCATGATGGCGCCGCAAGCTTCGAGTCCCGCCAGGCGCCTTTCCGCCGGCGGATCGAAGCCGAGGCGGACGGCCAGGGTTTCGAGGGCCGCGTCGATGTCCCCGGCCGGGGCCGGCGCCGTCGTCTTCGCCCCGGCGAGCTCGCGGCCGAACCTGAGGAAGGCGTAGGCGTCCTCGAGCGGCGCTTGCGCCGGATAGACGAGGGCCGTCCGCCCGGCCCCGGCCGCGCGGAGCCCGGCGGCGGCGCGGTCGAGCGCGGCTTCGAAGGTCGCCGGCTCCAGCTTCCCGTCCTTCCGGACGCGCGGCCCGAGGATCCGTCCCGTCCCGGCGACCGCCCCGCGGACGAGGAACCGGCCTTTGACGCAGGCCTGGCCCCGGTTGGGCTCAGTCGCGGCCGGGGCCGCGTCGATGATCTCTTTGCCCCGGAGCCGGAGCGACAGGACGCAGCCCTGGCCGCAGAACGGACAGACGATGCCCGCCGCGAGCTCCGGCGCGGGCCGCGGCCGGACCGCCCGCTCGACCAGCGCCCCGGTCGGGCAGGCGTCGACGCAGGCGCCGCAGAACCGGCAGCCGGACTCGAGCAGGGGCCGGCCCAGGGCCGTGCCCACCTCGGTCCGGCCGCCCCGGTGGACGAACGAGAGGACGGCGGCGCCGCGGACCTCCTCGCAGACGCGGATGCAGCGGCCGCAGAGGATGCACAGGTTGTGATCGCGGTCGAAGAAGGGGTCTTCCTTGTGGACATCCAGGTTCCGGTAGGAGGCGGGAAGGTCGACCCGGACCAGGCCGACCTCGGCGGCGACCCGCTGGAGCTGGCAGCCGCCGTTCTCCGGGCAGAGGACGCAGCCGGTGACCTCGCCGGTCTTGCGGATGGTCGCCTTGAGGTCGTCGCAGGCCGCCTTCTCCGGGCAGACCAGGCAGGCATAGGGATGCTGGGCCAGGATGAGCTCCAGGACCTTGCGGCGGAGGGCCGCGATCTCCGGCGTCCGCGTCCGCACGACCTGGCCCTCCTCGGCCGGCGTGGCGCAGGCCGGCGCGTAGTCCTTGCGGCCGGCGATCTCGACGAGGCAGATGCGGCACCCGGCGAAAGGCTCGAGGCCGGGGTGATCGCAGAGCGAGGGGATGGCGATGCCGGCGCCTCGGGCGGCCTCGAGCAGGGTCGCCCCGTCCCGGCAGGCGATCTCCCGGCCGTCGATCGTCAGCTTCATCGTTCCCCGTCCTTCGGCCCCGGCGGCGCGACCCTGGCCGCCGCCGGCGGCCCGGAGGCCGCGGACCGGGCCGGGGTCGTCTTGCGGACGGCCCGGAACCTGTCCGGGCAGACCGTCAGGCAGACGCCGCACTTGATGCAGGCGGCCGGATCGATCGCCTGGGCCTTCTTCGGCTCCCCGGAGATGGCCCCGGCCGGGCAGGCCTTCCTGCAGAGCAGGCAGCCGACGCACCTCTCCGGATCGATGGAGAAGGCGATGAGGGCCTTGCAGACGAGGGCCGGGCAGCGCTTGTCGAGGACGTGGGCCTCGTACTCGTCCCGGAAATAGCGCAGCGTCGTCAGGACCGGATTGGGCGCGGTCTGCCCGAGGCCGCAGAGGGAGGCCCGCTTGACCGTATCGGCCAGGTCCTCGAGGCGGGCCAGGTCGTCGGCCGTGCCCTTACCGGCCGTGATCCCGGCCAGCAGCCGGGCCATGGCCGCGGTCCCGGACCGGCAGGGGGCGCACTTGCCGCAGGACTCATCCTCGGCGAACCGCAGGAAGTAGAGGGCGACGTCCACCATGCAGGTGTCCTCGTCCATTACGATCATGCCGCCGGAGCCCATCATGCTCCCGGCGGCCTTGAGGCTCTCGTAGTCGACGGCGATGTCGAAGGCCGAGGCCGGGATGCAGCCGCCAGAGGGCCCGCCGATCTGGACGGCCTTGACGGCCCGGCCGCCCGGGACGCCGCCGCCGATCTCCTCGATGATCTCCCGCAGGGTTATGCCCATGGGCACTTCGACCAGCCCGGTGTTGGAGATCTTGCCGACGAGCGAGAAGACCTTGGTGCCCTTGCTCGCCGGCGTCCCCAGGCCGGCGAACCAGTCCGCGCCGCGGAGGACGATGGGCGGGACGTTGGCCCAGGTCTCGACGTTGTTGATGACCGTCGGCAGGCCCCAGAGCCCCCGCTCGGCCGGGTAGGGCGGGCGCTGGCGCGGGTAGGCCCGCCGGCCCTCGATCGAGGCCAGCAGGGCCGTCTCCTCGCCGGAGACGAAGGCGCCGGCGCCGCGGACGATCTCGAGGTCGAAGTCGAAGCCCGTGCCCAGGATGTTCGTCCCGAGGAGGCCGTATTCCCGGGCCTGCTCCAGGGCCTTGCCGGCGCGGGCCACGGCCAGCGGGTACTCGTTGCGGATATAGAGGAAGCCCCTGGCCGCGCCGATCGCCCGGGCCCCGATGATCAGGCCCTCGATGACGGAGTGCGGGTCGGCCTCGAGGACCGACCGGTCCATGAAGGCGCCGGGATCGCCCTCGTCGCCGTTGCAGACGATGTACTTCGGCGAGCGCGGCTGGGCGGCGCAGGCGGCCCATTTGCGGCCGGTCGGATAGCCGGCGCCGCCGCGGCCGCGCAGCCCCGAAGCCGTGATCGCGGCGACGATGGACTCCGGCGTCATCTCCGACAGGGCCCTGGCCGCGGCGGCATAGCCGTCGCAGGCGATATAGTCGTCGATCCTCTCCGGGTCGATCCGGCCGCGGTTGCGCAGGACGAGGAGCCGCTGGCGCTTGAAGAACCCGATGTCCTTCATCAGCGGCGCCGGCGCCCGCCCCCGGGGCGGCACGTACATGAGGCCGCGGACCGGCCGGCCCTTGATCAGGTGCTCCTCGACGAGACGAGGTACGTCGGCCGGCTTGAGGCGCTGGTAGAAGACGCCGTCCGGCCAGACAAGGAGGATCGGGCCGCGCTCGCAGAACCCGTGGCATTCCGTGGCCGCGACCAGGACCTCGCGCTCGAGGCCCCGGCGGCGGATCTCCTCTTCGAGGGCCCGCCGGACCTCGAAGGCGCCGCGGGAGACGCAGCCCGTCCCGGCGCAGACGAGGAGACGCGTCCCGGGGGACGTCATGCCTTCTCGCCCTTCTCCGCCTCGGCCAGGACGGCCCCGACCTTGGCTTCGGTCATCTGGGGATAATAGCGGCCGTCCACGACGGCCAGGGGGGCCAGGGCGCAGGCGCCCAGGCAGTTGACCCGCTCGAGGGTGTAGGCGCCGTCGGCCGTGGTCCGGCCGGCCGGAACGCCGAGCCGGCGCTCGAACCCTTCCAGCACGGCCTCGCCGCCGCGGATGTGGCAGGCCGTCCCCAGGCAGACGGTGCAGACATGGCGGCCGCGCGGCTGGAGGCTGAACGACCTGTAGAAGGTGGCGACGCCGTAGACCTGGACGAGGGGGACGCCGAGGGCTTCGGCGACGTGCTCGAGGGCCTCGGGCGGCAGCCAGTGGAAGCGGTCCTGGATGTCCTGGAGGACCTGGATAAGGGCCCGGGGACGGCCCCTGTACTTCGCCGTCAGGGCATCGAGCTCGCTTCTTTCCGGACGCACCCGGGAATTATATGCAAAGGCCGGGCCCGGCGCAAAGCCGGCGTCGTCCGGTCAGAGGACCGGCAGATAGCGCCGGATCTCGTAGTCGCTGACCTGCTTGTCGAACTCGCCCGAAACGCTCCGGCCGTACTCCTCGACCTCCTTGAGCTTGTTGGCGACGAGCTTGGCGAAGATGTGCTCGCCGAGCGCCTCCCTGACGACGGCGCTCTTCTCCATGAGCCGCACCGCCTCCTCGAGGGTCCGGGGCAGGACCCGGATGTCGAACTTCTTCTGCCGGGTGCCGCTCATGCGGTAGATGTTCTCCTCGACCGGGTCGACCAGCTCGTATTTCCGCCGGACGCCCTCGGCCCCGGCGGCCAGCATGACGGCGAAGGTGAGATAGATGTTGCAGGCCGGATCGGCCGCCCGCAGCTCGATCCGCGTGGCCTTCTCCCTGCCCGGCTGGTATTCGGGGACCCGGATATAGGCCGACCGGTTCCGCTGGCCCCAGGCGATATAGACGGGGGCCTCGTAGCCCTCGATGAGGCGCTTGTAGGAGTTGACCCACTGGTTGAGGACGGCCGAGATCTCCCGGGCGTGGACCATCAGCCCGGCCATGTACCTCTGGGCCATGAGCGAGAGATGATAGGGCCCGTTCTTGTCGAAAAAGAGGTTCCGGCCGTCCCGCCACAGCGACTGGTGGACATGCATGCCGCTGCCGTTCTGGCCGTTGACGGGCTTGGGCATGAAGGTCGCGTGGAGTCCGTGCATGCGGCAGACCTTCTTGACCATGTAACGGAAGATCATGGCCGTGTCGGCCATGTCCACGGCGTCGAGATAGCGGAGGTCGATCTCGTGCTGGCCGTGGGCCGCCTCGTGGTGGTCGTACTCGGTGGCGACGCCCATGCGCTGGAGCAGGAGCTGGATCTCCTTGCGGACCTCGCCGTGCCGGCCGCCGAAGAAGTAGTCGCCGGCGTCGGAGTCGACGGGCGCCTGGCTCGACGGGAAGATGAAGAACTCGAGCTCCGGGCCGCACTTGAGGTCCTGGATGCCCATTTCCCGGCGGGCCCGGTCGAGGACCCGCTTCAGGGCGGCCCGGCTGTCCCCGGCGTAGACGGCGCCGTCCGGCGTCAGGATGTCGCCGAACATGACCGCCTCGCGCCAGCGGATGTCCGGGGAGAAGCCTTCGTAGGTCCAGGGCAGGACCCGGAAGGTCCGGGGATCGGGCTTGATGACCAGGTCGGACTCCTCGATGCGGACGAAGCCGGCGATCGACGAGCCGTCGAAGCCCTTGCCCTCCTTGAAGGCCGCGTCGAGCTCCGAGGCGGGGATGGTGAAGTCCATCTGCCGCCCCAGGATGTCGGGGAAGAACAGGCGGATGAAGCGGATCTCGCTCGCCTGGTCTTTCAGGACCGCCAGGACATCCTTCTCGTCGCGCGTGCCGAAAGCCTTGAACGCCGTCGTGGCCGGCCGGACCGGGGTCATGGGCTGCCTCCTGTGATCGGCCCGGGCCGCCCGGGCTGGAATTAACATGATGGATAATTAAGGCGATATCGGGTCATTTGTCAATATAATATCAATAAATATTTACATTTGAAATTATTCGTCGTAAAATTGCTCATAATTGGAGGCGCCGCCCATGATCGACGAGCTCGACCGCAAGATCATCCGGGTCCTCAACGCTAACGCCCGCCAGAGCTTCCGCGAGATCGCCAAGGAGGTCGGGACCTCGGCCACCGCCGTCATCCACACCGTCAAGAAGCTCGAGGCCGCCGGCGCGATCACCGGCTACGTCCCGGTCGTCGACCCGGAATACTTCGGCTTCGAGCTGGGGGCCATCGTCGCCGTCCGCATCTCCAAGGGCAAGCTGCTGGAGACCCAGAAGAGGATCGCCCAGGACCCCCATGTCGCGGCCGTCTACGACGTCACCGGCGACTGGGACTCGTTCATCGTCGGGCGGTTCCGCGGCCGCGAGGACCTCAACGGCTTCGTCAAGGGCCTGCTGGCCATCCCCCACGTCGACCGGACGGTCACCCACATCGTCCTGAACGTCGTCAAGGAGGAGCCGCGCCTGCCCGTCTAGGAAGCGCGCAGCGCGGCGTTCTTGACAGATTCCCATGTTGTGACATAATCGCTTTTTCGAGCGAGAGAAGGAGAAGGCCCGATGGTCAAGATCATGCATTCCCCGATCGGCCACCACTACATCGTCGAGGCGTCCGGCTGCGATCCGAAGATCATCGGCAGCGTCGAGCGGGTCCAGCAGATCCTCGTCCGGGCGGCCGAGATAGCCGGGGCACATGTCTGGTCCATTTCCTTCAGCAAGTTCCCGCCGGCGGGCGTCAGCGGGGTGGTCGTCATCTCCGAGTCCCACATCTCCACCCACACCTGGCCCGAGATGGGCTACGCCGCCCTGGACATCTACACCTGCGGCGCCAACACCAAGCCCGACAAGGCCGTCGTCTACGCCGTCGAGGAGTTCGGCGCGGAGACATCCCACATCACCGAGATAACCCGCGGCATCGACGAGGGCGACGCCGTCTTCTACCACAGCTTCATCACCTGGGAAGAGCACCTGAAGAAGGGGACCGCCAAGAAGGACCGCGAGAGGGACAAGGACTGAGGGGGGAGCGATGATCGTCGAGTTCAGCGTCGTCCCGATCGGCCGGGGCGAGGAGCTGGCCGGGCCCGTGGCCCGGATCCTGGACCTGATCGACCGGAGCGGGCTGCCATACCAGCTGACTGCCATGGGCACCCTCGTCGAAGGAGACTGGGACGAGGTCATGGGCCTGGTCCGCCGCTGCCACGAAGCCATGCGGGACGGGTCCGGCCGGGTCTATACCCACATCGCCATTGACGACCGTCCGGGGGCGTCCGGGCGGATCGCGGGCAAGGTCGGCGACGTCGAAAAGGTCCTGGGCCGCGCCCTCAGGAAATAGCGGCTTTCCGGCGTAAATTTTCTTAACATTCCGTAAACCGGCCCCTCATGTCCGAGCGAGGCCGGCAATCCGTTCTGACCGCGCCTTGGGGGGAGTCCGCCGCCTCCCTTGGCACAAAACCGGCTTTTATGAATTGCGGCGATTCTGATGCTATAATGAGAGCAGCCGTGAGAAAAGCGGTCCTTGGGGTCCTGCTCCTGTTTCTGCTCCTTTTGCCCGGGTTGACGTCCGGACAGGCGGTCGTGCCCGCCGGCCCATCCGAAACTCCCGCCGCGTTCGTGGGTCGTCTTCAGCAGATGCTGCGGACAGGGGCCGTCTCCAGATACCTTCAGGCCTTCCGGCCCGGCCTCCGGGCGGACGAAGAGGCCCGCATCGGCGTCTTCTTCGGCGACCTGGGGATGACCGGCGTGACGCTGCGCACGGCCGGCGTCCAGTCCCCCCCGTCCGGCCCGGCCCGCGTCTTCGTCCAGGCTTTTTTCGAGAACGAACAGTCGGCCGCCGTCGAGTCGTGGACGCTGACCCTGGATAGCGGCGGCGGCGCCTGGTCAGTCGCCGGCATCGATGTCGGCGGCTCCATAGCCCGGCTTTACAAGGTCCGGATCCCCGGCGAGCGGGCCGTGCGGGCCCGCCGCGTCGAGGTCGTCCACGCCGACATCCGCTTCACCTTCACCGACGCGGCCGTCTTCTACGACAACCTGCCCGGCGTCGAGACGGCCCTGGTGGTCGTCGGCCGGGGCCGGGTCGCCTTCACTCCCGGCGATCCCAGCGAGCGGCATCAGCTGGAGATCCATTATAAAAAGGACAGGATCGAGGACGGCATCGACAGCCTTTTCGTCCGCTGCTCCTCGGCCTTCTTCGCCTCGAACGTCGACATCGAGGCCGAGACGGCCGGACCCGCGGTCTCCGAGGCCGAGCGCGACAAGGCCGCGGCCGTCTTCGACCGCAACTACCCGCGCTCGTTCACCATCGAAAGCTCCCTCGACGGCCGCCTGCTGTCGTTCCTGCCACAGGGCGACGAGGCCTGCCTGGAGTTCCAGGGCCGCAAGCCCGGCGAAATGGTCTACATCTATTCCCCGTTCGTCTGTGATGAGGTCAGCCTCTACGACCGGGGCAAGGGGCGGATCGTCTGCCTCTACAGCCCTCAGGGGAAGGAGGAGCCGCCCCTGAAGCGGATGGCCCTGTCCTTCGAGGAGAAGTTCGACATCAGCGACTATGCGCTCGACCTCAGCCTGGCCCCGGCCACGTTCGAGCTGACGGGCCGGGCCCGCATCGAGGTCGTTCCCAAGGTCGATCTCCTGGAGAGCCTCAAGCTCCGCTTCAACCCGGCCCTGGAGATCCTCTCCCTCCGGGACGCGGACGGCCGCGACCTTTTCTACACCGTGGACCGCTTCCGCGAGTTCCTCTATATCTATTTCGTGACCCCGCCGGCGGCCGGGGCCCGGACGGCCATCGAGGTGTCATATCACGGCCGGATGCGGCCGGTGCCGCCGACGACGGACGCCATCGGCCAGCTCGGGCTCGACGAGTCGGTCCGCTTCCGGCCCCGTTATGATACCTTCTTCTACAGCCAGGCCGGGTCCTGGTATCCGTCGCCGCCGGAGGAGGACTACTTCCGGGCCCGGCTGACGGTCCGCGTCCCGGCTCAATACCAGTGCGTGGCGATGGGCGAGCTGGAATCCCGGAGCCAGGGCCGTCCCGGCGAAGCCGCCTATACCTTCGTCTCTCGCGCCCCGGTGAAATACCTGTCCTTCATCGTCGGCAAGTTCGACCAGAGGACGGAGAAGATCGGGCCGGTGCCCATCGAGGTCTCGGTTTCGGCCGAGATCATGGATTCGCGGTCGTCCCTGGCCGGCCAGGCGGCCGGCATCCTCGACTACTACGCCCGGGCCTTCGGCCTTTATCCCTACGACAGGCTGGGGCTCGTCCTCCGGCTCTGGCCGGTCCTCGGCGGCCACAGCCCGGCCTCGTTCATCGTCATCAACGACGTGCCCTGGCGCGAGGGCTTCGGCTTCCCGTCGCGGGACACCCCCGTCGACCTGTCGGCCTGGAACGATTACTTCCTGGCCCACGAGATCGCCCACCAATGGTGGGGCCACGGCGTTTCCGTGGCTTCCTATAAGGACCAGTGGCTGAGCGAGGGGCTGGCCCAGTTCGCCGCCGCCTCCTACCTCCGCGATAAGCACGGCCCGGACGACTTCGCCGCCATCCTGAGGAAGTTCGCCCGCTGGACCGAAAAGAAGTCCGGCCGGGGCCCGGTCCTCATGGGCTCGCGGCTGAGCTACTTCGACTTCCTGGCCTACCAGTCGATCGTCTACGACAAGGCCGCGCTGGCCCTGTTCATGCTCCAGGACCTCGTCGGCCGGGAGGCCTTCTCGGCCGGGCTGCGATCGTTCTTCGAGCTCCACAAGTTCCGGGCGGCCCGGACGGGAGAGTTCATCGCCGCCATGGAAAAGGCGGCGGGACGGAGCCTGAAGGACTTCTTCCAGGGCTGGTTCTCCTCCTGGGAGCTGCCGGTGGTCCGGACGACCTGGACCGAGACCGCCGTCGAGGGCGGCGTGCGCCTCGATTTCCGGGTGGCCCAGCTCAAGGGACGATTCGTCTTCCCCCTCTGGATCGAGTGGAGCCGCGGAACGGAGAAAGGCCGGACGCTCATCGTCGTAGACGAAGCGACCGAGACGGCCTCCCTGACCCTGCCCGCCAGGCCGGACCGGATCCGGGTCAACCCGGACAAGGCCGTGCCCGGGGCTTTCTCCTCGAACTAGGACGGGAAGTTCGTCGCGTCGATCCCCAGGCGCTTGATCATCTCGTTGAGCGTCGTCGGCTTGACCCCGAGAAGCTGGGCGGCCTTGTTCTGGACCCCCCTCGTCTTCCGGAGCGCGGCCAGGATGATCTTCTTCTGGAAGGCCTGGGTCCGGTCGCGCAGGTCAAGCGACTCCTCTGCGGCGATGAGGGCCTCGTCGTCGACGCCGTCCCGCTTCAGCAGGAACGGCGGCAGGGCGGACCGGGTGATGATCCTGGACCGGGACAGGACGATGGCCCGCTCGATCAGGTTCTCGAGCTCGCGGACGTTGCCGGGCCAGTTGTGGGCGTCGAGGATCTCCAGGACGTCCTCGCTCACGCCGTCCACCTCCTTGTGATTCTCCAGGGCGAAGGCCTCGACGAAGTGCTTGACCAGGAGGGGGATGTCCTCCTTGCGGGCCCGCAGGGGCGGGATCTCGATCTTGATGACGTTGAGGCGGTAAAAGAGGTCCTCGCGGAAGGCCTTCTGGGCGATGAGCTCCTCGATGTCGGTGTTGGTGGCCGCGAGGATGCGGACGTCGACCTTGATCGTCTGGGTCCCGCCCAGGCGCATGAACTCCTTTTCCTGCATGACGCGCAGGAGCTTGGCCTGGGTCTCGAGACTGATCGAGGAGATCTCGTCGAAGAAGATGGTCCCCTTGTCGGCGGCCTCGAACAGGCCTTTCTTCAGGGCGACGGCGCCGGTGAACGCGCCCTTGACATGGCCGAACAGGTGGCTCTCGAGCAGGTCCGGCGGCAGCGAGCCGCTGTTGACCGTGATGAAGGGAGCGTCGGCCCGGTTCGAGTTCAGATGGACGGCCCGGGCCACCAGCTCCTTGCCGGTGCCGCTCTCGCCCTGGAGGAGGATGGTGCTCCGGGTCGGGGCGGCCGCCTTGACCAGGTCGAAGACCCCCTGCATGGCCTGGCTCTTGCCGATGATGTTGGCGAAGCCGAAGCGCTGGCGGAGCTCATCCTTGAGCCGGAGGTTCTCGTCCTGGAGGCGCTTGTGGGCGACGGCCTTCTCCAGCACGAGCAGGAGGTCGTCGTGCTTGAACGGCTTCTGGACGTAGTCGAGGGCGCCGATCTTCATGGCCTCGATGGCCGACTCGACCGAGCCGTAGGCGGTGATGATGATGACCGCAGCCAGGGGGTCGAGGCGCTTGATCCGCCGCAGGACCTCGAGGCCGTCCAGGCCGGGCATGAGCAGGTCGAGGAGGACGACGTCGAAGGACTGGGAGGGGAACTTCTCCAAGGCCTCCTCGCCAGAGCTCGAGAGCTCGACCTCGTAGCCCTCTGAGGTCAGGAGCTGGGTCAGGACGTCGCGGATGACCGGCTCGTCGTCGATGATGTGGATGATGCCTTGGCTGCTCATGACGAGGCCCTCTTGTCCGCCGGGCCGGGCGACGGGACGCCGCCGCCCGCGGCCGGCAGGGTGATCGTGAACGTGGAGCCGCGGCCGAGCTCGCTCTGGACCTCGATGCGGCCGTTGTGCTCCTTGACGATGGCGTAGCTGATGGACAGTCCTAGCCCGGTCCCCTTGCCCACGCCCTTGGTCGTGAAGAACGGGTCGAAGATGCGGGAGCGGATCTCCGGCTTGATGCCCGTGCCCGTGTCGCTGATGCGGACGACCTCGTCCCCGTTCTCTAGGGCCAGGCCGATCCGCAGCTCGCCCCCGCCGGGCATGGCGTCGAGGGCGTTGAGGATGATGTTGATGAAGACCTGCTGCAGGCGCTCGCCCTGGGCGTAGATCGGCGGGACGGGGGCCAACTCGAGCACCAGGCGGATGTTCATGTTCTTGAGCTTGTAGTCGATGAGGGACAGGATCTCCTCGATGCTCTGCTTAAGGTCGACGCGCTGGAAGCCGGACTCGGCCGGGCTGCGGGCGAAGGCCAGGAGGTTCTTGATGATCCTGGCCACCCGGTCCGTCTGGGCCTCGACCTTCTCCAGGAGCTGGGCGTAGTGCGTGTCGGTCAGCTTCTTCTGGAGCATCTGGATATAGCTGGAGATGCCGGTCAGGGGCGTGTTGATCTCGTGGGCGACGCCGGCCGAGAGCAGGCCGATCGAGGCCAGCTTCTCCGAGGTCACCAGCTGCTGCTGGAGCTGGACCTTGTCGGTGATGTCCTCGAAGACGATGATCGTCCCGTAGGCCCGCAGGGCGTTGTCGAGCAGGGGGGTCCGGGCGATGTCGAAGACCTTCAGGCCGGCCGCCGTTTCCAGGGTGATCTCGCTGAGGAGGCGGAAGTCGGGCTGGCCCTCGTCCGGGAAGACGGTGCCGTACGCGGCCGGGCCGAGGACGTCCTGGAGCCGGTGGCCGAGGGCGGACTCCTTGCGCAGGCCGAGCTGGTCCTCGAGGACCCGGTTCCAGCCGATGACCAGGCCGGCCTCGTCGATGACCGAGACGCCCACGGTCAGGCTCTCGATGATGTTCTCGCTGTAGTCCTTGAGCCGCTGCATCTCCATGGCCCGGACGGTCTCGCGGCCGTAGAAGTCGGCGTTCTCCAGGGCCAGGGCGGCCGGCGCGGAGGCGGCCGCCAGCAGCTCCCAGTCCTCCCTCGAGAAATAGGACCCGTCCTGCTTCCGGCCCATGGCCAGGAAGCCGACGACCTTGTCCTCGACCCGGAGCGGCAGGACGTGGAAAAAGCCCGCGGCCGAGAGCTTCTCCATGGACGCCCGGGCGGGCTCCGATTCGGAGGCGGCGATGAAGCCGACCGAGTCCCTCTCCCGGAGCGCCCCGGCCAGCCAGTCGTCGATGACGATCCGGCCGCCGAGCTCGGCCCCCTCGCCCTTGGTCCGGAGGACCTTGAACGAGCGCCCGTCGCCTTCCTCGGCCAGGAAGAGGGCCAGGCGCCTGACGTTGAGGGCGTTGGCGATGGCCTCGACGAGCGATTGGGCCAGCTTGCCCAGGTCCCGCTCCCGGTTGAGATCGCGCGTGATCGACAGGAGCGTCTTGCGGTATTCGTAGCTCCTTTTATAGATGGCCCGGTCGAGGAGGGTCTGGAACATCCGCCTTAGCGGGGTGAACAGGGTCGCGCCCAGGACGATGGCCAGGGCGCCGAGGACGAGGGCGTTGAGCCGGTTCTCGGAGAACAGGCGCGTCCGCGAGCTGACGAAGACATAGAGGAAGGCGATGACGAAGAAGGAGAAGGTCAGCACGGCCGCCTTCTTGAGGAAGACCTCGATGTCGACCAGCCGGTAGCGCGAGATGGAGTACGAGAAGACGAGGGGTATGAAGGCCTGGAGCAGCACGGTCAGCTCGCTCCCCGTGGACGGCCGTCCGCCGAGGACGAAGGGGACCATGTAGAAGACCGTCGACGGGACGAGCCCGCAGCCCAGGCCGTAGACGATGATGCGGAGCTGCTTCTTGAGCAGGATGTTCGGGGCCCGGCGGGTGCTGTGGACGAGAACGAGCAGCGTGATCAGGCCGAAAACGACGAAATGGAGGAGCTCGAGGCGCTCGAGGGCGTCCTGGGCGCGGATGACCGCCCCTTCGCTCCAAAGCCGGGGGAAGGGGGAGTGCATCCGGACCCGGGCGAGCAGGAGCGCCGCGGCCGGGGCATAGAATGCCACGGCCAGGCCGGGGCGGTCCTTCAACAGGCGCTTGCGCAGCGGGAAGATCGTGAAGTAGTGCAGGAGGAGCGGCGGGAAAGCCAGGAAGCCGACCTTGTCGAGGGCGTAAAAGACCATGTCCAGGGGGGTCATCTCCCCGGTCGGCGAAAAGACCATGAAGGAGGCGAAGCTGAACACGAGCAGGTAGAAAAAGACGTAGGGGAGGGACATCAGGCCCCGGGAGCTCAAGTAGACGACGATGCCGATGACGAGCGTCGTGACCCCGACGAGGACGAGATAATAATAGATGGGGTTGGGGGACTTCCGCTGCGGGTAGAAGGTCGGGTAGATCTGCATCCCCTCTTTGTTGATCTCGTAGGAAACGCTCTGGTCCGTGGCCGCGGCCTGCCAAAGGGCCTTGAGGACGTCGCTCTTGGTCCTCACCGGGACCTTGTTGATGGCCGTCAGGACGTCGCCCTTGCGGATGCCGGCCCGCAGGAAGGCTTCGCTCTCGGGATCGACGCGGACGGCCCTCAGGCCGTTCTCGCCGGCCCTCCAGGTGACGCCGTCCGTGACGTCGCGCCACTCGGCCTTGCGCAGGACGTTCAGCGTGCCCAGGGTCAGGATGATCAGGGTGGGGACGAGGACGAAGACGAGCGTTTTCTTCATCGGCATCCAAAAAATTGAATCCGGATCATAAAAAAAAACCCCTAATCGAGGACGTGACGGGAACCGGAGCGGATGGCCCAGGCCACCGGGCCCTGCCCGAACATGCGCCGGGCCGCGGGATCGTCCTTGAGGCCGAGCGGGTGGGTGGTGCGGGACAGGAACCCGCTCATGTAGTCATAGCTGGGCTTCTGGACTTCCCGCGGGGGCGGCGTTTCCTGGCCCGGGGTCTGGGCGCCGGTCCTCATCACCCCGGGAACGAAAAGCAGCCCGAAAACGAGCCCGGCCGCCGCGCCCGCGAACACCCTCGTGGATCCTTTCACGGCCCCATAGTTATCCCTTATCCCAGGCTTTGTCAATACGCTGGAGAGGGCCGTCCTCCGAAATCCGGGCTTTTCCCGCTCCCGCCGGCGGCCCTGGCGCCGATTGACAATAATTGCGCCCTGGAATAGATTAGGAAAGAGTCTAAAGGGCTGATTTCTGCCAAAATGCCGTACTACCTCTGCCGCCTGGCCAGCGAGGATGGCCGCATCGAGAGCCGGTCCGTGCTGGCCGTGACCGCCCAGGAATGCCGTCAAACGTTCGAATCCGAGGGACTGCTGGTCCTTTCGGTCCGCCGGGACTGGAACAAGCTCGGCAACCTGGGCCTGACCCGTCGCAAGATCAAGGACCGGGACATCATCCTCTTCAACCAGGAGCTTGTGGCCATGCTCAAGGCGGGCTATCCGCTCCTCAAGAGCCTCGAATCCATCGCCGGCCGGATCAAGAGCGACCACCTCCGGGAGATCCTGAACGAGGTCGCCGGCGAGGTCCGCAAGGGCAAGGTCCTGTCCGAGGCGTTCCTGCCCTACGAGAAGATCTTCTCCCCGGTCTACACGGCCAGCCTGATGGCCGGCGAGAAGGGCGGCAACCTGCCGGCCTCGATCGGCCGCTACATCCAGTACACCAGGATGGTCAGCCAGACCCGGTCCCGGGTCAAGTCGGCCATGACCTATCCGACCATCCTCATCGTCTTCGCCTTCATCCTGATGGGCCTGCTGATGAACTTCGTCATCCCCAAGTTCGCGGAATTCTACAGCAGCTACCAGGCCGAGCTGCCCGGCATCACGCGCCTCATCATGGCCGTAGCCACGGCCCTGAGCCGGTCCTGGTACGTCATCGCGGCCGTGGTCGTGGCGGCGATCGCGGGGCTGGCCCGGCTGCGGCGTCGGCCCGATTTCCGCGAACGGTTCGACCGCTTCAAGCTGCGCCTGCCGTTCGGCAAGGGGATCTGGCGCGAGTCCGGGGTCAGCCTGTTCAGCCGGACCCTGGGCCTGCTCCTCGAGGCCGGCATCCCCCTGCTGGGATCGGTCGGCATCGCCATCCAGGCCATCCCCAACGCCTGGATGGTCCGGCAGCTTCGCGGCGTCCCCGACCATATCAAGAACGGCGAGGGCCTGTCCGACTCCGTGGCCCAGGCCGGCGCCTTCCCGGACCTGGCCCTGGACATGGTCCGCATCGGCGAGAGCTCGGCCAACCTGCCGGGCATGCTCGGCGACATGGCCGATTTCTACGACGACCGGGTTCGTGGTAAAATCGAGACGCTGGTCACCCTGATCGAGCCGGTGGTCATAATCGGCATGGGGCTGGTTGTGGCGACGATGCTCCTGTCGGTCTACGTGCCCATCTTCAATATCATCCGGGTCGCCCGGTGACCGGGCGGAAAGCGAGGAACGTGAGCAAGGATCGAACGGACGCCGGGACCGACCGGGACGTGCGGGCCCTGGCCGAGCGTTACCGCGTTCCCTACATCGACCTCGAGGCCGAGCACCTCGACCGGGACCTCATCCAGTCCTTCCCCGTAGAGTTCATCCACCGCCTCTCGTTCGTGCCCCTGGGCGAGGAGGACGGGGTCATGAAGATCGCCGTTTGCGACCCGTCGGACCTGGCCTCGATCGACGCCATCGAAGCCTTCCTCGGGCGGAAGGTCCGGGTCTTCGCGGCCTCGAAGCGGGCCATCCTCGAGGCCCTGCGCAAGAGCGAGACGGCCATGCAGGTCCTCCGCGACGCGACCGAGGGCTTCGTCACCCAGGTCGTCGAGCGCGACAGCGGCGAGGAAGAGGACGTCATCTCCATCGAGAAGCTGGCCGACCAGGACGGCTCGATCATCAAGCTCGTCAACACGATCATCTTCACCGCCGTCCAGAAGCGGGCCAGCGACATCCACATCGAGTCCAAGGACGAGGACGTCAAGATCAAGTTCCGCATCGACGGCGTCCTGGGCGAGGCCATGGAGGCGATCGACAAGAAGTTCCAGTCGCCGATCATCTCCCGGATCAAGGTCATGTCCGACCTCGACATCGCCGAGCGCCGGGTCCCCCAGGACGGCCGCTTCCGGCTGAAGATCAAGGACAAGACCATCGACTTCCGGGTCTCCATCATGCCCTGCATCTACGGCGAGGACGCGGTCATCCGCATCCTGGACAAGGAGATGATCACCCAGGCCATCCGCGAGCTGCGCCTGGACGTCCTGGGCTTCTCCGACGAGATCCTGAAGAAGTTCCGCAAGTACATCGCCCAGCCCTACGGCATGGTCCTCGTCACCGGCCCGACCGGCAGCGGCAAGACGACGTCCCTCTACGCCGCCCTGACCGAGATCAAGTCGCCCGAGGACAAGATCGTGACCATCGAGGACCCGGTCGAGTACCAGATCGACGGCATCACCCAGATCCCGGTCAACGAGAAGAAAGGGCTGACCTTCGCCCGCGGCCTGAGATCCATCCTCCGCCACGATCCGGACAAGATCATGGTCGGCGAGATCCGCGACCCGGAGACGGCCCAGATCGCCATCCAGTCGGCCCTGACCGGCCACCTCGTCTTCACCACCGTCCACGCCAACAACGTCTTCGACGTCATCGGGCGGTTCCTGCACATGCAGGTCGACCCCTACAGCTTCATCTCGGCCCTCAACTGCATCCTGGCCCAGCGGCTGGTGCGCGTCCTCTGCCCGCTCTGCAAGGTCCCGGTCCGCTACGGCGCGGCCGCCCTGGCCGAGTCGGGCCTCGACCCGGCGCGCCACGCCTCCACGGTCTTCTACGAGCCGAAGGGCTGCTCCGAGTGCAACTTCACCGGCTACCAGGGCCGGACGGCCATCGCCGAGATCCTCGAGCTGTCCGATCCCATCCGCGAGCTCGTCCTCGAGAAGCGGCCCCTGTCGGAGGTCAAGAAGCGGGCCAGGGCGGAGGGCATGGTCTTCCTGCGCCAGGTCGGCCTGGACAAGGTCCTGGCCGGCGTGACCAGCCTCAAGGACCTGAACAAAGTCACCTTCGTGGAGTGACCGCGTGACCACCGGCAGCCGGCTGAGGACTTATTTCACCGAGCGGCTCCTGCCGGAGGCCGTCTTCCAGATCGCCCCCGGCCATCTCAGCGGCATCCGGGTCAGCCGGGGCGACGGGTCGGTCAAGGGCGGCTTCGTCCAGCCCTTCCGGGAGCGGCCGGTCGTGCCGTCGTTCGACCGGCCCAACGTGACCGATCCGGCCGCCCTCGAGGAAGCCATCGCCCAGGGCCTGAAGAACCTGCGCCTGTCGTCCGGCACCGCCGCCCTGCTCATCCCCGAGCCGTCCGTGCGCGTCTTCGTCCTGGCCGTGGATTCGTTCCCTGGCCCCCGCAAGGAGCGGGAGACCTTCCTCCGCTGGCGCATCGCCAAGCAGATGCCGCTCATCCCCGAGGACGCCCGGCTGGACTACGCCGCGGCGCCCGGACGGGGGGCGCGCCAGGTCATCGCGGTCCTGGCCCGCCAGGTGGTCATCTGGGAATACGAGTCCCTGTTCGAGAAGGCCGGCCTGAAGCCGGTCCTGGTGACGGCCCCGTCCCTGGCCCTGGTCAACCTGGTCCGGAGAGACGGCCGGAAGAACGGCGTCCTCTTCAACATCGAGGACGAGACCCTGACGGCCATGGCCCTGGCGGACGGCGGCTGGACGATGTACCGGCAGAAGGACATCGGACGGCCCGGCGAAGCGCCCGAGCGGGAGCGCGAAGAGAACATCGTCCGGGAGGCCGGGAACACCGTCCGCTTCCTCGAGGACCGGGACAAGATCCGGGTCGAAGCCCTGTGGCTCCGCTGCGCCGCCGCGGCCGAGTTCGGGGCCATCCAGGCCCGGCTCCGCGAGCGGACCGCCCTGCCGGTCGAGGCCCTCGATTACCGGGCCCCGGAGGCCTGGACCGAGGCCCACAAGGCCGTCCTCGCCCCCCTGATCGGACAGATCCTATGATGAACGGAGCCCCGCTCAACCTGAACCTGGCCACCCGGCCGCTCCGCAACCGCCGGCTGTACCTGGCCGCGGTCCGGGGCCTGGCCGGCCTGCTCGCCGTCCTGGCCGGCCTGGCCGCGTTCGTCGTCGTCAAGCAAGGCGGAGAAGCTTCGCGGCTCAAGGCCGCGAACGCCGAGACCCGCCGGCTCCAGACCGAGGCCGTCCGCGAGGAGAAGCGCCTGACGGCCGACATCGACCGGGAAACGAAGCTCAGCCAGGGCCGGGTGGACCTGGCCAACAATCTCATCCGGCGCAAGATGTTCTCCTGGACCGGGCTTTTCACCGAGCTCGAGAAGGCCCTGCCCGGGCCGAGCTACATCACCGCCCTAACCCCGAGCTTCACGCCCGAGGGCGGGGTGGCCCTGCAGATGCGGGTGACCTCGCGCAACCTGGACGACCTGCTGGTTTTCCTCGACAATCTCGGCGCCGGCGGCTTCAAGGACGTCAGGGCCGGAGGCGACCAGCGGAGCGAGGACGGCCGTCTCGTGGCGGAGATCTCAGCGACCTATGAACGCCCTCTTTGACATGCTCGACGACAGGGAGCGCCGGACGCTCGCCCGGCTCGGTCTGGCCGCGGTCCTGGCCCTGGCCGTCCTGCTCGTCCTTTTCGTCCGTGTCCGGGGCGGCCTCGTCCGGGAGCGGGCGGCCTCGTTCCGCCTGAACGAGACGGCCCAGCGGACCTTCCAGGCCCGCGACAAGGCCAAGGCCGAATGGGCGCGCTGGGAGGACGCCGGGCGCGACCTGGCCGAGCTCCGGGCCAGCCTCTTCTACGAGGAGGGCGCCGGGTTCCCGGCCCTGCGCCGGGACCTAGAGCGCATCTTCGCCGAAGCCGGGACCTCCATCACCGACCTCAACTACGCGTATTCCGACATGGAGAAGGAGCAGGTCCGCAAGACGCTCATCACCTTCACCTACTCGGGGACCTACGCCGGGCTGAAAAAGCTCCTGGCCGTCCTGGAGTCCTTCCCCAAGTTCCTGGTCATCGAGAAGCTCGAGTTCCCGAGGACCGGATCGGGCGGCGAACGGCTGAACGCCAAACTGACGGTGGCGGGATATTATGGCATCTAGGATGATCCGCGCGGCCGCGCTCTTCGCCCTCGGCGGCGCCCTGGCCATGTTCGCGTCCCCGGCCGGCGAGGCGGCCAAGCCCCTGGTCCGCAAGGACCTGCTGGTCTTCGGCCCGGCCGAGCCGGCGGCGCCCCTGCGCGACATCTTCCGGCCCAAGTCCGCGGCCTCCGCGGCCGTCTCCCTCCGGCCGGCCCGGCCCGCGGCCCAGCCGTCCGGCGGCGGCCCGGCCGCCGCGGCGGCGCCGGCCTTCGACCTGAACATGAGCTACATCGGGGCCATCAAGTCCGGCGGGCAGACGATCGCCCTCGTCCTCCGCGGCGGCCAGACCATGTCGGTCAAGGAGGGCGAGGAGATCGCCCCCGGCTACAAGGTCATCAGCCTGTCGGCCGAGGCCATCGTCGTCCAGGGCCCCTCCGGCGAGACCAAGACGTTCCCGAGACAAGGAGACCGGCCATGAAGCGAAACGCCATCGTCCCGATCATGATCCTCCTCCTTGCGGCCGGCGCCTGCCAGACGCTCAGCCTCGACTACCGGCAGGGCGTCAAGGCCGAGATCAACCAGAACTACGAGGAGGCCGTCCGCCAGTACCAGAAGGCGGCCCTCGATCATCCGAACGACGCGACCTACCGGATCGCCCTCTTCCGGGCCCGGAACGCGGCCAGCCTCTTCTACCTCCAGGCCGCCCGGACCCTCGTCGAGCAGAACAAGAAGAAGGAAGCCGAGCTCAACTACCAGAAGGCCCTGTTCTTCGACCCGAAGAACTACCGGGCGGGGGCCGAGCTGAAGGCCCTGCTGGCCCCGCCGGAGAAGGCGGCCAGGAACGGCGAGAAGCTCGAGGGCCCGGTCCGGCTCAAGGGGGCCGGCCAGCCGCTCGACCTGAGCTTCCGCAACGAGGTCTCGCTGCGCTCGATCTTCCAGACCCTGGGGCGCGTGGCCGGCGTGAACTTCCTCTATGACGACACCTTCCGCGACACCAACCTGGCCATCGACCTGACCGGCAAGGACCTCCAGCAGGCCGTCAACTTCCTCTGCGTCGCCAGCAAGAATTTCTCGCGGGTCATCGACGAGCGGACGGTCATCATCGTCCCGGACAACGTCCAGAAGCGGATGCAGTACGAGCTGAACGCCATCAAGACGTTCTACCTGTCGAACATCGACGCGAACGACGTCCAGATGCGCCTGACTCAGATGGTCAAGACGATGTACAAGGTCCCGTCCGTCCAGGTCGACAAGAACCTCAACTCGGTCACTATCCGGGACACGCCGCAGGCCGTGGCCCTGGCCGAGAAGCTGCTCCGCCAGTGGGACAAGCCCAAGGCCGAGGTCCTGATCGACGTCGAGATAATGGAGGTCGACCGGGTCCGGGAGAAGAACTACGGCATCGACCTCACCAGCGGCAACCTGGCCCTTCAGTTCGTGCCCGGCACGGCCGACTCCAAGGGCTATTTCCCGATCAAGAACGCCGACGGGACCATGATCAACTTCGGCGACCTGGCCAACTACCAGATGACCGTGCCCACGGCCCTGGCCAACATCATCGCCGCCGATTCGGACACCAAGATCATCGCCCAGCCGAAGATCCGCGGCTTGGCCGGGGAGAAGATCGAGTACGTCGTCGGGCAGAAAGTGCCCTTCGTCAATTCCCAGTTCGCGGCCTACGCCGCCGGCGGCGTCTCGAACGTGCCCATCGTCAACTACACCATGACGGACATCGGCATCACCATCAAGATGACGCCCAAGGTCCACCTGGAAGGGGAGGTCACCCTGGAGATCGAGATCGCGATCTCCTCGATCGCCGGGACGGGGACGGCCGACATCCCGATCATCGCCAACCGCGAGGTCAAGAACACGGTCCGGCTCAGGGACGGCGAGACGAACCTGCTGGCCGGCCTGCTCCGGGACGAGGAGCGGGTCTCGGTCGGCGGCATCTCCTGGCTCAAGGACATCCCCCTGCTGGGCAACCTCTTCGCCGCGACCAAGAAGGAGATCCAGCAGACCGACGTCGTCCTGACCATCACCCCGCACATCATCCGCGAGCTCGCCGTCTCCGAGGAAGACGCCAAGCCCCTCTGGGTCGATCCCGACAACCTCTCCGGCGTCACCGGCGGGATCTCGGGCGTCGCCGCGTCCAATCCGCGCGAGGCGGCCGCGGCGGCCCGGGAAGAGCCGGCCGAGCCCGAGGACAAGGGCGCGAGCGGCGTCTACCTCTCGCCGGCCAGCTTCGAGGCCCCGCGCGAGCGGGAGTTCCGGATGAACGTCGAGCTCTCGAGCGACCAGGAGATCGGCAACGCCTCCCTGGTGCTGACGTTCGACCCGCGCATCCTCAAGCTCAAGGACGTCCTCGAGGGGGGCGGCCTGCGCCAGCTCGGCGAGAACGTTCCCTTCCTCAAGAGCATCAGCGGCGGGACCTGCACGATCGGCTTCTCCAGCCCTCCCGGCGGCCGCGGCTTCAAGGGCCGGGGCGTCCTGGCGGTGCTCGTGTTCACCTCGGTCAGCCAGGGCCAGGCCTCGCTGGGGTTCGCCAGCGCCTCGGCCGGGAGCCCCATGGGCCAGGCCATCGTCCTGGAGACCGGCGAGGCCACCGTCAACATCCGCTAGCCCGGACCATTCATGAAAACGCTCGTGAATGACCCGGCGTAGGCCGATGATCCTCGTTCTGACCGGGCCCGTCCACGGGGGCAAAACGACCTTGCTCGCAGGCTGTCTCGCGTCCTGGCGGGCGCGGGGCCTGGCCTGCGACGGGTTCCTCAGCCCGGCGGCAGCCGGAGGCGCGGGGACCGGCTACGATCTTCTCGAGATCGGCACGGGCCGGCGCCGGCCCTACCTGCGCCGGGACGTGGAAGCCGGGGCCGAACGCGTCGGTCCTTACATCTTCGTCCCGGAGGCGCTCGAACGGGCCCGGGCGATCCTCCGCGACGCCCGTCCCCAAGGCCTCCTGGTCGTCGACGAGGCGGGTCCCCTGGAGCTCGCGGGCGGCGGCCTGTGGGCGGCCCTGCGCGGCGCGCTCGCCGTCCGGAGCGGGAGTTCCCTCCTGGTCATCCGCGAGGACATCCTCGACGACTTCGCCGCCCTCCTGGCCCGCCCGGTTTCGGCGGTCGTCGACGTCCGGGACCCGGCCGCCCGGGCCAGCCTGGAACGCCGTCTATTCGGAGCCGCTCAGACCACATGACCCTCAAGATCAAGTTCTTCGCCTATTTCCGAGACCTCTTCGGCGCCCGCGAGCGGGGCCTCGTCCTCGACGAGGCCGCCACGGTCGGCGACGTCCTGGAAGTCTTGACCGACACGCAGGCCCGCCGGGCCGAGATCTTCGCCGGGGCCGAGCTCAAGCCGCACCTGGTCGTCCTGATCAACGGCGCGCCCCCCTCGCGCGGCCTGTCGACGCCGCTCGCCGACGGCGACACGCTGGCGATCTTCCCCATGCTCGGCGGGGGGTGAGCCCCGGGGCCGTCTTCGCCCGGCTCGAGGATCATTCGGGCCGTTCGGCCCGCCGACCCCGACGCATTTGCGGGCTGCCGGGCGATTTGATATCGTAGACGCCGACGATGTCCGACTATCCTATCTCCGGCTACTTCGGCCGGGTCCTCGTCGCCGACCTCAGCCGCGGCGAGGTCCGGACCGAGCCGCTCGACCCGGCCACGGCCCTGGACTATCTCGGCGGCCGGGGCCTGGCGACCCGGCTCCTCTACGACACGATCGACCCGGCCTGCGAGCCGCTGGGGCCGGACAACGCCTTCGTCATCGCCTCCTCGCCGCTCGTCGGCACGAGCGCCCCGACCGCCGGCCGGGGCCACATGGTCTTCAAGTCGCCGCTCACGGGCGTCATCGGCACGTCCAATTCCGGCGGGACCTGGGGCGCGGCCTTCAAGGCGGCCGGCTGGGACGCCCTGGTCGTCACGGGCGCCGCGGCTTTCCCGGTGATGATCGACATCGCCCCGGGCCGGGCTGAGATCCGGCCCGCGGACGACCTGTGGGGCAAGACGATCCACGAGACGAACGACCTCCTGGCCGCGGCCTCCGAGCCGGGGCGGCCGGCCCGCGTCCTCTGCATCGGTCCGGCGGGGGAGAACCTGGTCCGCTTCGCCGTCGTGGCCAACGACCGCAACCGCGTCTACGGCCGGTGCGGGGCGGGCGCCGTCTGGGGCGGCAAGAAGCTCAAGGCCGTCCGCGTCCGGGGGCGGGAGAAGATCGCCGTCGCCGACAAGGAGAAGTTCCAGTCCGGCCTGGACCAGGGCCTTTACCTCATGAAGCAGGCCCCGGTCACCAAGCGCCTCATGCGCGACCTGGGCACGGCCGGGCTGGTCGAGCTGATCAACCTCATCGCCATGCTGCCGCACCGGAACTTCCAGGACTGCACCCACCGCGACGAGGACGTCGATCGCGTCTCCGGGGAGACCCTGGCCAAGACCCTGCTCGAGAAGGCCGGCTCCTGCTACCTTTGCCCGATCGGCTGCCAGCGTCACACCCGCGTCGCCGGCCGCGACGGGCGCGAGGAGCGCGGCGAAGGGCCGGAGTACGAGACGATGGTCCTGATGGGCCCGCTCTGCGGCATCTACGACATGGCCGCCATCACCCGGGCCAACTACCGGGCCAACGAGCTCGGCCTGGACACCATGAGCTACGGCGGCACGGTGGCCTGCGCCATGGAGCTGGCCGGGCTCGGGCTCATCGACCCCGGCGAGACGGGAGGGATCGACCTTTCGTTCGGCGGCGCCGAGGCCCTCGAGGCGCTGGTCGGGATGACGGCCCGGCGCGAGGGGATCGGCGCGGCCCTGGCCGAAGGGGCCTACCGCCTGGCCGCCGGCCGCGGCCGTCCGGACCTGGCCATGACCGTCAAGAAGCTGGAGCTCCCGGCCTACGACCCGCGGGCCTCCTACACCCAGGCCCTCGGCTACATGACCTCGCCGTCCGGGGCCTGCCATCTCCGCGGCGGCTACGCCGTGTCGCTGGCCTTTTTCGGCGGGGCCAAGGAGATCCCGCGCTTCAGCCTGCTCCAGTCGCCCATCGCCATCCGCAACATGCAGAACCTCGGCATCCTCCAGGACAGCCTGGGAGTCTGCCGCTTCACCGGCTACGCCTTCTCGGCCGACCCCTGGGCCCGGATGGTCAGCGGCGTCACCGGCCGCGACTTCTCCGTGGCCCGGCTCGAGGAGATCGAGAACCGCGTGGCCGCGCTCGAGCGGCAGTTCAACATCGAGGCCGGCGCGACCGCGGACGACGACGCCCTGCCGGACCGCTTCGCCGACGCGCCCATCGTCATCGAGGGCCGGGAGCGCCGCGTCAGCCGGGACGACCAGGAGCGGATGAAGAGGGATTATTACGACGTCCGCGGCTGGGACCGGGACGGCCGTCCGACGCCCGGGCTCCTGCGGGCCCTGCGGATCGAGGAGAGCCGGCGATGAGCGGATCCAAGTGGCAGGCGGCGGGCGATCTTTTCCGGGAGTTCCAGGCCCTCGGCCGGGCCTCGCTCGCCTATGACATCCAGGACAGCCACAGCGGCAACATGGCCGTCCGCCGGACCGGCGCGGACGGCCGGGACGAGATCGTCATCACGGCCACCGGCTCGCAGAAGGGCGACCTCGAGCCGAGCCAGATCTGCTTCCTCTCGGCCACGGAGACCGACTACGGCTACTACAAGGCCTCCTCGGAGACCGATATCCACGCCCGCATCCTGGCCCTGCCGGGCGTCCGGGCCTCGATGCACGCCCATCTCAAGGACCTGGTCATGGCCACGCTCGACGACGCCCCCAAGCCGGAAAAGCCGCCGGACTTCGTCCCGGTCGACCCCCTGGCCCGCCACTGCCTTGGCCCGGCCATCCCCGTCGATTGGTTCGCCGTGCCCAGCGGCTCGCCCGAGCTGACCCGGACGATCCCCGAGCGGCTGGCCGACCATCCGCTGACCGTCATCTTCGGCCACGGGGCCATGGCCAAGGGCCGGAGCCTGCGCGAGGCCTTCTTCCGGCTCTGTGTCGGCAACTACGCCGGGGCCGTGGTCCGGAACCTACAGAGGATCCGTGTCGATGTCGACGCTATCCGCCGGGCCATGGCCGCCGATCCCGCCGGGACCCTGGCCGCGCCGCCGCCGGACTACGAGATCGAGGGCGACGACCGCTCGGACTTCCGCGAGGAGGAGGAGATCCTGCGGGAGTTCGTCAAGGCCGGCCATCGCATCTTCGAATCGCGGCTCTCGCCCTTCCACACGGGCTCGATGTCGGTCCGCGGCGTGGCCTCCATGCTCTACGCCCCCAAGGCCTCGATGCCGCGCGACGTCGGCGGCCCGCTCCTGAGCGTCCCCTTGGCCGCCGGCTTGGGCGACGACGCGGAGATCGCGCTCCACAAGGCCATCTACGCCGCGAGCGACTTCCAATCGGTCATGCACTGCCATGTCGCCGAGGCCGAAGCCTCGGCCTACTTCGCCTATCCCGGCGAGAATGCGCCGGCCGACCGCATCATCCCCATCGACGCCGAGGGCTCGTTCCTCTATCTCGTCATCCCCGTCCTGCCGCCGGACGTCTCCGCCGCCGCGCTCATCCGCGCCCTCCACGACTACAAGGTCGCCGTGGTCCGGGGCGGCGGCGTCTGGGCGGTCGGAGCCCAGTCGCTCTCGGAGGTCCTCCACCACCCGTCGTCGCTCCGCGAGATCTGCCATTACCGGATCGGGGCCGTCGAGCGCGGCCTGGACCTCAGGCGCATGGAGCCGGCCAAGGCCAAGCGCTGGTAACGCGCCCGGGGCCCGGGCCGGCCTCACCCCCTCTCCCCGCCGGGGGGGAAGGGGGACCCGGCAAAATCACCCCCAAAGGGCATTGTCTACCCTGGGAGCTGGGCTATCCTGGTGGCGAACGATCCAAGGATCACGACCGCAATGAGCCGTACCTCCCCGGACACAAGCTTGGCCGCCTTCGGGCCCCGCAAGCTGCGGACGCTGATGCTCCTCCTCTTCGGCCTGCTCATGGCGGCCTGCGTCGCCCTGTCCCAGATCCTGTACGGCCGGCGCGGCGCGACCCTCGTGGCCGGCCTGGCCATCTTCGTCCTCGGCGTCGGCCTGGTCGCCCTGATCAGCGGCCGGATCACCCGGCCCATCGTCCAGCTGACCCGGACGGCCGAGCGGCTGGCCGGAGGGGACCTCAGGCAGCGCGCCCGCGTCTTCGGCCGGGACGAGACCGGCGTGCTGGCCCGAACGTTCAACGGCATGCTCGACGGCCTGGAGAAGACCATCCGTGACCTTGAGAGCCGCAACCGTTCGCTCGGGGACGAAGCCTCCAGGCTGGCCGCCCAGATGGAGAAGGACGACGCGGAACGGGTCCGCATCGAGCGGGAGCTGCGGCTGGCCAGGGTCGAGATCGACCATCTCGTCGACAAGCGGACCGCGGAGCTGGCCCGGGCCAACGACGAGCTCCACGGCAAGGTCCTCGAGACGCGCCGTTCGGAGGACTACCTCCAGAATTCGCTCGACCGCCTGGAGCGGTCCCTGGAGGGGACCTTCCGGGCCATGTCCATGACCCTCGAGCTCCGGGATCCCTACATGGCCGGGCACCAGCACCGTGTCGCCGGCCTGGCCGTGGCCATCGCCCAGGAGATCAGCCTGCCCTGCGAGAAGATCGAGGGCCTGCACATGGCCGGCATCATCCACGACATAGGCAAGATCGCCGCGCCGGCGGAGATCATGGCCAAGCCCGGCCGCCTGACCAAGTCCGAGTTCCAGCTGATCAAGGACCATCCCCGGGTCGGCTTCGAGATGATCAAGGACATCGCTCTGCCCTGGCCCGTGGCCCACATCATCCTCCAGCACCATGAGCGGCTGGACGGGTCCGGCTATCCCGAGGGGCTCGCCGGCGACGCTATCCTGCCCGAAGCCCGCATCCTGGCTGTCGCCGACGTCGTCGAGGCCGTCTGTTCGCTGCGGCCCTACCGGCCGGCGCTGGGGATCGAGAAGGCACTCGAGGAGATCCGCAAGGGCCGGGGGATCCGCTACGACACCCGCGTCGTCGATGCCTGCATCCGCCTCTTCCGCGAGGGCCGCTTCTCCTTCAAGAAGGAGACCGAGGCCCCGATCTGGCAATAGCCGGCCGGCTGGCTTTCCCCTCCGGCGGCGCGTGCCATCTCTCTTTGCCGCTCCAGAGGGTTCTCAGCATCCCGGGCCTTCGGCTTTACGCCCTGGCCGGCGGGAGCGGGCGGCATTTCCACGGCCGGGCCAAGGGACTGAAGCGGTTATTCGAGCTTCAGGACCGGCCGCCGGTCCAGCCGGGACCATTCAATCCTTAGAATATAATTCAATAATTTGTTGATTTTCTTCTCCTCCGCACTTATTCTTAGTGGCGGGAACCTCATGATGCAGCGACAGGGGCTGCCTTCTGTTGCGCGTTTTCTTGCCCTCCCGCTAATCCGAGTCCATTCTTTATGTCTCGGGCCTGTAATACAAAGGGGGAAAGAATGTACAAGGGGTCAGCCAAGCGGCTTCTTCTGACGCTCGCCATCTTCATCGTTACAGTCGGCGCTCTCAGAGCCCAAAGCGGTGTTTTCGACAGGACTGGAAGCGTGGCCGGCCATGGGACCTATTCATCGGTTCCCATGGAGATCGTGGATCTCTTCACCGGAAATCTTATGCTGGCTTATAGGGACATATTCCTTCCCGGACCCGAAGGGCTCAACCTTGAGGTATGGCGTGTATATAACTCGAAGGTTCTCGGCGACGGCTCGCCCGGGCAGGGCAGCGTCCAAGCGTACCCGAAGTCCATGCTTGGCCTAGGTTGGTCGATGCACATGGGCATCCTTCACCAGGCAACTTCGAGCCTGCCCATCATCGAGTTCCCGGACGGCAGACGAGAGACGGCCTACCCAGACAACTATGGTGTCGGAAAGCATATCACGAAGGGATTCCTTAAGCTCAATAAAGGGATCCCTCCACTAATTGATCCAAGACTATATTTTCAGAACGGGGTCGTTTGGACCTTCTCACGCTCAGCGTCGGTACCGCTCGCGGGCGGGGGGGATGAGACCGTTTATTTTGTGACGAAGATCGAGGATGCCAAGGGAAATTCTATCCAAGTTGACTACGATCCGGCTGACAATTACCGGTCAATATCTTCTATCACCGACGCTTGCGGGCGCGTCATTACTTTCCATAAGGCTTATAATGGGAGCAATCCGGCGCGATTGACGTCCATCACGCTGAGCAATTTCGACGGAACGCACGACGTCACTTACAGCTATTCGGTCAGCGCCTTCGCCAATGGATATTACAGGCTGGATTCATTTACGCCGCCCTGCCCCAACCCCGCCACCTTCGAATATAACGACGGCGCCTCGGAGCGATTCCTTCGGACGGCTTGACGGTCGCCATGGATGACCGGACAGAGAAAACAACCGAGCCGAGAGTTGCGCCGAGCGACACGGAGGGCTTCTGCCCTCTCATCGACGACCGGCAGTTCATTTCCAAGCCCCGGGCCATGCGCCTGGAGCCCGAGACCGACGAGCCCAGCCGCTCGATCGCCAAGCAGATCTCCTTTCCGGCAAGGGTGCCGTTTGCCGTGAGCGCGGATCCTTTCGCAATTGCCGGGAATGCCGCTGGATCAACTGAGGCCTCAGTTAGCGGGCTCGAAATCGAAGCCTTGAGGAACGACGACAGGGAGAGATCGGTGACTCCCGGTCCTCGGCGCTCGCTGACATGGGAACCCCGGGAGAAGCGCACAGGACACTCGTCGTCGTCCGGCGATAGCGCCGGAGGTACGCAGCCGGCAAGCGGCGGCACGGCTAAGATGATGTCCGCCGCCCCCGCCGGCGGGTCCTTCTATATCTATTCGTTCGACGGGCGCCTCCTGGCAGAATATAATCTCTACGGCGAGTGCGTCAAGGATTATATCTACATGGGCGCTCAGCTAGTCCCGGAATACGGACCCTCGACCTCCCAGTATCTTTACTACGCGAGCGACCAGATCAATTCGACCCGAGTCGTTACGGACGATACGGGCACGGTGGTCTATTCAGCGGCGTTTGATCCCTACGGCGGTGTGCAGCAAACCTGGGTCAATTCCTTCGACCCTGCGCTCAAGTTCTCCGGCAAGGAGCGCGACGGGGGAGTCGGATCTCGATTAATTCGGGGCGAGGTATTACGATAAGTCGCAGTACAGGTTCATTTCAGTGGATCCGGCCATGACTCGGCTAGAATTCCTTATGGAACCCTATTCCTGGAACTTATATAGTTACTGCAATGACAACCCAATCACTTTATTTGACCAAACTGGAAAATGGCCGGCGGATTGGCACTATCGGACCACTTATTAGGCTATGATGCGCGCCTTTGCTGGATGGGAGCGTACTGCCGCGGAAATCCTGGCAAAGCTCGTAGCAAAGGCTTGCGCGAATGTGGATAGCGACCCCGAAACGACTTCCACGCCTTATTTTGTGTTTACAGGTGCTTATAACGCCTATGGTCCAATGGGCTACTGGGTATTTCCCTCAAAGGAGCAGAGAAAAGAGTGGCACTTCCCATCAGTTCAGGATTGGGATCGCGCTTGGGAGACTGCGACTACGACTCTGGATCCGGAAGAATTTGCCAAGGCGCTTCACGTTCTGCAGGACTTCTTTTGTCACGCCGGATATGATTCTAGTCACGCCGTAGATACATTACTCTCATGGCTAGGTATGGGTGAGGATCCGGATAATCCACTCCATTTTGGCAGTCTAGCCCTTGCGGCCGCCTACCTTACTATGGAACTCTGCGCAGCATTTGAACAGAGGCTGAGTCAATGAGAATAATACTAAGGATATTCCTGCTCCTAGCATATTTAGCTCTCTCCTTTGTCGCAATATGGTTCTTCAATAGCTTTGGCGAGCCGACTCCTTCGGCGATCATCTTGTCTTGGGGAGTCGCCTTGGCTAAGCTGTTTTGGGGAACGTTGTGGGGACTAATCGCCCTAAGCCTGCTTTATTACATGGCTCTCTTCTTAATAACGACGTGGATGGCGCCCAGATCAAAATTCGCTTTCCCTTTTGTGCCTGCGGCTATTCAAGGTCTCGGCTGCCTATTGGTATTGTTAACAAAGGGGTCGGGGCCCAAGTCCGATTACCCGTACGTTGGAGGATTCGGCTATTTAGCGGGAGCGGCCCTTGTGCTCTCGTATCTTTGGATCGATTGGGCAATGGCGAGGACGATGAAGAAAACGATTGCCTCTTCTCCTCCTTGATTCAGAGAGGGAACGGGAGACTTCAGCATCAGGTCTAAGGAACGCGGCATGAATAACCTCGACACCCTGAATCGACGCGACGGCATCATGATACTCGGGCGCAGGGTGCGGCCAGGAAGTCTTGCCATAGGGTACGCAGTCCTTTCTTTTTTCCTTATCTTTCTGGCCGGCATGGATATGGGGAGCGCGTGCTCCCTCCCTTCCGCGATCCTTTCTTCCTGGGCGGGCCTTCTGGCGCTCAGGCTAGATTCGCCGATAGAAGGGCTGATAGATCATTACGGGATGAATGAGAGGGTGGCAATGCCGATCATCATGGCCGTCCTCTTGATCGTTTTCATCTTCCTCTATCTTTTGGTCCTTTTCCGGATCATAAAAGGGGCCACGGCCTTTAGGCGTGTCGCGGGTCTCATTGTTCCGCTTCTTTTCCACTTCTTGGGAAGCTTCCTTGTCTTGACGCCGCATCCAAAATTGGATCTTTGGATGCTGGGGGGATTTAGGGAGGCGTTTTTTTATGCCATTTGCCTGGTTTCTTTCGCCCTCGTCGTGGGATATATCTTTCTTTCCTGGTTGATAGCAAAGAGGTCCGGAGCACGGCTAAGATGATGTCCGCCGCCCCCGCCGGCGGGTCCTTCTATATCTATTCGTTCGACGGGCGCCTTCTCGCGGAATATGATCTCTACGGCGAGTGCGTCAGGGATTATATCTACATGGGCGCGCAGCTTGTCGCGGAATACAGGCCCCCAACCTCCCAGTACTATTACTCCCAGGGGGACCAGATCAATTCGACCCGAGTCGTTACGGACGATACGGGCACGGCGGTCTATTCGGCGGCGCATCCTTGAAACCTTGGAGGGCGAATGCGAAGCAGAGTATTAAAAAGACTGTGCGGGAGAGGTTTAGCGCTATGGGTTATTATAATTGCCTTTCTGGCTTGGCTCGCGATTATTATTTCTTTTGAAGCCTTTTATAGAATCAAAATAGCCGATTTTGAAGACAAACTCTCTTCATTGAGAACAGGAATGACAGAAGCCGATGTAATTGCAGTCCTGGGTAAGCCCCAATTCATAAAGAAGGCATCTTATTATAAGCCAACAGATGAAGCTGTGCCTCCCGAGGAGGACATTGTGGAGTATTGCTATTCAAGAAAGTCTCTCCAATCATATGAAACCTGCGGGATATATATTGATGCGAAAAGGGGAGTAGTGGTTCGGGTACATCCTTATAGACAGCCCGTCTTTTTTCTGGGCTCGCCGATTGAGAACTCATATTTGCTATCTTTTATTGCCATCGTGGCAGCGACCGCGATTATGTGAAGCTTATCTGCTTAAGGGGAATTAGGGGGAAGGATCCAGCTCTGTAATCAACTGCGATAATGCCTTTTTGAAGGGTGTCCTATAATGCTGCTGGGCCATCGTAGTAAAACGTCTCCTCTCTTTCGGATTGCCGTTCGAAGAGAGTTTACGATGGCCTACCTCCTATGCCAAGTTGTGAACACCACCATACATCAGCTATTGGTATAAGGTGGTAGGGTATGCTGACTAGGAGGATTAAGCCAACTCTTTTGAGAACATTCCGGGAGGGGAAACCAATGCGTTATGATCGGCCAACGAAACTAGGCTCCTGCATCTTATTCTCATTGGGGCTCATATTCATCGTTCGATCAGATTTGAAGGCCCAGCAAAGGGCCGCGGACTGGGATTGGATTCTTAAGACAGCACAGGCGTACTTTTCCAGTCCCACTCCCGAAAATGCATATAAGCTATTCTTAGCTCTCCCTGAATCCTCGGTTCCGATAAAAGACAGGGATAACCAAGGGTTTTACAGGGCGGCCGGTTATCTCTATGACCATCTTCATGACCTCGAAAAGCCGATGCAGACGGACAAGGAAGCTATAGCAATTGCATTTCGCTTATTTAACGTTTCTGATGGTGGTTTTTCGGAGGAGCTCTATAATCTACTCGGTGATTTATCAGATACTAATCCGCGGCTGTTTCTGGCAGTTCTGAGATGTAATATTGAGCACCTTGATGTCATATGCTGTGGCAAGAGCATTGATCAGTTCTATATGGAGGGCAAAAAGAAGGAGCATGATGATTATCTCATTGGGCGTATAAGAATACTTAGGTCAGTGACCGACGAGAGCCTGATGCCCCTTATCGAGAAATGTGTCAATTGTATAAATGCATGCGTTCTCGAGAGGACAGGCCGCCAGTTACAGACCATAGTCGATTAGACTAATGAACATAGTTATGGCCAAAAAGCCTCTGACGACATTGATCTTGATAGTTTTCTGCGTTTTAAGCGCTCATTTCCTCCCCATATTCCCTCAGGATTCTTTCTATTCCGAGTCAGAGGCTTGGGATCGAGTTTCCGGCCTCCTTGGGCGTTTCCAGATCGATCCTACGGCGAATTTCCCTCTGATCAAAGAGATCGACCAATTGAGTTATTGGACGATGATCAACAACGAAATCAAAGGGACCAATTATCTCGCAGACCTCTTTTCCAAGCACTTCCCGGCCGCCGACGTCGACGCGGTCCAGCTCGACGTCCTCTTTCTTTTTGCTAAGAGCCTATACATCCCCTACGTCGTATGAGGCGCCAAAGCCGATCATATCCAGGATCATCGAGATCGCGAGGTCCAGGCCGGAATGGTTCGCACTAGAATTGCTGCGGAGGGAGGATTGGGGGGACCTAACACAACTCATGTTGCAGGCCGATATCGATAGCATTTCGGGAGAAAGGAAGGGGCTCAGGGAAATCTTATCAGGGCTCAAAGATCAAGAAGCCGAAAACAAGTTTCTTGGATTTTTCCGTGACCTTGATGGCGAAAAGCAGAATGAACTCGTGAAATTCGGCGAGTTCTTGAAAGATCCGGCGGGAAAATTGGATGAACTGAGAGACGTTTATAATCTATGTTCCACGATTGGCCGATATGATGACCTCCGTATCGACGAAACCAGGACCCTTCAGGAAAAGGACAACTCAATCCTGATCCTGGAAAAATGGATTAAGAAGGATATCGATAAAGGGAAAGTCAGGGTTTTGTTTTGCCTGGTGACTCATTGCGACAGCGCGTATCATAATGAAGTTATGGATGGCGTTGTCCAAGACGTCTTCCTGGAGCATTATCCCTTGTTCATTGCGGCATTAGAAAACGAGTCGAATTGGCGCAGCATCGTCTTTTCCTTAGGCTACGGCCTCCTTGAGCGGGAGAGATACGCCCATAAGACAGCCTCTATTCCGGGGAACACTCGCATAGAGATGAGAATCCGGGCTCAACTGGAATTCTTGAAAAAGATCGTTTATTATTCGAGGCAGAATTGAACCTACGCCAACGGAAATGAAGGCAGCGTCCGCCCCGTGGAGGAGATGCCGGTGGGCATCGGATCTCGTCCTCTAAGGATAGGCTCCCGGCTGTTACTTGTGGCAGGTTCGATCATTTTAACGTTATACGTTGAAGCGGTCCCGGCCGCCGCCGGGTCCGGGGCCGAGGTCTGGGAAGAACTGCTCGCGTGCCGCCCCCAGGAGAACGGAGTTCCCGTGGCCGGGGTCGTCCTCGTGCGCGACGCCTTCACCTTTCGTCTGGAGTCGGGGGCGTTCTTTCCGCTCACGGAGGTCTCTGGACGGATCGTGGGCGGGGTTTTCAGGGGCAAAGGCCGGTTCGAGCTCAAGCCTGCGACCGAAAGCGAGCGGTCATTCCTCGGCCGCCGGTTGGGGCAAAAGCGTCTCCCGGTTCTCACCGACGTGTTCGAGGAAGCCGTCTTTCTCTTTACGGATGGGAGCGGTGAGGAGCTCCTGCTGGCGGAACCATCGGCTCAGGGCCAGCTGGAGAAACTCGCTTCGATCTACAACGGCGCGCTCGAGAAAGCGGGTGAAGCACTTCACGTCGACCTCAGGTTAAGGCTTGTTCCGGATCTCGTGGAGGCCGCCCCTGCGGCTCAAGGGCTTTTCCTGGCTTGTTTCAACGGCCATAAACTCCCGCCATCTGTCGCGGCATTTTCACCGCGCGGCCTGCTTCGGGCTTGGCTCGAGACGGACAGCGGCCCGGAAACGACGTCTCTCATCGTTCTCCGCGGGAAAAAAGGCGGCATCTGGTACAGCGAACGCCCAATCGCGGCCCAGGCCTCCACACCGGCCCATCTTTCCGCCGACCTCGTCGCTCTGCATTACTCGATCGAAACGACCATCCGCAGGAATTTGGACATCGAAGGGCGGACGACGCTTCGGCTGCGCGCGACACGCGACGGCGTGCGAGTCATACCCCTCGACATTTTTGCCAAATTGAGGCTGTCGTCGATCCGGCTCAAGAGGCGGGACGGGCCGGCCGCGGATATTCCTTACATTCAGGGAGACGAGAAGAGCGCCGATCCCGTCCTCGTGGTTCTTGACCGGCCCCTCGCATTGGGGGAGGAGGCGGAACTCAGCGCTCAGTATCAGGGGGATGAAGTCCTTCACAAAGCGGGCGGGATCAACTTCTATGTCGGCGCCCGCCAGAACTGGTATCCGGCGCTGAACGGATTCCGGGATTGGGCCGATTATGACCTAGAGTACCGGGTCCCGAAGAATATCGCAAACAAGGCGGCCGAGAGGAATCTCGTCACCATCGTTTCAACAGGCCGGCCCGTCGATTCCGGCGAGGAAGGCGATTCCGCCGTCTTCCGCTACACGACCGAGGGGCCCGTCCGTGTTGCGGGTTTCAATTTTGGGATATTCCGGCTGATCAAAAATGATGATCCGGATTCAGGAGTCAAGATCCGGGTTTACCCTAATCCCAGCGCACCCTTTACTTTCTTAGACTTTCGCGAGATGGCGGCGTCAGGATCTATGGATGGCGGAGTTGCGCGCACCGCTCGCTACGACCCGGTATCCATGGCCGAGGACATTCTGGCCGATTGTATAAACACGGCTCGCGTGGGGACGCTTTATTTCGGCCCCCTTCCCCAGAACGACATCGCCGTGACGGAGCAGCCGGAATGGACGTTCGGGCAGAGCTGGCCGACGCTGATCTATATTCCCTTCGTCGCGTTCCTCGACTGGATGACGCGGGACATGGTCTGGATAACTATCGGCGAGGCCAAGTATTTTGCAGAAGAAGTGACGCCCCACGAATTCGCCCACCAGTGGTGGGGGCACGCCGTTGGCTCGGCGACCTACCGGGACGTCTGGCTCGAGGAGGGGCTGGCGGAATTCACGGTCGGGCTGGTCGTCGAAAAAGCCTTGGGACCGAAGGCGTCCATCAAATTCTGGGAGAGGGCAAGAAAGGACATTCTGGGCACATCATGGCATCCCCGGCGCGACACCTGGAAAACGGGCCCGATCTCCCTGGGGCCCCGCTTGATGGTCGGAGGGGGGCCAGGCGCGTCCGCCGACTATCAAGCGATCGTATATGATAAAGGGGCGTACGTCGTTCATATGCTCAGGAATTTATTCTGGGACGCGCAGAGCCCGAATCCCGAACAGCCGTTCATTGATACGATGAGGGATTTCGCCAAGACCTGGGCCGGGCGGAACCCGACGACGGCCGATTTCCAAAAGATCGTCGAGCGCCACGCTCCCGCGGCCTGCGGCGGGGACATGGGCTGGTTCTTCCGCGAATGGATAGAAGGAACGGCCATTCCAAAGGTCAAGGCGGCCGTGCGCGTCGAAGAAGCGGGAGGAGGGCGCTACCGGCTGGTCGGTGAGATCGCGCAATCCGAGGTTCCGGACGATTTCCGGAGCGTGCTCCCGGTCTACGTGGAATTCGAAAAGAACCGGCTCGAGAGATGCGCCCAGGTGAGCGTCACGGGGAACAAGACCCTTTCGATCCGGCAGGAGGTCTCTTTGTCGGAGAAACCCCTGCGCGTCCTGGTCGATCCGAACCACGAATGGCTAAGGCGCTGAGGCTGGGGGCTTGTGGTGGAATATAATCTCATCGGCGATTGCGTCAGGGACTACCTCTATATGGGAGCTCAGCTTGTCGCGGAATACAGGCCCTCGACCTCCCAGTACCTTTACTACATGAGCGACCAGATCAATTCGACCCGGATTGTGACGGACGATACGGGCACGGTGGTCTATTCCGCGGCCCATGATCCTTACGGCGGAATCCAGAGAACCTGGGTCAACACCTTCGACCCAGCGCTCAAGTTCTCCGGCAAGGAGCGCGACGGGGAGTCGGATCTCGATTACTTCGGGGCGAGGTATTACGATAAGTCGCAGTACAGGTTCATTTCCACAGACCCTCTAACGATACAAAGCGGGTTCCTAATTGAGCCGCACTCCAATAATCTCTATACCTATTGTGGCAATAGCCCGCTAATCAATATCGATCGAGCAGGGAAATGGAAATCGAAGGTCCATTATAACGTCACCTATAAGGCGATGCTAATGGCGTTTAAGGGCTGGGATCCCGGTTTTGCAGCCCGCCTTGCTGATACAGTTGCAGGTGCGTGTGCGGGAGTGGATTCAAGCCCGTCCACTACGAGCACACCATGGTGGTCGTTCATATTCATTGGCCAGACGATTATCCCCTGGCTAGAACTGCCAGATAAGCGACAACGGCAGACATGGCATTTCCCAACGTCAGCAGATCTTGATAATGCATTCGATGTCGCTAATTCAACGCTTGATCCGATAGAATTCGGCAAAGCTCTCCATGTTATCCAGGATTCGTTTGCACACGGAAAGTATGTCGAAACGGCCAGTCATGTATGGGAATGGTTTGAAAATATCTTCGGGGGAAGAGATCCAGATAATCCCCTGGATTTTTGGAGTCCTGCTCTTGCCATGGCCGAACTCACCCTGGATCTCTGCTACGGGTATGAACAGAGGCTAAAAGAAGCGATTTAAAGAGGAAGATCTGTCAGAGAGATAGGGACAAAGGCATGGCGACACTGCTAAGAAGGGCAGCCCTATTGGGCATGTACGGAATAGTCGCATTCGGAACCATCTGGCTTTTTGCCGGCGGGGGGGAGGGAAGCCCATTGCCGGTCAAGGTTTTTTCGTCATGGGCAATTCCCTTGGCCAAACTTATTTGGCCAGGTGGGGCAGGCGCCGTACTATTCATAGCCTTATATTATCTATTCCTGGTGAGCGTTAACACAATATTATCCCGCCGTGCTTTCGGCGCGTTGGCCGCTGTGATCGTCCATTTCGCGGGCGTCGCAGTAGTTATGTCTGGAAATAAGGAAGCAGCCTTTCTGCTCCCATCTTGGGTGATCTTTCTTTTAAGCGCGCTTATAGTCTTGCTCTACCTTTGGATCGATTGGCGGCTTGCAAAGACGCCGCATAGCCGCAAGCGATAAACCGCTCACAGAAGGACCATTTTAGATTACTTGACTACGATGCTAAATCCGGTGGAATTTGGTATGGCACTTAACGTTCTGCAGGATTTCTTTTGTCACGCCGGTTATGATTCCAGTCACGCTGTAGATGACCATCATGAATCCAAGCCCACCGCACGCAAGATGATAATTGAGGAGAGATTCCGGGCATCAGGTCTTAGGGGCGCGCATGAAGGGTCCCGATACCGTGAACCGGCAAGGAGGCATCATGATTACATTGTCATTTGCTGGCGGACTCTCGGCCGATCGGCGCGTTGACTTGGGGGGGCGATTCGGCTAGAATTTCTCCACCCTGGCGGCGTAGCTCAGTTGGTCAGAGCATGCGGCTCATATCCGCAGTGTCGGGGGTTCAAATCCCTCCGCCGCCATTTCTCGGGATCCTCCGCTCAATGATCCAAGCGCGCCGATGACAACCCGAAAGCCCCCGGACCCTGTCTTCGCCGCCTTCCGGGCGACGGCTGTCGGCGGGGGAATGATCGTTCCCGGCGACCGCGTCCTGGCCGCCGTCTCCGGCGGGCCCGACTCCGTGGCGCTCGTTGTACTCCTGCTCGAGCTCCGCGAGGAGATGCCTCTCGAGATCCGCCTGGCCCACTTCAACCACCGGCTGAGGGAAGAGGCGGACGCGGACGAGGCTTTCGTCCGGGACCTGGCCCGCCGCTGGGTCCTGCCCCTGGCCGTGGACGGGGCCGACATCCGGGCCTTCGCCGCCCGCCGCCGGCTCAACCTCGAGGAAGCCGGCCGCGACCTGCGCTACCGCTTCCTGCGCCGGGCCGCGGCCGACGGCGGGGCGACCAAGATCGCCACCGGCCACAACATGACCGACCAGGCCGAGACCGTGCTCATGCGCCTGATGAGGGGGACGGGCCTCTCCGGCCTGGCCGGGATCGCGCCGGTCGTCGCCGGCGCGCCCTGTCCCGTCGTCCGGCCGCTCCTGGCGATCGCCGGGCCCGACCTGCGGGCCTGGCTGGCCGCCCGTGGGCTCTCCTGGCGCGAGGACGCCACGAACCTCGACCGCCGCTACCTGCGCAACCGCATCAGGGCCGAACTCCTTCCGCTCGTCGCCCGCGACTATGAGCCCCGGATCGTCCAGCACCTGGCCCGCCTGGCCGGCATCGTCCGCGAGGACGACGAGCTCCTCCACGGCTTCGTCCGCGAGCTCCTCGATGAGTTCATCCTCCGCCGGGGCCGCGACCTGTCGCTGGACCTGAAGACCCTGCCCCTGCTGCTGCCGGCCCTGGCCCGGCGCGTCGCCCGGGAGTTCCTCCGCGAAGCCGCGGGGGGGCTGCGGGACATCTCCTTCGACGACGTGGCCGCCCTCCTGGCCCTCGGCGAGGGCAAGGAGCTGACGCTTCGCAAGGGCCTCACGCTGCGGCGGGAGTCCGGCCGGGTCGGGCTCAAGAAAATGGCCCCGACGCCGAGGCCCTACGAAACCTTGTGGGACGGGCGCGGCGATCTCCATCTGCCCGCCGCCGGCCTGGTCCTGCGAGGGCGCCTGCGCCGGGGCGACGGCCGCGGGACGGCCCGGCCGCTCCGCAAGGACGACCGGACCGGCGCCGACCTCGACGCGGATTCGCTCGCCTTTCCGCTGACGGTCCGGAGCCGGCGGCCGGGCGATCTCTACCGGCCGCTCGGCGCGCCGGGCCGGAAGAAGCTCAAGGAGGCCCTCCGGGCCAAGGGCGTCGCCGCGGCCGGGCGCGACCGCCTCCCGGTCCTCCTCTCGCGCGGCGAGATCGTCTGGGTCCCGGGCCTGCCGGTCGCGGAGCGGTGCAAGGTCACGGACTCCACGGCCTCGGTGCTCTCGATCCGGGTCCTGAAAAGGGCGGGCCGCCCGGCGTCTAGCGGGGGAGACGGCTCAGGTACCAGCTCACGATCGGCTGGCCCCAGATCATCGCCGCGAAGGCCGCCGGGGCGATGAACGTCCCGAAGGGCAGGGCGAACTGGAAGTCCTTGCCTTTCCGGGCGACGAGGTAGAGGCCGAAGATCGCCCCCGCGAGCGACGCCAGGATGAGGACGAGAAGCGTCCGGGCCGGCCCGAGGGCGGCACCGACCATGAGCATCATGGTCACGTCGCCCATGCCCAATCCTTCCTTCCTGCGGATGAGCCGGTAGGCGCCGTAAACGAGGAGCAGGAATCCGCCGCCGACGACGGCCCCGAGCAGGGCGCCGCGGAAGGTCAGGTCGTCGCGGAAGAAGGAGTAGGCCAGGGCCAGGACGAGGCCCGGCATGGTGATGGCGTCGGGCAGGATCTGGTGCTCGGCGTCGATGAAGCCGAGGACGATGAGGGCGCCGGTGAAGAGGCAGCCGGCGAAGAAGTCGAGGCCGATCTCCCGCCCGGCGTGGAAATAGACGAGGACGAAGCCGAGGGCCGTCAGGAGCTCGACGGCGGGGTAGACCGGGGAGATGCGGCGCCGGCAGCGCCGGCATTTGCCGCCGAGCAGGATATAGGACAGGACCGGGATGTTGTCGTAGGGCTTGATCCGCGCGCCGCAACCGGGGCAGGTCGAAGGCGGGCGCGACAGGTTCAGGCCGCGCGGCAGGCGGTAGATGACGACGTTGAAGAAGCTGCCGAACACCAGGCCGGCCACCGCGACCAGGACGAGAGTCATCGTCTCCATGGGCTGATCACCGTTTTCACCTTTCCTGTCGCCGGGTCGTAGATGTAATCCTTGCCGTCGAGGTCCTTGGGGACCTCCTTGAGAAGGCCGGCCCGGGCGAGGTCCGCGAGGCCGGCCGGCAGCCGGCCGAAACGCTCGCGGTATTTCGCCGCGGCCTCCTCGATGGCGGCCCCGTCGATCGTCGCCTTGACGTTGTAGAGGTGGTTCGAGGCGATCTTCCGGGTCCGCTCGTCGGGGGCTCGCTTATAGATGTCGAGCCACGTGTCCCACGAGGTCTTCAGGTCGCCTTTCCTGAAGATGGCGTTGGCCCGCAGCCGCTCGACGAACTCCGGGGCGCCCGGGATCTTCATGCACCGGGTGAAGTACGACTCGGCCAGGGCATAGTCCTTCAGGGTCATCAGGGCGATGTGGCCGGCCTCGAAGGGATAGATCCACTGGTCGGGGTTGTTGGCCGCGCCCCGGTCGAGGATGGCGAAGGCGGACCGGAGGAGCGAGCCGCCCATGGCCGGGATGTCCTTCTCGCGCCCGGCCCTGCGGGCGATCGAGGGGATGTCCCGGAGGCCGTCGACCGCGATCATGGCCCCGACCTCGTAGGGGTCCTGGTAGCGGGGATCGAGCTCGTTGACGATGGCGAAGACATGGTCGAGGTGGTCGAAGCGGTCGTCGATCGCCGGCGTCGAGTAATACTGGATGGCCCAGAGGTAGATCAGGTCGGCGGCCAGGCCGCGGTAGCCGAAGGTCGCGAACCTCAGGAACTTGCCCGAGGGGATGTAGATGATGGAAGAGCCGGGGAGCTTCCGGCGGACGGCCCGGTCCGTCGCCGCCTTGAAACCCACGATCCCGGCCGCGCCCGCCAGGAGCAGGAGAACGAGCAGGATGGTGGCCGAGCCCCTCCGGACCTTCGCGCGCGTTTTCATGAATGCTCAGATGAAGTCGCGGCGCCGGAAGATGAGCACGGCCAGGGTCAGGATGAAGGCCGTGTAGCAGACGCCGTAGAGGATCGACGAAAGGAAGATGCCCGGCGGGATGGGCAGGCCGTGGACGACCTCCGTCTTGAAGTTGAAGTTCTCGAGGTCCGGCAGGATCGCGTAGAGGGCCCGGACGAGCGTCCGGCCCGGGCCCGGGGACATCTTCCTGATGATGAGCTCGAGGCCCCAAGACAGGTGCCCGATGAGATAGAAAGCCAGGGCGAAGAGGGAGCTCAGGATGGGCGTCGAGAACGAGGAGAAGAGGATGGCCACGGCGGTGATGAGGATGAGCTCCAGGAAGATGTAGGCCACGGCCACCAGGAGGCCGCCCTCGATCTTCAGCGTGTGGGCGTAGACGATGGCCAGGAAGATCACGGTCATGGCCGCGGTCATGACGAAGAGCGTCAGGACCAGGCCGCAGAACTTGCCCAGGATGAACTCGGCGCGGTGGAGAGGCTTGGCCAGCAGCGTGAAGATGGTCTTCTTGTCTATCTCCTTGTAGACGAGGCCGGTGCCGATCAGGATGGCCATCAGGACGCCGAAGATCGAGATCGACGCCAGGCCGACGTCCTTGATGATCTTGACCCGGTCGCCGACCGTCAGGACGGCCAGGACCCGGGAGGCCAGGATGCCGACCGCGGCGAAGAAGAAGAGCAGGTAGAGGATGCGGTCGCGCTTGGCTTCCTTGAAGGTGATCCCGGCGATGGCCCCGATCTTCATGTCCGCGTCACCGTGTCGACGAAGATGTCCTCGAGGGTCTCGGTCCGCGGGCTGAGGGCGACGAGCCGGCCCTTGCGCTCGCGGACCAGGCCGACGATCTCGTCCACCCGGGCCTCGTCGTAGACCTTGAGGAAGACCCGGTCGCCCCGGCTGGTCACCCCCTCGCCGAATCCCGCGAAGGCCTGGGGCGGCAGGCCGGAAACGGTCACCTCGGTGAACAGGACCTTCTCCGAGACGAGATCGCGCAGGCCGCCCTCCTTGACGATGCGGCCGCCGACGATGATGGCCACGCGGTCGCAGATCATCTCGATGTCCTGGAGGATGTGCGAGGTGAAGAGGACGGTCTTGCCCTCGTCCCTGAAGCGGACGATGATGTCGCGGATCTCCTTGCGGCCGAGAGGGTCCATGCCGCCCAGGGGCTCGTCGAGGACGACGAGCTTCGGTTCGTTGATCAGGGCCTGGGCCAGGCCGGCCCGCTGGAGCATGCCCCGGGAATACTTGCGCAGCGGCAGGTCGGCGGCCCGCTCCAGGCCGACGAGCTTGAGCAGCCGGGCGATGCGCTCCTCCTTCTCGGCCCGGCCGAGCCCGAACAGGTCGGCAGTGAAGGACAGGAATTCCCGGGCCGTCAGGTAGTCGTAGAAATACGGGTTCTCAGGCAGGAACCCCAGGGCCTCGCGGGACCGGGGAGAGGACGCCGGGCGGCCGAAGATCGCGATCTCCCCGGCGTCGGGGTGGATGAGGTCGAGCAGGCACTTGATGGTCGTCGTCTTGCCTGCGCCGTTGGGGCCGAGGTAGCCGAAGGTCTCGCCTTCGCGGACGGAGAAGGTGATGCCCTTGAGGATCTGGCGGGACTTGGGGATGAAGCCGACCCGGAACGTTTTCCGGAGGTTCTCGATGCGGATCGCGTCGGCCATTGTTCTTATTCTATGGAACGGCGGTCCAAAGTCAACGGCCGCTAGCCCCGGGCCAGGCCCGCGATGCGCGGCGCCATGGCCGCCGGGCGGCCTCTCGGCTAGTCCTGGGGGGCGCGAAAGAGGCCCTTTTCTCACCCCCGCTTTCACCCGGTCGGGCGATTGACCCCCGGGGAAGGCCATGAGATTCTGGCCCCGGTCGCGGCCTTCAAGGGCGCGACGGCCTCGAAAGAGGCGGTGCCAAGGTTGTGAAAAGGGAGAAGGAGGATCCTTCTCCCCCTCTTTTTTTATCCCCCCGAATAGTATCGGCCGCCTCCCGCATTGGGAGAAAAAAGGCGCCGGACCAGCCAAAAACGACGATCATGGCGCTTGGGAGGGCCGGCCGAATCCGTTATAATCAAAGACACTGTTTTCCAGGAGGTCGACGATGTCCGATTTCGGCGGGGCGGCGAAGCCGCTCGAAGAGAATCCCGACTACAAGATGGCCATCCTGGGCGTCCCCTTCGACGAGAAGTCGAGCTACCTCCGGGGCGCCGCGGGCGGGCCGGCCGCGATCCGGGCCGTATCGACCGGCAAGTGCTACTGCGGCTGGACCGAGCTCGGGGTCAATCTCGAGGAGGACACGGTCCTGGTCGACGTCGGGGACGTCGACACGCGCGGCGACATGGACAAGACGTTCGGCCTCATCGAGAAAGGCGTCGGCAAGATCCTGGACCGGGGCGCCGTGCCCATCGTCCTGGGCGGCGATCACTCGATCACCTATCCCGTGCTCAAGGCCTTCGCCCGGCACCACAGGCCCCTCGACATCCTCCATTTCGACGCCCACCCGGACCTCTACGACGACCTCTACGGCGACCGCCTGTCGCACGCCTGCCCCTTCGCCCGGATCGTCGACGACGGCCTGGCGGCCGGCGTCGTCCAGGTCGGCGTCCGGGCCATCACCGCCTTCCACCGGGCCAAGGCCCTCAAGGGCGGCGTCCGCATGGTCGAGATGAAGGATATCGAGGGCCCGCTCCATCTCCGCTTCGCCAACCCGGTCTACGTGTCCTTCGACCTGGACGCGCTCGACCCGGCCTTTGCCCCGGGCGTGTCCCACCACGAGGCCGGCGGCCTGACCACGCGCCAGGCCCTTCAGGTCATCCAGTCGCTCAGGGGCCGCATCGTCGGCCTGGATGTCGTCGAGCTGAATCCCGGCCGGGACGCCTCGGGCATCACCGCCGCGGCCGCGTTCAAGATCATCAAGGAAACCGCCGGACGGATCGTCCGCCCGGACTGAGGGAGGGAGCCATGAAACGCCTGTTCGCCATCGCCGTCCTGGCCGCCGCCGTCGCCGGCTGCGCCAGCGCCCAGAAGGGCCCGGTCTTCGACGCCTGGTTCGTCGACAAGACCATGAGGGTCGATTATTTCCATACGGGCAGCGCGGCCGCGGAGTCGTTCGCCCTGGACCAGGTCTACGACCAGGGGATCTGGGCCGGTCCCCGGGCCCGCTTGATCGATCCCTTCGGCCTCGGCCGCTACGAGGTCAAGGTCTACGACGCCGCGAGCGGCACGCTCATCTTCAGCAAGGGCTTCGACAGCTACTTCGGCGAATACAAGACCTCCGACGCGGGCGTCAAGGGCGTCCTCCGGACCTACCACGAATCGGCCCTCCTGCCGTATCCGAAGAAGCCCGTCCGCTTCGCCCTCGAGGCCCGGGACCGCAAGAACGTCTCCCGCGAGGTCTTCAGCCAGACGATCGACCCGGCCGCCCTGACCATCATCCGCGAGGCGCTCATCCCCGGCGTCAAGGTCGTCCAGGCCCTCAGGTCCGGGGAGCCCCGCCGCAAGGTCGACGTGGCCGTCATCGCCGAGGGCTACACGGCCGCCGAGGAAGCCAAGTTCGAGGCCGACCTGGCCCGCTTCAGCGGCGTCTTCTTCAAACTCGAGCCCTACAAGTCCCACCGGGACGCGTTCAACATCCACGGCGTCTTCAAGGCCTCGGCCGAGAGCGGCTGCGACGAGCCGAGCCACGGGTCGTTCAAGTCGACCGTCCTCAACGCGACCTTCGACTCGCTCGGCTCCGAGCGCTACCTCCTGACCGAGGACAACAAGAGCCTCCGCGACATCGCCGCCCACGTCCCCTACGATGCCCTCTACATCATGGTCAACCACAAGCGCTACGGCGGCGGCGGCATCTACAACCTCTACTGCACCTTCACGACCGACAACCAGTGGTACGAATATCTCTTCCTCCACGAGTTCGGGCACTCCTTCGCCGGCCTGGCGGACGAGTACTACACCTCCGACGTGGCCTACAACGAATTCTATCCGGCGGGCGTCGAGCCGGCCGAGCCGAACATCACCGCCCTGCTCGATCCGGCCGGGCTCAAGTGGAAGGACCTCGTCAGCCCGGGCCTCGCGGTCCCGACGCCCTGGGAGAAGGCCGCCTTCGACGAGATGGACATGGCTTACCAGGAGATCCGCCGCGGGGTCAACGCGAACATCGCCCGGATGAAGAGGGAAGGGGCGCCCGCGGCCGACATCGCCCGCGCCGAAGACGAGTCCGAAAAGCTGTCGCGCGAGCAGGCCCTGAAGGTCGACGCCTTCCTGAGGGCCAGCAAGTTCTGGGGCAAGGTCGGCGTCTTCGAAGGCGCGGGATACGCCGCCAGGGGCCTCTACCGCCCGCAGCTCGACTGCCTCATGTTCACCAAGGGGACCAAGCCCTTCTGCAAGGTCTGCGAGGCGGCGGTCCTGCGCACGATCCTCTACTACACGGACTGACGGACCGGGCGCCCCTCTCCGCGAACAGATACATCACGCACCATCTCCGGTGTCCCGGAGAAGTGCGGGCTGTTGTCAGCAAAAGGGGGGTTGATGATGGGAACCAAAAAGGTGGGGGCTTTCTCCAGCCCGCGCAAGAAAGCCATCACCATTATAGCACCCGTCAACCGGATGTAAAGCATTTTTTTCGTTTTTGTCGATTTATTTTTTGAGCGCTTCAAACCCTTGATTTCCGGGGCGGTTCACCCCAGAATGAAGGGGATATTCCGGACCCGGGAGGACGCATGGACAAGAAACCCGACGGCAAGAAGGTCGAGATCAAGGTCGACGAAGCGGTCGCCCTCGGCCAATACGCCAGCCTGGCCGCCATCCGCCATTCGCGCGAGGAGTTCCTGTTCGACTTCGCCTTCCTCTTCCCCGACGGGCCTTACGGCAAGCTTGTCGCCCGGATCATCGTCAGCCCGGCCCACGCCAAGCGCTTCCTCGAAGCGCTGCAGGCCAACATCAAGCGCTATGAAGACGCCTTCGGCATTATCGTCCCTTCGGAACTGCCGCCGGCGGTCGATTTCATCCAGTGATGCCGGAGCCGCGCCGGCGGTCTTGACACCGGGGGAATTTTTCTTATATTAGTTGACCAAAGCCGAGATGAGGCATATCATTCCACCGGGAACGCGAAAGGGTCGTGCCAGGTAGCTCATAATTCCTCAGGGAGGTCATAGACATGGCTTATGAATTCAAGAACTCCAAGGGCGTCGGCTACTTCCTGCATTCGAAGGAAGTTCTTCTCAAGGGCGGCCGGAAGCAGATGATCTACTACTTCGCCCGCGACGTGCGGCCCGGGGCCATGGATGCGGTTCCCGCCGGCTACACCGTCCAGGAGACGGCCAAGACCGGGATGCCCATCCTGAAGAAGAAGTAAGCGGTTCCGTCCGGCGATCGGGCGCCGGGGGCCTTGTCCCCGGCCTGGAGGGGAACCACCTTCGTGGCTCGTCCCCGAAGGCGGTTCCCCTCTATTTTTGTGCCCCGCCGGTCCTTTGACCGGGCTTGGCCTTCTGAGTATACTGAGGCCATGAAACGCTTCGCTTCCCACGTCCTGATCATCGCGCTCGGCGCGGCCCTGACCGTTTCGTCCTGCGCCAGGAAGGGGTCCGAATCCTCCGCCCCCGCCGTCGCGAAGACCCTGCAGATCGCCGTCATCCCCAAGGGCACGACCCACGAGTTCTGGAAGTCCATCCACTCCGGCGCCGTCAAGGCCGGCCGCGAGCTCGGCGTCGACGTCATCTGGAAGGGACCGCAAAAAGAGGACGACCGGGCCCAGCAGATCACCGTCGTCGAGGACTTCATCAGCCGCGGCGTCGACGGCATCGTCCTGGCGCCCCTCGACGACCGGGCCCTCATGCGTCCGGTCCAGGACGCGGCCCGGGAGAAGATCCCCGTCGTCATCATCGATTCGGGGCTCCAGGGCAGCGACTACGTGAGCTACGTCGCCACCGATAACTACAAGGGCGGCGTCCTGGCGGCCCGCCGGCTGGGCGAGCTGCTCGGCGGCCGCGGCCGCATCTTCCTCATCCGCTACCAGGAAGGCTCGGCCAGCACCGTCCAGCGGGAGGCCGGCTTCTACGACACGGTCAGCAAGGACTTCCCCGGCCTCGAGATCCTGGTCAAGGACCAGTACGCCGGGGCGACGACCGAGACGGCCTACCAGCTGGCCGAGAACCTCATCAGCCGCTTCCCCGACGTCCAGGGCGTCTTCACGCCCAACGAATCCAGCACCTTCGGGACGCTCCGGGCCCTCCAGGAGTCCGGCCTGGCCGGCAAGATCGTGTTCGTCGGCTTCGACAGCTCGCCCAAGCTCGTCCAGGGCCTGCGCGACGGCGACGTCCAGGGCCTGGTCATCCAGAACCCGGCCCGCATGGGCTACCTCGGCGTCAGGACCGTCGTCGCCCACATCAAGGGCGAGCCGGTCGACAAGGTCGTCGATACCGGCGTCGCCCTGGCGACCAGGGACAACATGGACACGCCCGAGATCAAGGCCCTGCTCTCGCCCGACCTGTCCAACATCGCCGACTGATGAGCGATCATCCCGCCGCCGCCCCGATCCTGCGCATGTCCGGGGTGAGCAAGAGCTTCGGCGCCACCCGGGCCCTCGACGACGTCGGCTTCGAGCTCGGCCGCGGCGAGGTCCATGCCCTCATCGGCGAGAACGGCGCCGGCAAGAGCACGCTGATGAAGATCCTGAGCGGCGCGCTCGCGCCCGACGCCGGCCGCATGGAGATCGACGGCCGCCCCTACGCGCCGGGCGGCCCCGGGGACGGCATGCGAGGCGGCGTGTCCATGATCTACCAGGAGCTCAACCTGGCCCCGCACCTCACGGTCGCGGAGAACATCATGCTCGGCCGCGAGGCGGCCTCGGCGGGCTGGCTCGACCGCCAGGCCATGCGGCGCAAGGTCCGCGAGGTCCTCGATCTCGTCCGGCATCCCGAGATCTCGCCCGACGTCCCGGTCGGACGGCTGAGCGTCGGGGCCAAGCAGCTCGTCGAGATCGCCCGGGCCCTGCTCAACCGGTCCTGCATCCTGGTCATGGACGAGCCGACGAGCTCGCTGACCCAGGAGGACAGCCAGCGCCTGTTCGAGATCATCCGCGGGCTCAAGGGCCAGGACGTCGGCGTCGTCTACATCAGCCACTTCCTCGAGGAGGTCCAGAGCGTCGCCGACTCCTACACCGTCCTGCGCGACGGCCGGACCGTCGGATCCGGCTCCATGGCCGGGACGGCCCTCGACGATCTCATCCAGCTCATGGTCGGGCAGAAATTCACGCAGCTCTTCCCCCGCGTCGAGCACGCGATCGGCGGGCCGGTCCTGGCCCTGGACCGCCTGAAAGGCCGGCGGATGGCCGCTCCGGTCAGCCTGAGCCTGGCCAAAGGCGAGATCCTGGGCGTCGCCGGCCTCATCGGCTCGGGCCGCACGGAGATGCTGCGGGCCCTCTTCGGGCTCGACGAGATCGAGGGCGGCGTCATCGAGGTCTCCGGCGCCGGGCTGGCCGGGCGCCGTCCCTGGACCCGGATCCGTCTCGGCCTCGGCCTCCTCAGCGAGGACCGCCAGGGCGAAGGCCTGGCCCTGAACCTGTCGGTGGCCGACAATATGACCATGAGCCGGCTGGCCCCTTTCCGCCGCCGGGGGCTGCTGCGGCCAGCCAGCCAGCGCCGGGCCGTCGGCGGGTTCATCGATCGGCTCAAGATCAAGGCCAAGAGCCCCGGCCAGCCGGTCGGGGCCCTCTCGGGCGGCAACCAGCAGAAGGTGGCCCTGGCCCGGCTCCTGCACCAGGAAGCCTCGGTCCTGCTCCTCGACGAGCCGACGCGGGGCATCGACGTCGTCAGCAAGAGCCAGATCTACGAGTGGATCGGCGGCCTGGCCCGCGAGGGCAAGGCCGTCCTGTTCGTCAGCTCCTATCTCCCCGAGCTTCTCGGCATCTGCGACCGGATCGCCGTCTTCCACCGGGGGAACCTGGTGGAGGCCCGGCCGGCCGCGGCGTGGGACGCGGCCGGCCTGATGGCGGCGGCCACGGTGGGCCGGGCCCGGCGGGGAACGTCGGTCGAACAAAGGAACGCGGAATGAGCCGTCAGCATCGGTCCGGCGTCAGCCGGGCGCTCAACGTCTTCGGGCCCTTCCTCGGCCTGATCCTCGTCATCGCCCTGTTCGCCCTCATCCCCGAGGTCCAGGGCCGGTTCCTGCGGATGGCCAATTTCAAGAGCGTGGCCACCCAGTCGGTCATCGTCGCCCTGGGCGCGCTCGGCATGACCCTGGTCATCGTCAGCGGCGGCATCGACCTCTCCGCGGCCTCCAACATCGCCCTGGCCAGCGTCATCACGGCCTACGCCGTCAACGCCGGGGCCGCGCCGATCGCCGCCGTCCTGCTCGGCGTCCTCACCGGCGGCCTGGTCGGATTCGCCAACGGCGCCCTCGTGACCCGCCTGCGCCTCGTCCCGTTCATCGTCACCATGGGCATGATGGGCATCGCCCGGGGAGCGGCCAAGTGGATCGCCGGCAACCAGAAGATCGACGCGCCCATGACCTGGATCAACGAGCTCATGGCCAAGGCCCCCCGGCCCTCCTGGCTCCTCATGGCGCCCGGCATCTGGATCGTCATCCTGTTCGCCGTGGCCATGGCCGTCCTCCTCAAGTACACCGTCTTCGGCCGCCACATCTTCGCCGTCGGCTCGAACGAAGCGACGGCCCGGCTCTGCGGCATCCGGACGAACCGGATCAAGGTCCTGGTCTATGCCGTCTCGGGCCTGTTCTGCGGCCTGAGCGGCGTCATGGAGTTCTCCCGCCTGACCGTCGGCGACCCCACCGTCGCCGTGGGGCTCGAGCTGGACATCATCGCCGCCGTGGTCATCGGGGGAGGCAGCCTGAACGGCGGCGAAGGCAGCATCCTCGGCACGATGATCGGCGTGCTGATCATGTCCTTCCTCCGCAACGGCTGCACCATGATGGGCTGGCCCAACTATATCCAGGAGATCATCATCGGGGCCATCATCATCATCGCCGTGGCCATCGACCGCCTGCGGCACCGGAAAGACTGAGACGCGTCCCGGCGCGCCTCGTCCGCCCCTGGATCATCCTTCCGTCATGGCTCGCCGCGCCGGGACCGTTTCGGGCCGTTCGTCGCCGAAGGACGGCTCCCCGGCCCGTGCTGTCCCCCTTTCCTCCGCTCGCCCGCGGGCCTGTCCTCGTTACAGGACGGCCGGCCGTTTTTCCCCTGGGAAACAGGCTGGCATGATAGTTGCTATGGATGAGGTCGGCAGGAGAAAGAAAGGAGACAGACGATGAACAAGATGATGATCAAAGCGGCGCTCCTGGCGCTTGCCTTCATCGTTTCGATCCCCCTGGCCCTGGCGGCCCAGGACGAAGGATACTATCCCTACAGCTTCGCCCGTCTGACCTACGTCAACGGCTCGGTCTATGTCCAGCGGACGTCGGACCTGGGCTACGAGAAGGGCGAGGTCAATCTGGCCCTCGTCCAGGGCGACAAGCTCGGGACCGAGAGCGGACAGGCCGAGATCCATTTCGGCCGGCGCAACTACCTCCGCCTCGGCGACAACACCAAGGTCGAGTTCGCCATCCTGCCCAAGGAAGGGGAGGACCGGATCAAGCTCTTCCTGACCGAAGGCCAGGCCTATCTCCGGGTGAGCCAGCTCGCCCTCGAAAAGGGCGTCGAGGTCCACACCCCCGACGCGTCGTTCTACGTGCTCGAGGAAGGCTTGTACCGGTTCGACGTCCGGCCCGCCGAAACCCTGGCCGTCGCCCGCGACGGCAGCCTGGAGGCCGCGGCCGAGTCCGGCTCCGTCCTCGTCCGGAGCGGCGAGACGGTGACGGCCGCCGACGGCCGGCTGGCGAGCGATCCCGAATACGACTATGCCCGCGGCGACGCGTTCGACGACTGGAACGGCTCCCGCGACGATCTGCTCTCGGCCCGCAGCGAGCGGCAGTACCTGCCCTCCGACCTCTCGGAGTACGAGGAGGAGCTCGACGCGAACGGCCGCTGGGTCTATGAGCAGCCGTACGGCAACGTCTGGGTCCCCAGCGTGTACGCCTACGACGATTGGCGCCCCTATTATTACGGCCGCTGGGAATGGTACCCGGTCATCGGCTGGACCTGGATCTCCTCCGAGCCCTGGGGCTGGGCCTGCTACCACTACGGCCGCTGGAACTGGCGCTTCGGCCTCGGCTGGTACTGGATCCCGACCCGCCATTGGGGCCCGGCCTGGGTGCATTGGTGGAATGACAGCGATTATATCGGCTGGTGCCCGCTGACCTGGTACAACCGGCCCGGCTACCTCTTCAACGACCGCTTCTACGACCGCTCGAACGACAGGTACTTCTCGGCCCATAACCGGGCCATGACCGTCGTCCGGCGCGACCATCTCCAGTCGCCCGACATCGGCCGCCGTCACGTCGGCCAGGCCGACCTCGACCGCATCGGGCGGGTCGAGCTCCGGGCCCAGCAGCCCGGCATACGGCCGTCCGTCGACAACTCCCGGCCAGAGTCCGTCACGGCCCGGAGGGCGCTGGAAGACCGGGCCGGCGGGCGGGCGCGGGTCAGGAACGTAGCTCCTTCGAATAGCCTGGTCTCGCCGCGGCAGGGCGGTTTGAACCCGGGCCTCCGGCCCCGGGAAAGGGATGCCTCGGCGGCCGGCGGCGGCCGGCAGTCCATCGACCGGCCGGTTGTCCGCGGGCCCGAAAGCGGCGGGCGGGCCATCCGGTCCTATCCGAGCCGGCAGCCCTCGACGGGCCGCGAGTCCGGCGGGGCCGCCCGGGTGTCCCGGTCCCAGGACCGGTCCGCAGTCCGCTATCCTTCGACCTCCACCCGCCAGGGCTCGGCCGGGAAAGAGGAGCGGACGGCCCCGGCGCCGCGGTCGGTCCGGCCCGGGTCGGACCGGACCTCCCGCTCCGAGTCCGGGAGGTCTCAAAGTCGCACCTACAGCTCCAGCTCCTCGGTCAGCCGTCCGTCGTCGCGGCTGAGCTCTGCCCGGGCGTCCTCCCGCTCCGAGGCTCCGTCCTTTTCGCGCTCCGGGTCGTCCCGCACGCCGTCCTATGCCCGGCCCCGCTCGGGGGGCTCCTCGTCCCGTTCCCTGAGCTCCCCGAGACACTCGGGCTCGTCGTCGGGGCGGACCTACAGCGCTCCCCGGTCGAGCCGGAGTTCCTCCTCCGGGCGCTCTTTCAGCGCTCCCCGTTCGAGCGGCTCTTCCGGCCGTTCCTACAGCTCGCCCCGCTCCGGCGGCTCCTCGTCCGGCCGCTCGAGTTCCTCGGGCCGGTCGAGATCCGGCTCGTCCGGGTCCTCCGGATCGTCGTCCCGGTCCGGCGGCGGCGCCAGAAGGAAGGGCTGATCCCGGTCCCCCGGCTGCCTCCCGTTTTCCGACGGGGCCAGGCCTCCCTGGCCCATTATTTTCCTTTACTTTTATGGGGCGCGATGGTATAAATAAAAATCTGTCCGGGGAGGATATTCCCGGGCGCCCTTTCGACACATGGAGGTAGTTTCGATGAGTCCCATCAAGAAAACAGGCATTTTGTTCCTTAGCTTGGTCCTCGTGGCCGGGATCGCCGGCACCGTGGGCTGCCAGAAGAAGGCCGAGAAGCCCGCGGCCGAGGCCGTCAAGGCCGTCACCGAGTTCGAGGGGGCCGTTCGCGCCGCCCTTGGCCGGTACATGTACCTCTCGACCGCCCAGGGCTTCGACATCGTCCTGCCCGGCTTCGACGCCGCCTCGCTCATGGGCAAGACGATCAAGGTTAAGGGCAACCTGCTGCCCGATCATCCGCCGGTCTTCCTGGCCGACAGCGTCGAGAGCGGCGGCCAGACCGTTTACACCCGCAGCCAGGAATTCCAGGCCGAGGATTTCGTCGAGATGAAGGCCCGCGAGGCCGTCCCGGCCCTGGCCATCACCGGCATCAACAATTCCGAAACGTGGGAAGGCAAGGGGAAGGGCAAGGTCTTCGGCAAGCTCCAGAAGGGCGCCACGAATTACATCGTCATCTCCGACGCCAACGGCAAGGAGCAGGCCAAGATCATCGTCGATTCCATCAGCACCTATTCGAACTACTACATCCAGAAGCTGCGCCTGTTCGACGAATTCTGGTTCTACCTCACCATCAAGAACAGCGTCGACAAGAATCTCCGGCCGCGGGCCAAGGAGATCTTCCATGCCGACGTCATCGGCGTCGGCCTGTACTGATCGTTCCGCCGCATCGAGTCACACAGGGGACGGCCCCGCGGGGTCGTCCCCTTTTTTTTTTGCCGCGAGAGGGGACCTGCTCTTTCTTGTTATGAAAGGAACGAGGACAGGGCGGCCAGGGCCGGCTCGACCGGCCCGCTGATCTCGAGGGCCAGGAGCCGGCGCCCCTTGGCCGCAAGCGCCAGCGCGTCCCCGCCCGCCTGGGCCGCGAACAGCGCGCCGAAATCCGCCGCCGGCCGGACGATGCCCGGCACGGACGGGATAGGCACCAGCGGCAGTCCGGCCGCCGTGATCATCAGGAAGAGCCCCCGGTTCCCGTCGCCCTTGTGGAGCTGTCCGGTCGAATGGAGGTAACGGGGCCCGGCTCCGACCGTGACGGGCAGGCCGCTCTTGAGGCCCAGGCTGGACGCCAGCGCCGCAACGAGCCCGTCGACCGACCGGCTCGCGGGCAGGAAGGTGAGCACAGCCAGGTAATCCCCGTCGCGGCGCCCGGCCAGGAAACCGGCCAGGGCCGTCTCCGGAGGCTCCGCCGGATCGGGGCGGACGACGCGCAGGCCGCCGGAGCCGGGGATCCGGCCCGTCCCGGACGAGCCGGCGCCGTCGGGGGAGGCCAGCAGCTCGCGGGTCCTCTTCTTGGTCGATTCGACATCGGGCTGATCGAAGGGGTTGACCTTCAGCGAGCGTGCCGCGACCGCCGTGGCGAACTCCCAGAGGAAGAAATGCCCGGCCAGATCGTAGGGATCCTCCAGGGCCAGGCGGACCATGGGCGCCGCGGCGGCCGCGGTCCCGGGTGAGCCCGGCCTCGGCGCCGGCCCTGCCGGCGCCCCGATCTCGACCAGCAGGCGGTCCCGGCCGCGCCCGGCGGCCCCTGGCCTGTCCGCGATGACAGGCACGATGCCGCGGCCATCCTTGCCCGTGCTCTCGGCGACGAGCTGCTCGAGCCAGCCGCCGAGCGGCCGCAGCCGCGGCGGCAGGATCAAGGTCAGCTTGTCCCGGCCCTGGAGGGCGGCCGCGCCCAGGATCGCCCCGAGGCGGGCGCCCGGGTTCCCGGCGGCGGCCGGGACGCGGCAGGCCTCGGCCATGGCCCTGGCCGGGGCGAGGAGCCGTTCGAGGTCGAGGCCCTTGAGCGCCGCCGGCACGAGCCCGAACGCCGACAGCGCCGAGAACCGTCCGCCGATGTCCGGCCGGCCGTGGAAGACGCGGCGGAAGCGCAGATCGCGGGCCACGGTCTCGAGGGGCGTTCCCGGGTCGGTGATGGCGACGAAGCGGCTGCCGGCGTGCCCGGGGCCGAGAGCCGCGCGGGCCCGGTCGTAGAAGTAGGAGAGCAGGGCCGCCACTTCGGCGGTCGTCCCCGACTTCGAGGAGACCACGAACAGGGTGCTTTCGGGATCGAGCCGGGCCCCGGCCGCGGCCACGGCCCCCGGCTCGGTCGTGTCCAGGACCTCGAGCTCCAGCGCCCCGGGGGCCGTCCCGAAGAGCCGGGCGAAGACCTCGGGCGCCAGGCTCGAGCCTCCCATCCCCAGGACCGCCGCCCGGCGGAAGCCCACGTCCCTGACGGAGGCGGCGAAAGCCAGCAGGGCCGGGATGTCCCGGGTCGCCGTCGCCGGCGCGGAAAGCCAGCCGAGGCGGTTCGAGATCTCCCGGTCCTCGTCCTTCCAGACCGTCCAATCCAGGTCCCAGACGCGGCGGACGACGTCGTCCTTGTCGAGGGTCTCCAGGGCGGAGGCGAGCGCTGGCTCCAGCGTCCCCGGGTCGGCGAGGCGGATGCCGGCGGGCGAAGCGATCATGGGCGGGCCCCTTTCTGGCCCTGGGGATTATAGCAACTCCGCGCCGGCCGGACAAAGGCCTTGATTATTTCCCCGGGAAGCCGGAAGATAGGGGACTCGAAGGAACGCCCCGAGGCAGTCCGGAGGCCTGACCATGACCAACGTCGAAACGGCCGAACCCGCCGGCTTCTTCCATCCGACCCGGCCGTTCTTTCGCTTCGCCAACCTGCTGTTCATCTCGTCGCTGGCGTTCGGCAGCTACTTCGCCTACGACATCATCGGGGCCATCGCGCCGTCGATCATCGACGAACTCAAGGCCGCCCGGGCCACCGTCGGGACGATGAACACGATGTACAGCGTCGCCGCCATCCTGGTCGTTCTCTTCGGCGGCATGCTCATCGACAAGCTCGGCACGCGCAAGGCCAGCATCATCTTCTCCCTGCTGGTCCTGGCGGGAGCGGCCATCGTCTGGCAGGCCAGGAGCATCCCGCTCATCTTCCTGGGCCGGTTCATATTCGGGGCGGGCTCCGAGCCCCTCGTCGTGGCCCAGAGCGCCATGCTGGCCCGCTGGTTCAGGAACAAGGAGATGGCCATGGCCTTCGGCGTCCAGCTGACGGTCAGCCGCCTGGGATCGCTCTTCGCCTTCAATACCGGGGAGCTGTTCACCAAGAACTTCGGGACCTACCGGGCCGCGCTCTTGGCGGCGGTCTGCGCCTGCGGCCTGTCCCTCCTGGGCAACATCGGCTACATCATACTCGACAAGCGCGGCGAGAAGGCCCTCAACCTCCGCAACGAGAGCGCCGGGGACAAGATCGTCTTCAAGGACATCAGGGAATTCAGGCCGACGTTCTGGTTCATCACGGCCCTCTGCTTCACCTTCTACGCGGCCGTTTTCCCCTTCCAGACCCTGGCCACCGACTTCTTCCACACCAAGTGGGGCATCGCCCTGACGGCGCCGGCCACCGGGACTTTCCTGCACCAGGTCTTCAACAACCTGCTCCACATCTTCAGCACGGCCGGCGGCATCACCAGCATCATCATCTTCGCCTCGATGATCCTGGCCCCGTTCGCCGGCCGGCTCGTCGACCGGGTCGGCCAGCGGGCCCGGTTCATGATCGCCGGGGCACTGCTCCTCATCCCCTGCCACCTGGCCATGGGGCTGACGGGGATCTACCCGGTTTACCCGATGATCCTGCTCGGCTTCGCCTTCGTGCTGGTGCCGGCCGCGCTGTGGCCGTCGGTGCCCCTGATCGTGCGGCCGGAGCGGGTCGGGACAGCCTTCGGGCTGATGACGGCCATCCAGAACATCGGCCTGGGGCTGTTCCCGCTCCTCAACGGGCTGTTGCGCGACAAGACGGGGTCATATGTCGCCAGCCAGGTCATGTTCGCCGGGCTGGGCCTCGTCGGCCTGATCTTCGCCCTGTTGCTCGGCCGGGCCGACCGGCGCGAGGGCGGGGTGCTGGCGAAGCCGCAGAGGGCGAAGGCCTGAGCGCGCCCGGGCGGCCGTCGGCTGGGCGTTGGGGGGCCGGGGCGACGCAGACCGCGGCCCCGACGACCCTGTCGGGTCCGGCCGGCCCGGCCGAAACTGTGGTTGAAGCCGCCTAGACGGCCTTCTTGGCCGCGATCTCGGCCTTGCTCTTCCGCCGGATATCGGCGGCGTGGGCGCGCTTGTAGGTCTGGATGTCGACGAAACGTCCCTTGCTGTCCCGCACGGCGTAGAGCTTGGTCCCCTTGGAGCTGCGGTGGGTGGTCCTTCTCATCGGCATATGCCCTCCTTTTGCTTTGACGCTTTTCCCCTCGATGGCCTGAAGCCGGCTCGATCAAACCGGATGATGGCCTCAGGATAATCCAGCGATGGCGGGATGTCAACACGTGGCCGCGGTTTGCCCCGGCCGCGCCCATCTGCTATAAAGGCTATTCATTCCCCGCGACCGAAGGAGACCGAAGACCGTGATCCGCGCCGTCATCTCCGACCTGGGCAAGGTCGTGCTCTGGTTCGACAATGATATCTTCTTGCGCAAGCTGGCCGGCCGGGCCGGCCGGCCGTTCGGCGAGGTCAAGGCCGTCGTTCATGGGGACTCCGAGCTCCTGCAGCGCTTCGACGGAGGGGACGTCACGCCGGCCGGCTTCCGGGCCCGGATCCTCGAGCGGATCGGGGCGGACATCCCCTACGGCGAGTTCTACGAGATGTACAGCGACATCTTCACCCTGAACCCGGCCGCGGTCGACGTCCTGGCCCGGGTCAAGGCCGCGGGCGTCAAGGCGCTGCTGCTCTCCAACACGGACCCGGAGCGGTTCGGCTTCGTCCGCCGCCGCTTCCCCGAGGTCGCTCTCTTCGACGATTTCGTCCTGTCCTACGAGCTCAAGCTGCTCAAGCCCGACCCGGCCATCTACCTGGCCGCGGCCCGGATCGCCGGCTGCGCTCCCGGCGAATGCGTCTTCATAGACGACATGGAGGAGAACGTCGCCGGCGCGGCCGGGGCCGGCCTCGGGGCCATCCGCTACCTGCCGGGGACGGACCTGGCGGCGGAGCTCAAAAAGCTGGGGCTGCGGCTCTAACCGACGATCTGCACCCAGGCTTTGCGGGCCCGGGGCCCGTCGAACTCGCAGAAGAAGATCCCCTGCCAGGTCCCCAGGCGCAGCCGGCCGCCCTCGACGACGAGCGTCGCCGACGAGCCGACGAGCGCGGCCTTGACGTGGGCCGGCGAATTCCCCTCGCCGTGGGCGTAGGGGAGGGCCTCGGGCACGATCTTCCGCAGGACCATGGCCAGGTCGGCCCGCACGTCGGGGTCGGCGTTCTCGTTGACCGTGATCCCGGCCGTCGTATGCGGCGCCGTGACGACGCACAGCCCGCTCTCGACGCCCGACGCGGCCACGAGCCGTTCGACCTCGGCCGTCAGGTCGACGAATTCTTCACGCGACGCGGTCCGGATCTCGATGCTATTCATCGCCGCCTCAGCAACTTATAAATTTCTCGGAAAAGCCCTTGACAAGGCATTTTCCGGGGTGTAAATTCTCGGTCAGAAAATACAACATTTAGTATTTTTTAAGCAAGGGTTCCACAAGATATGGGATAAGAGGGGCAAGGCGTTGTGCTTTTGCCATGGTTTCGAGATATGCCGATTTTAGCACGTCGGCGAGCGAAATCCCAGGCTTGCGGTCCGGGCGGAGAAGGAAGAAGGAACGAGGGAGAAAGGGAGGGTATCCATGGTCAGCGCGGTAGGCAGGATCAAGAAGCGGGACGGATCGGTCGCGGACTTCAACCAGGACAAGATCACCAACGCCATCCACAAGGCCATGAAGTCCGAGGGCATCACGGACATGTCCGTGGCCAAGACCGCCTCGGACATCGTCTGCTTCATGATCGAGGAGAAGTTCGGCGGATACACCATCCCGTCCGTCGAGCAGATCCAGGACATCGTCGAGATGGTCCTCATGAAGCAGGGCTACCACGACGTGGCCAAGTCCTATATCCTCTACCGCGCAAAGCACAAGGGCATCCGCGAAGCCAAGAAGATTGGCATCAACCTCGAGCGGCTGGTCAAGGACTATCTCAGCAACGCCGACTGGAAGATCCGCGAGAACTCCAACGAAGGCGTCCAGAGCTTCGCCGGCCTCAACGCCCGCGTCTCCGGCGAGGTCCTGTCGAACTTCGCCCTCAACCATATCTACTCCGAGCGGGCCAAGAAGGCCCACGAAGAGGGCGAGTTCCACATCCACGACCTGAGCTACCCCATCGTCGGCTACTGCGCCGGATGGTCCCTCGAGAACCTCATCCGCAAGGGCTTCGGCCACGTCCCCAACCAGGTCCACTCCAACCCGGCCAAGCACCTCGACACCCTGACCCTGCACATGGTCAACTACATCGGCACGATGCAGGCCGAGTTCGCCGGGGCCCAGGCCTTTTCCAGCGTCGACACGCTCCTGGCTCCCTTCGTCCGCCACGACCGCCTCAGCTACGAGGACGTCAAGCAGGACATGCAGAAGCTCATCTTCGGCCTCAACGTGCCCTGCCGCTGGGGCTGGCAGACGCCCTTCTCCAACCTGACCTTCGACTGGACGATCCCCGAGGACATGAGGAACAAGAAGGCCGTCGTCGGCGGCGAGGAGCTCGAGACCTGCTACGGCGACTACCAGCGGGAGGTCGACTGGATCAACCAGGCCTTCCTCGAGATCATGATCGAGGGCGACCTCAAGGGCCGCGTCTTCACCTTCCCCATACCGACCTATAACCTCAGCAAGGACTTCGACTGGGATTCGCCCAAGGCCAACCTCCTCTTCGAGGCCACGGCCAAGTACGGCATCCCGTATTTCCAGAACTACATCGGGACGAACATGAACCCCGGCGACATCCGGGCCATGTGCTGCCGCCTCAACCTCGACCAGCGCGAGCTCATGCGCCGGCCGGGCAGCATGTGGGGGCCCGGCGACTCGACCGGCTCCATCGGCGTGGTCACGCTCAACCTCAACCGGGCCGCTTTCGAAGCCTCCTCGAAGGAGGATTTCTTCGCCAAGCTCAGGGAGCTCATGACCATCGCCAAGGGCACGCTCGAGGCCAAGCGCGAGATCGTCAACAACATGCTGGCCAAGGGCATGATGCCCTACACCAGGGTCTACCTCGGCCACTTCGAGAACCATTTCTCGACGATCGGCGTCTGCGGCATGCACGAGGCCTCGATGAACTTCCTGCACAAGGGCATCGGCACGCCCGAGGGCCGGGACTTCGCCGTCGAGACCCTCCAGTTCATGCGCGGCGTCCTGCGCGAGTTCCAGGAGGAGACGGGCAACCTCTACAATCTCGAGGCGACGCCCGCGGAGTCGACGGCCTACCGGCTGGCCCGGCTGGACCGCCAGAAGTATCCCCGCATCTACACCTCGGGCACCGAGAAGTTCCCCTACCTCACGAATTCGACCCAGCTCAACGTCGACGCCACCCGGGACATCTTCGAGGCCATCCAGCACCAGGGCGAGATCCAGCCCCTCTACACGGGCGGCACGATCTTCCACGCCTTCCTGCCCGAGGCCATCGACGGCGAGACCTGCAAGAAGCTCGTCCGGCGGATCGCCCAGACCAGGCTGCCGTACTTCTCGATCACCCCGACGTTCAGCGTCTGCATGAACCACGGCTACATCCGCGGCAAGCATTTTCAGTGCCCCGAGTGCGGCGACGAGACCGAGGTCTACAGCCGCATCGTCGGCTACATGAGGCCCGTCAGGACCTGGAACGACGGCAAGCAGCAGGAGTTCCAGGACCGGACGACCTACGACAAGATCGGCTGAGACCGGCGCGACATCCGACAAGGCGGTGAATCATGGACTTCCTGTTGTTCTCCTATCCCAATTGCCTCAAGTGCGATGCGCTTAAGAAACGGCTGACCGAAACCGAGACCCCCTACCAGGAATACGGCCTGACCTCGCCTCCGGGCAAGGCCAAGATCCGCGAGTTCATCAACGTCATCAAGCGGGACGAGTCCGGGGCCATCAAGCTGCCGACCCTGGTCGCCCATACCCAGGGCATCGTCCGGGCCGTGCTCAACTCGGCCGAGGAGTTCGACGGGTGGCTGAAATCAAGGGGATAGAGAAGTTCTCCAGCCGCGACTTCCCCGGCCACATCTCCTCGACGGTCTTCCTGGGCGGCTGCACCTTCCGCTGCCCCTACTGCCACAACGCGGACCTCGTCCTGCGGCCGGAGACCCTCCCGACCATGGCCGCGGACTATTTCCTCTCCTATCTCGACGGGCGCAAGGGCTGGCTCGAGGCCGTCTGCTTCTCGGGCGGGGAGCCCCTGCTCCACGAAGGCCTCGAGGACCTCATCCGGGTCGTCCGGGAACGGAACCTGCTGGTCAAGGTCGACACGAACGGCTCCTTCCCGGACCGGCTGGAGGCGCTCCTGGCCCTCGGCCTGCTCGACCAGGTGGCCATGGACATCAAGGCGCCTCTCGAGCGCTACCGTGAGGTGACCCGGTCCAACATCGACGTCGAGAAGATCGTCCGCAGCGCGGACGTCATCCGGGCCTCGGGCGTCAAGCACGCGTTCCGGACCACGGTCGTGCCGGGCCTCGTCGGCAGGGACGACGTCGTCCGGATCGGCGAATGGCTCGCGGGCGCGTCCCTCTACGTCATTCAGCAATTCGTCCCGCAGACGACGATCGATCCCGCCTATCTCGAGGTCAAGCCGTACGGGCGGGGCGAGATCGACGAGATCGCGGCGGCGGCCCGGCCGTACTTCGGCGAAGTCAGGATCGAGGCCCCGTAAGGAGAGCGGCATGGAACTGAAGGTCAAGCGCATCCACCCCGAGGCCAAGCTCCCGGTCTACGGCCACCCCGGCGACGCCGGCCTGGATCTCTTCTCGGTCGCCGATTTCGACCTCGCGCCGGGCGGCGTCCTCGCCGCGCCGACCGGCATCCAGATCGCGGTCCCGTCCGGCCACGTCGGCCTGATCTGGGACAAGAGCGGCATCTCGCTCAAGGGCGTCCACCGCCTGGCCGGGGTCGTCGACGCCGGCTACCGGGGCGAGGTCCAGGTCGTCCTGATCAATCTCGGCCCAGACCCCTTTGCCGTCCGCAAGGGCATGAAGATCGCCCAGCTCCTCGTCCAGCCGGTCGCTTCGGTCGAGGTGGCCGAGGCGGACTCGCTCGACGACACCTCGCGCGGCCGGGGCGGCTTCGGCTCGACCGGCCTTTATTAGGCCATGGCGCCTCCCGCCTTTCGCCCTCGCCGCCGCTCCCGCGCGCTGAACCCGGCGCTTGGAGAAAGCCTGTCACGTTTGATATCATGGCCCTCCGGCCATGAGCGGAGAGCGCGATCAGGTCTATGACGTCGCCGTCATCGGCGGCGGCGTGGTCGGCTGCGCCGTCCTCCGGGAGCTTGCGCGCTACGACCTGAAGCTCGTTCTCCTCGAGCGGGCCTCCGACCTGGCCGAGGGCGCGAGCAAGGGCAACAGCGGCGTCATCCACGCCGGCTTCAATGTCCCGTCGGGATCGCTCAAGGCCAGGATGAACGTCGCCGGGCTTGGGCTCGTTTACCGCCTGGCCGCCGAGCTCGGCGTGCCCCATCGCAGGACCGGCAAGCTCGTCGTCGCCCTGTCCGACGAGGACCGTCCGGCCCTCGAGAAGCTCAAGGCGGAGGGCGACCGGAGCGGCGTCCCCGGCCTCGAGATCGTCGACGAGGCGGCCATCCGCCGCCTCGAGCCCCTGGCCCGCGGCCGCTGGGCCCTCTATTCCCCGAACACCGGCATCGTCTCCCCCTACGAGCTGACCATCGCCCTGGCCGAGTCGGCCTGGCAAAACGGGGCCGAGGTCCGCCTCGAGACCCCGGTCACCGGGGTCGCCCGCGGCAAGGGCTTCTTCCGCCTCGCGACCCCGAGCGGTTCGTTCGCCGCCCGCCGGGTCGTCAACAGCGCCGGCCTCCAGGCCGACGAGGTGGCCCGCCTGGCCGGGAGCTCAGTCTTCAAGGTGTTCCCGTATCGCGGCGAATACCTCATCACCGACAGGGACTGCGGCCTCGGCCTCGGCTTGCCGGTCTATCCCGTGCCGCCGGCGGACGATCCGGGGCTGGGCATCCACGTCACGCCCACGCTCGAAGGGAACATCCTCCTCGGCCCGAGCGCCGAACCCGTCGCCGGCAAGGACGACCTGGCTTCGACGGGCGAGGTCATGGCCCGGCTGCAGGCCGAGGCGGCCCGGCTCATGCCCGGGCTGGCCGGCGTCTCCTTCATCCACAGCTACGCCGGCATCAGGCCCAAGCTGGTCGATCCCGCCGGCCCGGCCCGCTTCGCCGATTTCCTCATCGGGGAGAGCGGCGAGCGCCCCGGCTGGATCGATCTCGCCGGGATCGAATCGCCCGGGCTGACCGCCGCCCCGGCCATCGCCGAGATGGCGGCCGGGCTGATCGGCGAAGGCCTGGACCTGCGGCGGAAGCCCGGTTTCGTGCCGGGGCGGCCGGCGCGGGTCCGGTTCGCCCACGCTGACGACGGGGAGCGCGGGCGGCGCGTGGCCGGCGATCCCGGTTGGGGAGAGATGGTCTGCCGCTGCGAGCACGTCACCCGGGCCGAGGTCGAGGACGCCCTGCGGAACCCGTTCGGGGCCCGGACGCTCGACGCGGTCAAACGCCGGACCCGCTGCGGCATGGGCCGCTGCCAGGGCGGCTTCTGCACGCCGCGGATCGTCGATATCCTGCAGGCCGAGGGCGTCCCGGTCGAGCGGATCACCAAGCGCGGCGGCGGCTCGCGCCTGTTCGAGGGCCGGGTCAAAGACTAGCATGGATACGCGGACCGAGACCTGCGACGTGGCCGTCATCGGCGGCGGCCCGGCCGGCCTGGCCGCCGCCCTCGGCGCCCGCCGCGCCGGGGCGGGACGGGTCCTCCTGCTCGAGAGGGACCGGACGCTCGGCGGCATCCTCAACCAGTGCGTCCACGACGGCTTCGGCCTTTTCCTTTATAAAGAAACGATCAGCGGGCCCGAGTACGCCGAGCGGCTGGCCGAGGACGTCCTGCGCGGGTCGGTCCGGGTCGAGACCGGGGCCATGGTCCTCGACCTGAGCGCCGACCGGGTCCTGCGGATCAACGCCCGCGGCGGATACCGCCTCGTCGAGGCCGGGGCCGTGGTCCTGGCCATGGGCTGCCGCGAGCGGACCCGGGACATGGTCGGGATCCCCGGGACGCGGCCGGCCGGCGTCTTCACCGCGGGCCTGGCCCAGAACCTGGTCAACCTCAAGAACCTGCGCATCGGCCGCGAGGCCGTCATCCTCGGCTCGGGCGACATCGGCCTGATCATGGCCAGGCGCCTGACGTTCGAGGGCATCGCGGTCAAGGGCGTCTTCGAGATCATGCCCTGGGCCGGGGGGCTCGAAAGGAACGTCCGCCAGTGCCTGATGGACTTCGGCATCCCCCTCGAGCTCGGGTCCACGGTCGTCGAGATCCGCGGCCGCGACCGTGTCGAGAGCGTCGTCACGGCCCGGGTCGACGGGCGGCTGGCCCCGGTCGCCGGGACCGAGCGGGTCGTCCCCTGCGACACCCTGCTCCTTTCGGTCGGGCTCATCCCCGAGAACGAGCTGGCGAAGCGGGCCGGCGTCGAGCTCTCGCCGCTGACCGGCGGCGCGGTCGTCGACGAGCGGCTCATGACCTCGGTCCCCGGCGTCTTTTCCTGCGGCAACGTCCTCCACATCCACGACGTCGCCGACTGGGCCTCGTTCGAGGGACTGGCCGCCGGCGGGCAGGCCGCCCGCTATGCGTCCGGGGAGCGCCCGGCCGGCCGGACGCTCCGCGTCTCGCCGGGGGCCGACGTCAGGTACGCCCTGCCCCAGGTCGTGACCGCCGGGGCGGCGGGCGTCGAATGGAGCTTCCGGGTCGCCCGGCCGCTCCGGAACGTCCGGGTCGAGATCCGGGGCCGGTCCTCGGGCCGGGTCCTGGCCGCGAGGAAGCTCGGACGCATCCTGCCCTCCGAGCTCCAGAAGCTGAAGGTCAAGGCGTCGGTCGACGAGGACCTCGAGGTGTCATGCCATGAGTGAGCGCCCGGCCGTCGACCGCCTGACCTGCATCCTCTGCCCGGTCGGCTGCGATCTCGAAGTCGAGCGGGACGCGGCCGGCGGGGCCCGGGTCCGCGGCAATCAATGCGACAAGGGCGTGCCTTTCGCCGTCGAGGAGGTCCTGCGCCCGAAGCGGAACCTGGCCACTTCCGTTCCGGTCAAGGGCGCCGCGGCCAAGCTGGTCTCGGTCCGCCTGAGCCGTCCTGTGCCCCGGGAGATGATCTTTCCCATCCTGGCCGTGATCGCCGGCCTCCGGCCCGAGGCGCCGGTCCGCCGCGGCCAGGTCCTCGTTGCCGACGTCCTGGGCACGGGCGCCGACGTCATCGCCACCCGCACCGTCAGCTGAAAAAACGGGATCAGCCCAGAAAATCCCAGGCGATGCCGACGCGGCGCAGGGCGTAGGGCAGCTCCCGCGTGTAATCCCCGTAGGCCGTCATCCAATGGAAGCCGGGCATGCGCCTGGCCAGGGTCCGGTCGTCGCACTGGAAGCGGACGTCGATCTGGGAGCGGCAGATGGGCAGGAAGGGCGCGTCGACGATCTCGCCCCGCAGGCCCAGCCAGCGCTTGGCCGCGAAGTCCGGCGCGATGTTGGTCACGAGCCGGCCCTTGGCCATCTCGACCTTGGGGGCGGCGCCGTAGTCCGATTCGAAATGGGTCAGGATGCGGGCCGGCTCGGCCGTCCGGCCGTCCATCTTCCGCGGCGCCGTGCAGTGGGCCAGGGTGATGAGGCCGTCGTGGGGATAGGTCGGGTCGTTGAGGAACACGGGCCGGCCGGCGATGTTGGCCAGCAGCACGCCCGACGGGATGACGACGAAGTCGGACTCGCAGAAGGCCAGGTAGCCGTCGTCGTTGAGGGTGCTCAGGGTCAGGCAGGCCGAGGTCTCGGCCAGGGGCATGATCGTGCCCATGCAGCCGTTGATCGTCATGGCCCGGGTGCCGGCCTCCTTCATCAGGGCCCGGAAGACCTCGTCGAGCAGGAGGCCGTTCTCGACGAAGTACCGCTCCGTTTCGAGGACCGTCCGGGGCTGGCTAAGGTAGGCCTCGGCCCGCGTCCGGGCCCTCCGGACCGCCGCGGCGTCGGCCCGGGCCTGGCGGATGAGCCGGCCCAGGTCGTCGTAGGACACGGTGACGATGTCGAACTTCCAGATGTCCTTGACCAGCCCGGGCACGACGCCGGCCGGCTGGGCCCAGGCGTCCGGGCCGCCGACGGCCAGGATCTTGGTCCCCATCGTATTATGGAGCCCGGCCAGGGCCCTGAGGCGCCAGAGGATCCCGTCCTGGCTGTCGATGACGACGTCGTCCTCGTCGACGCCCTTGACCGCCAGCGCGTCGGTGTGCTGCCGCAGGTAGCGCGGGCTGATGATCTCGTACCACAGGTAGACCGGGCCGGACCTGTGGCGGCAGAAGAAGATGCGGTCCTTGCCGGTCTTGTCGAGGGCGGCGAAGATGTCCGTCCAGCCCCCGGCGGCGTAGACCAGGAGGACATGGGCGTCGGGGATGTCCCGCATCGCGGCGATCTCCGAGGCCTGGCGGATCGCGGAGACCGGCAGGAACTCGACGGGGAAATCGGCCTGCTTGGCCAGGGCGGCGAGCTCGCCTTCGATGCGCCCGGCCTCGGCCCGGGCGTCCGCCTCGGTGGCGATCCCTCCCCAGGACCGCCAGCTCGTTTTGGGCCGGCGCTGCGGGACCTCGTAGACAAGGATGGGCTTGACCTTGAGCCGCGCCCGCAGGGGGGCTTCCTCGAGGGCCGCCGCCCGCCCGGCGGAGATCGGCCAGGCCAGCCCGCCGGCGGCGACGCTGCCGAGCGCCGTCAGGCCGGCGCCCTTGAGGAAGTCGCGCCTGGTCACGGACGACGCGGCCGGACCCGGCTCACAGCCGTGGGGGCAGCAGCGGGGACGGGCTTCGAAGGGCGGGGCGGGCTTGGGATCGGTCATGGCTCTTGTCTCCTCGGCCGAGTTTTACTATGCCGCCGGAGTTATGTAAAGGGGCGCGCTCAGCGGGCGAGGACGGCCAGGGTCTCGAGGTGCGGCGTGTGGGGGAAGAAGTCGAAAGGCGAGAGCGAAACGACCCGGTAGCCCGCGTCGAGGAGGTCGCGCAGGTCGCGGGCGAGCGAGCGGGGATTGCAGGAGACGTAGACGAGCGTCGGAGCGCCGAGGGCGACGACCCGGCGCAAGGCCTTGCCCGTCAGCCCGACGCGGGGCGGATCGACGATGACGACGTCGGCCGGCTCGCGGCCCGGCCCGGCCAGCAGGGCCTCGACCGTGCCGGGAACGAAGTCGGCGTTCTCGACGCGGTTGAGGAGGGCGTTCTCGACGGCGTTGGCGATGTTGGCCGGCGAGGAATCGATGCCCGTCACCCGTCCCGCCCGTCCGGCCAGCGAGATCTCGATCGCGCCGCTGCCGCAGTAGAGCCCCAGGACCCGGCCCTTGCCCCCGAGCCCGGCCTCCTCGCCGATGCGCCGGTAGAGGAGCTCGGCCCCGGCCGTGTTCGTCTGGAAGAAGCTCGGCGGATAGATGCGGAAGGTCAGCCCGGCCAGCCGCTCCTCGATGAACGGGACGCCGGCGACGACGCGGGCCCGGTCGTACTCGACGAGGTCCGAGCCGCGCCGGCTGGTGACGTGGACGAAGCTCCGCAGCCCGGGGGCGGCCGCGCCCAGGCGCCCGGCCAGCGCGTCGAGCCCGCTCTCGCCGATCCCGGCCGTGGCCAGGACGACCATGAGCTCGCCCGTCCGCTTGGCCTGCCGGAGGACGAGATGGCGCAGCTGGCCCTTGCCCGTGGCCGGCTCGAAGCCCTCGAGCCCGTTCTCCCGGGCGAATTCGAGGACAACGGGGAAGACGCGCTCGACGATCGGGCCGAAGATCGGGCAGGTCCGGACCGGCAGGGTGCGCCGGTAGGTCTGGCGGCTCGTGGTCACCCTCTCCCGGAGGCCGAGGGCCAGCTCGCCGTGCTTCTCGCCGAAGGCGAACTCCATCTTGTTCCGGAAGCCGTAGAGGTCGGGGGAGGGCGTGACCGGCTTGACCGCGGCCGCCAGGCCCGGCCGCCCGCACTCCTCCAGGGTCTCCTTCAAGTATCGTTCCTTGATCTCGAGCTGGGCGCCGTAATCGACGTGCTGGAAGAGGCAGCCGCCGCACTGCCCGAAATGCGGGCAGCGCGGCTCGGCCCGCCGCGGCGAGGGGGACTCGACGCGGATCGTCTCGGCTATCCGGGCCGCCCCGCGCTCCCCGACGACCTGGACCAGGACGCGCTCTCCGGGGACCGCCCCCGGCACGAGCACCTGGCGGCCGTCCGCCCCGCGGGCCCGGCCCTCGCTCGCGGGGTAATCGAAGCCCTCGATCTCGACCGTGAAGGCCGGGGCCGCGAAACGGTCCAGGAGCCGCCGTACCTTCCCGACCGGGAAGCCGACGACGTTGTCGTAGTCGCCCTTCATCCGGGCGACGAAGGCGTCGCCGATCTCCTGGACGGCGTAGGCGCCGGCCTTGTCCAGGAAGGTGCCCTGGTCGAGGTAGCCCTCGATCATCGCGTCGGTCAGCTCGCGGAACGTGACATAGGTCAGGTCGTAGCCGGTGAGGAGCCGGTCCTCCGCCGCGGTGTAGAAGGCCAGCCCGGTGATGACCCGGTGGCGCCGGCCGGACAGGGCCCGCAGCATGGCCCGGGCGTCCTCCCGGCCGGCCGGCTTCCCCAGGATGCGCAGCCCCAGGGCGACGACCGTGTCGGCGCCGATGACGGCGGCCCGGGGAAAGGCCTCGGCCGCGCGCCTGGCCTTCAGGACCGCCGCGGCGACGGCGAACCGGAGCGGGTCCTTTTCCTCGATGGCGGACTCGTCGACGCCGGTCGGGAAGACGCGGAACTCCGGCGCAACCCGGGCCATGAGCTCCCGGCGGCGCGGCGAGGCCGAAGCGAGAACGATGTCCATCCGGGCTATTGTACCCGATTCCGGCCGTTCCGCCACGGCCGGCCGTTGCTTCGGTCCGCCGATGCGCTTAGAATATCGCGGGAGCGCGCGCCATGAGCCCTTACGCCGTCGGCATCGATCTCGGAGGAACGAAAGTCGAGGCCTGCCTGGTCGACGGGACGCGGCGGGTCCTGGCCCGCAAGCGCCGTCCCTCCGAGCCCGGGCTCGGCCGCGAGCGGGTCGTCGGGAACATCCTCGAGCTCGTCGCGGAGACGGCGGGAGGGGCCCGCTACGAGGCCGTCGGCCTGGGCACGCCCGGCACGTACAGCGCCGTGGACGACATCATGTACGGCGCGCCCCACACGCCGCTCTACGAGAAGCCGGGCCTCGTCAGCCTGCTCCGAACGAAGCTTGATGTCCCGCTCGTCGTCGAGAACGACGCCAACTGCCTGGCCCTGGCCGAGTTCTTCGCCCAATGCCACGGCCGCTTTTCGACGGTCATGGCCGTCATCCTGGGCACGGGCATGGGCTCGGGTCTCATACTGGGGAACAGGCTCCACCGCGGCCCTCACGGCAACGCCGGCGAGATCGGCCACACCTCGATCGCCATCGACGGCCGGCCCTGCGAATGCGGGCGCCGGGGCTGCGGCGAGGCCTACCTCTCCGGGCCGAGCCTGGGCCGCCGCTACGCCGAGCTCGGAGGCGAGGCCCTGACCCCGGACAGGATCTTCGCCCGGTACGAGGAAGGCGAGGCGCGGGCCCGCCGGGTCTTCGACGAATCCGTCAGGATCATGGGCGAGCTCTTCGCCAACTGCGTCAACGCCCTCGACCTGGAGGCCGTCGTCCTCGGCGGCGGCGTCTCGAACATCCCGATCTGGTACGAGCGCGTCCCGCCGGTCATGAACAAGGCGCTGTTCGGCACGCCCGGCCGGAATATCCCTATCCTGAAGGCGGTGCTGGGCGACTCGGCCGGGGTCCTCGGCGCGGCCTATCTCGCCCTGCGCGAGATGCGGCTCATGGATTTCTAGCGCCGGCGCGAGGGCCTATTGGTATTTGCCCATGATGTAGTTCCCGAGGTTCTCGATCTCGATCTTCTGGTCGGTGATGATGGCCTTGACCACGTCGCCGATGGAGATGACGCCGTCCAGCCGGCCGGCCTTGCGGACGGGCAGGTGGCGGATGCGCTTGTCCGTCATCAGGGCCATGCACTCCTCGGCGGTCGTGTCGTCGCGGACCCCGTAGACCTCCCGGGTCATGATGTCCCGGACGGGCGTGTCCTGGGACTGCCGGCCCATGAGGATGATCTTCCGGGCGTAATCCCTCTCGGAGATGATGCCGACGACTTCGTCCTTGTCGATCACGACCAGGGCGCCGATGTCCTTCTGGGCCATGAGCTCGAGCGCCTCGAAGACCTTGGCCTCCGGCCCGATCGTCCAGGCCTTGTGGCCCTTCTGGTCGAGGATGTCCTTGACGGTGATCATGGCGGTCCCTCCTTGCTGAGCGGATGGATGGCCGGTCTCCCCCCCCGGCGCCCGGTTCCTATATAGCGCCCCGGCGGGCCGTTGTCAATCGAAGTAGCCGGTCAGGTCGTCCCGGTTGAGCCCCTGGCACAGGGCGACCCGGGCCACCGCCCGGGCGACCGTCCGGTGCAGGGCCTTGTCGAGCGGGTCGGGGACGATCTGGCCGGGCTTGGCGAAGGCGGCAATGGCCTCGGCCGCGGCGATGAGCATCTCCCGGGTGATGCGCGGCACGTTGGCGTCGACCGCGCCGCGGAAGATGCCGGGAAAGCCGAGGACGTTGTTGACCGATTTGCCGTCTGCCGCGAAGGCCGCCCCCGCGGCCAGGGCCTTCTCGGGCTCGATCTCGGGGCTGGGATTGGACAGGGCCAGGATGATCTGGCCGCGGCGGACCAGGCCGGGCTTGATCAGCCCCGGCGCGCCGGTCGTGGCGATGACCACGTCGCAGCCGGCCATGACCCCCGCCAGGTCGGAGGGGACGCCGCCGGCCGCCTTCAGCCGGTCGAGGGCCGCCGGCGCGATGTCGGCGCCCCGGACCGGGCGCCCGAAACGGAACATCAGCATCTTGGCCAGGGCCAGGCCCGCGGCGCCCAGGCCGATGACGCCGATGGCGCTCCCGGCCAGGTCCCGCCCCGTCGCCTTGGCCGCGTTGAGGAGCGTGGCCGTGACGACGACCGCGGTGCCGTGCTGGTCGTCGTGCATGACCGGGACGTCGAGGCGGGCCTGGATCCTCTCCTCGATGGCGAAGCAGCGCGGGGCGGAGATGTCCTCGAGCTGGATGGCGGCGAAGGTCGGGGCGATGTGGACGACCGCCTCGACGATCTCGTCCGGGTCCTTCGTGTCGAGGAGGATGGGCATGCCGGACAGGCCGGTCAGGGTCTCGAGCAGGCTGGCCTTGCCCTCCATGACCGGCATGGCCGCCTTGGGGCCGATGTCGCCGAGGCCCAGGACGGCCGTGCCGTCGGTGACAATGGCGACGAAGTGGCGGATGGAGGTGTAGCGCCGGGCCAGGGACGGATCGTCCCGGATCTTCAGGCTGACCTCGGCCACGCCCGGCGTGTAGACCTTGCGCAGCGTGCTGAGCGAGTCGATCGCGTAACGGCTGCGGATGGCGATCTTGCCGCCCTGGTGCAGCTCCAGGACCTCGTCGCGGACCTCGAGCAGCTGGGCCCCTTCGGTCGCCTCGACGGTCCGGACGAGCCGGTCGACGTGCCGGACATCGTCGGCGAAGACGGTGATGTCGCGGTCGACGGCCGAGCCGCCCATGTGGATGGTCCGGATCTCGCCGATGAGCCCGCCCTGCTCGCCGATGGCCGAAAGCAGCCGGCCGAGCGCGCCGGGCTTCTGCTCCAGCCGGCAGCGGAACGTCCTCTGGATCTTGCCGTCCCACCACATGTCGGGCTCCTTTCCGCCTCCCTAGTCGAGGAGCAGGAAGGCGTAGCGGTTCATCTCCTGGCCGTAGTCCGAGAGGACCTCGATCGGATAGCCGATCCTCCGGACCGTGGTGAACACGTCGATGCCCAGGGCGTCCGGCGACGGCCGGGCCAGCTTGGGCTCTTTGCAGGCGGCCCGGGTCCCCGGGCATTCGAGGCAGATGCCGCAGCTGTCGAAGGGCAGCAGGAAGGCCTTCACGAAGCCGGACTTGAACAGCTCCTGTTCGAGATGCACGAGCTCCAGGTTGAGCTTGCGGCTCCAGGCGTGGCGCTCTTCCGGGCGCTCGACCTTCTTGGCGAAATGGAAGACCGCGCAGCGCCGGTACTCGCGGATGAAGCGCTCGCATTCCTCGATCGGGGGCGCATTGGGCGGGCAGCAGGCGTTCCGGCCGTACTCGCCGCAGCCGTAGAGGCATTTCATCCGGACCCATTCCGCGAGGACGATGTCCGCCGGGTCGATCCAGCGGACATCGGTGAAGCCGCGGGCGGCGAAGGCCTGGATCAGGGCGGCGTTGGCGGGGCGTCCTCGGCGCGGCGGACGCGCCGCCGTCGTTCTCATCATGGGCATGGCCGAACCTCCCGGCCGGCCGTCCCCGGCCGGCCCGCGCCCGGTTTATAACACCCGCTCCCGGCGATGTCAACGTCCGCGGGGGCGGGACCGGCGGGGAGGGGCTACCCTGCGCCGGCGGACTCGGCTATAATCGTCCCCCATGACCGATCTCTCCCGCTTCGCCGTCGTCCTGGTCCGGCCGGACAGCCCCGAGAATATCGGCCTGGCCGCGCGGGGCATGGCCAACACGGGCTTCGCCGACCTGCGCCTGGTCGGGCTGGAACGGCTCGAGCCGCCGGCCTGGCGCACGGCCATCCACGCCGACCATATCATCGAGCGGGCCCGTTTCTATCCCTCTCTGGCCGAGGCCGTGGCCGACCGGGAGATCGTCCTGGGCTCGACGGCCCGGGTCCGCCACGACTTCCCCCTGGTCCCGCTCGACGAGGCCGCGGCCCGCGTCGCCGAATATCCCGAGACCGTCCGGGCCGGGCTCGTCTTCGGCAACGAGCGGACGGGCCTGACCCAGGCCGAGCTGGGCCTGGCCAACATCCGTTTCCATATCCCCCAGGCGGCCCGCCAGCCATCCTACAACCTCGGCGTGGCCGTCACCCTGACCCTCCACGCCGTGGCCTTCCGGCCGGGCCCGCCGCCGGCGCTGCGCCGCCACCCGCCTCTCGATCATGCCGCCCAGGCCGAGGCCGGCCGCCGTTTCCGCGACCTGCTCGACCGCCTCGGCTTCATGCACGAGACCAACCGGGACTTCATCGCCGAGAAGGTCGAGGACATCTTTTTCCGCATGGCCCTGACGGCCAAGGACCGGGACATCATCCTGGCCATGTTCCGCAAGGCCCTCGAAGGCCCGCGGGAGCGCCGGCCGCGGCCGGCCCCGGACAAGAAGGAGAAGACATGAATCCCATCGAGCTCAAGGTCGTTTTCGGCGGCAACTACAAGATCGGCGTCGCGGCGAAGGGCTTCACGATCCTGACCGACCAGCCGGTCCGCGACGGCGGCGACGGCACGGCGCCGTCGCCATTCGATTATTTCCTGGCTTCGCTCGCGGCCTGCGCCGGCTACTACGCCCTGGCCTTCTGCAAGGAACGCCAGCTTTCGACCGAGGGGCTGGGCGTGGCCATGACGGCCGAGCGGGGCGAGGCGTCCAAGATGATCGACAAGGTCACGATCCACGTCGACCTGCCCTCGGGCTTCCCGGAGAAGTACCGCTTCGCCCTGACCAGGGCCGTCGATCACTGTACGGTCAAGGCCCACATCCTGCGGGCGCCGCAGTTCGAGATCGTCGTCCGGCCCTGAGGGCCGGCGGCGTCACGGCGCCTGGGGCAGCCAGAGGTAATAGAAACCCGTCTTCAGGGCGCCGGCGATCGACTCCAAGGCCTTCAGATCGACGGGCCAGCCTTCGCCCGGCCGGCCGGCGTAGATGTTCGTCTTCGTCTTGGGGAAATAGGTGTAGGACACGAGCCTGGCCCTCTCGATCCCGGCCAGGTCCCGGGCCTTGCCGAAGGCGTCCTCGAAGTAGCCGAGGCCGTCGACGAGGCCCAGCCTGAGGGCCTGGGCGGCCGTGTAGACCCGGCCGTCGGCGATCGTCCGCAGCTCGGCCTCCGCGATCTTGCCCTTGCGGCCCCTGGCCACGACCGCCAGGAAGCCCTCGTAATACTCGTCGATGATGCCCTGGTAGAGCTTCCTCTCGGTCTCGGTCATGGCCCGGAACGGCGAGCCCGCGTCCTTGACCGGCCCGGCCTTGACGATCTCGACCTTGACCCCGACCTTGGACATCAGGCCCTCGACGCTGGGGAAGACGCTGATGACGCCGATCGAGCCGGTCAGTGTCGACGGATGGGCGATGATGAGGTCGCAGGCCGAGGCGATGTAGTAGCCGCCGGACGCGGCGACGCTCATCATCAGCCCGACGACCGGCTTGCCCGTGCGCTCCTTGAAGCGCAGGATCTCGTGATAGACCATGTCGCTCGCCGTCACCTCGCCGCCCGGCGTGTCCAGCCTCAGGATGACCGCCTTGACCCGCGGGTCGCCGGCGGCCCGCTCGAGGCGCTCGAAGACGCGGGCCACGACGCTCTTCTCGCGCGACAGGAACCCGGTTTCGAGGGCGGCCGAGATCGTCCCGTCGACGTCGATCATCAGGACCTTGTCCCTGGCCGGGCCCGGCTGGAGGACGACCTCCTGCAGCTTGTCCTCGCCGAGCAGGTCGATCCGGATCTGGGGCGAGCAGGCGGCCAGGGCCAGGGCGAGGACGGGCGTCCACAGGACGGCTTTCTTCATGGGGGCCTCCTCAGGCGGAGCGCTTCTGGAAGTGCTTCCCGGCCTTCCGGGTGGGCGGAATGATCATCCGGATGGCCTTCGGCAGGATCCTGAACTCGAGGCGGTCCCGGTCGCCCAGGAACTCGCCGTTGAACTGGATCGGCAGGGCCCGGCCGCTGATGACGACCCGGCGGGCCTTGAAATGGCGCAGGCGGCGCTGATAGAGGCCGAAGTAGATGAGCGGGAAGAGGAAGGAATACTTGAGCGGCCCCATCTCGAACAGGGTGATGTCCAGGTAGCCGTCGTCGACCACGGCCTCGGGCGCGATGTTCCAGTTGTAGCCGAAATAGTTCGTCTTGGAGACGATGCAGTCGAAGAAGCTCGAGGTGATGGTCCTGGCGTCGAAGGGGCCGTCGTCGTCGTGGCCGTCGAAGAGCTCGACGGTCTTTTCGTCCCGCGGCGACTCGAACAGGAGGCGCCCGGCCAGGACGTGCCCCCACAGCCCCTGGACCCTGCCCCGGAGCTTCTCGCCGGTGACCAGGGCCGTGGCGCCGATGCTGGCAAAGGCGGCGATGCGGCCCTCGACCTCCATGAGGTCGATCGGCCGGGCCACGCCTTCGGCCAGATGGTCGATGGCCCGCCGGGGATCAAGGGGGATCTCGAAGGCCTTGCGGAAGGCGTTGCCGCTGCCGAAGGGGATGACGCCGAAGGCGACCTTGTCCTGGGCCCCGGCCTCGAAGATGCCCTGGAGCGTGTCGGCGACCGTGCCGTCCCCGCCCATGGCCACGATGACGTCGGCGCTGCGCGAGGCTATGGCGGCCTTCTCGATCGTCGTCTGGACGCCGCCGAGGTCGTCGTAGATGTCGCCGGGGAGCATCTTCTGGAGGTAGGCGCGCAGGAGCTTCCGTCTCATCCACCGGGAATTGGCCGCCCGGGGATTGATCAGGCAGGCTGTCTTGACGGTTCTCTTCGGTTCGGTCATCGCGTCGGCGGTTCCGTGCTCTCCCTGGAAAATCCTCCCCATTTTAGCGCATGTCCCCTGGCCCGTCAAAGAGCGGGACGGCAGGCGGCCGTTGAACGCCCGGCACCGATGGTCTAGAATATCGCCCGGGAGCGGCATGAAAGTCATCGAAAAGACCGTCGCCGTCCGGGCCCGGGCGCTGTCGCGGACCTACATCGCCGGCGGCGCCCCCGTCGCGGCCCTGTCCGACGTCAGCCTGGACATCGCCGAAGGGGCCTTCGCCGCCGTCACCGGGGCCTCCGGCTCGGGCAAGTCGACGCTGCTCAACCTCCTCGGCGGCCTGGACACGCCGACTTCCGGGACGATCGAGGTCGGGGGAGCCTTGATCTCGGCCATGGACCGCGAGGCCCTGGCCCGCTATCGCCGCTTCGGGGCGGGCATGATCTTCCAGTCCTTCAACCTCGTCGCCTCCCGGACGGCCCTGGAGAACGTCGAGCTGCCGCTCGTCTTCGCCGGCGTCGGGAAGCTGGAGCGGCGGCGCCGGGCGGCCGGGCTCCTCGACCAGGTCGGGCTCGGGGCCCGGGCCCGCCACCGGCCGGCCGAGCTCTCGGGCGGGGAGCAGCAGCGCGTGGCCGTCGCCCGGGCCCTGGCCAACGGGCCGCGGCTCCTGCTGGCCGACGAGCCGACCGGGAACCTCGACAGCGCGACCGCCCGGGAGATCGTCGGCCTGCTGGCCGGGCTCAACCGCGAGCGGCGCCTGACCATCGTCATGGTCTCTCACGAGGAGAGCCTTGTCCGCGAGTTCGCCCACTCGATCGTGCGCTTGCGGGACGGGCGCGTCGCGTCGAGGGAGGAGCGGCCATGAGGTTCGGCGACGCCGTCGAGTTCGCCTGGACCGGCCTGCTCAAGCGGAGGCTGCGGACGTTCCTCACCGTGGCCGGGGTGACGATCGGCATCGGCGCGCTCGTCGCGATGATCTCCTTCGGCAAGGGGCTGCAGAAGAACGTCACCCGGGCGTTCAAGAGCTCGGACCTGTTCACCACGGTCGTCGTCATGCCCGGCGGGGCGGAGCCCCCCGGGGGGGACCCGGACGAGCGCCGCCGTCCGGCGGAGCCGGCCCCCCGTCCGGACGCGGCCCTCGACGGCCGGGCCGTGGCCGCCATCTCCCGGCTGCCCGGCGTCCGGCAGGCCTACCCGGACATCAGCTTCCCGGCCGTCGTCGGGTTCGGGGGGGCCGAGGTCTTCCGCCTCGTCCGGGTCCTGCCGGCCTCGGCCCTCGGGGCCGGGTCCTCCGGAGTCAAGTGGGGTCGGCCCTATGCCTCCGACGCCGAGGAAGGCGTGGTCGTCAGCCGGTCCCTGCTTCGGCAGCTGGGCCGGACCGATCCGGCCGCGGCCGTCGGCCGGACGCTGCGCCTCGGCTCCGTCTACGTCGATATAGCCCGGCTGGCCTCGTTCGACATCGGCGCGATCCTGTCCGGCGGCGCCTCGCCGGTGAGCAGCGAATCGTACGAGTTCCCGATCGTCGGGGTCACGGACACGATGGAGTTCGGCGGCGGGGGCGGCCTGACCGAGGCCTCCGTCGTCATCCCGCCGGGCCCGGCCGGGCGGATCAAGCGGCTGCCGTTCACCAGCGTCTGGGACCTGTTCCGCATGAGGAACGGGAAGCCGGGCTATTCGGCCGTCACGGTCAAGATCGGCTCGCTGCGGGATCTCGAGGCCGTCCGGTCCGGGATCCGCGGCTTGGGCTTCGCCACCTTCGCCCTGGCCGACCAGTTCGCCGAGATCACCCGGGCCTTTTTCTTCATGGACATGATCCTGGCCGCCGTGGGCATGATCGCCATCGTCGTCGCCGCGCTGGGCATCGTCAACACCATGGTCATGTCCATCCTCGAGCGCTATCGCGAGATCGGGATCATGAAGGCGGTCGGGGCCGCGGACCGGGACATCCGGCGGATCTTCTTCTTCGAGTCCGGGGCCATCGGTCTCGCCGGCGGGGCGGCCGGGTGCGTCCTGGGCTGGGCGACGAGCCTGCTCGTCAACCGGATCGTCAATCTCTACCTGGCCGGGCAGGGCCTGCCCTTCGTCCGGTACTTCGCCTTCCCGGCCTGGATCTTCCTGGGCGCCGCGGGCTTCTCTCTTCTCGTCAGCCTCGTCTCGGGCGTCTATCCGGCCCGCCGCGCCGCCCGGGTCGATCCGGTCGTCGCCCTGCGGCACGACTAGCTTCGCGATAGCCCGCCGGTTCGCCGGTTTTCCCGGACGTGGACATGCCCCCCGGTAGATGTCCCCGGTTTCTGATATAATGCCCATCTTATGCGCGTTCGGATAAGCCGCTTTGCGGCAGGTGGGGCCATCGTCATCGGGGGGCCCGAGGAGCAGCCATGAGCAAATCCCGTGTTTCCGCCTTACTCTGCGTCGTCCTCGCCTTTGCCGCCTGCGCGGTCTCCAAGACGCCCGTGAGCGTCGAGGAGCATGCCCGCCGGCTGCACGCCGGGATGCTGACGGTCGACACCCACTGCGACACGGCCTTCAGCCTGCTGCGGACGGACTGGAAGATCGGCGAGCGCCACGATCCGGCCCTGCGGGCCAGCGGCAAGATCGACCTGCCGCGGATGAAGGAAGGCGGCCTCGACGCCGAGTTCTTCGCCGCCTTCGTCGGCCAGGGGCCGCTCAACGAGGCCGCTTACGGCAAGGCCAAGGACAGCGCCCTGCGGGCCGTCCAGGCCGTCCGCAAGATGACCGAGACCTGGGCACCGGTGATCGGACTGGCCGTCGACCCGGCCGGGGCCCGGCGCCTCAAGAAGGAAGGCCGGCTCACGGCCTTCATCGGCATGGAGAACGGCTACCCGCTCGGCCGGGACCTGTCCCTGGTCAAGTTCTTCTATGACCAGGGCGTCCGCTACATCACCCTGTGCCACTCGTCCGACAACGACATCTGCGACTCCTCGACCGACCGCCGCGATCCCGAGGACAGGGGGCTGAGCGAGTTCGGCCGGCAGGTCGTGGCCGAGTGCAACCGCCTGGGCATGATCGTCGACATCTCGCACGCCTCGGACAAGTCCTTCTATGACGTCCTGGCCGCGTCGAAGGCGCCGATCATCGCCTCGCACTCGAGCTGCCGGGCCGTCTGCGACAACCCCCGCAACCTGACCGATGACCAGATCCGGGCCCTGGCCCGGCGCGGCGGCGTCATCCAGATCTGCTTCCTCGGCGCCTATGTCAAGACCCCGCCCGTCATCCCCGAGCGCGAGCAGGCCATCCGGGAGATGGAGGCCAGGTACGGCAGCCTGCGCGACCTCAAGGACGAATCGCTCCGCCAGAAGGCCATGGCCGAGCGCGACGCCATCAACCAGAAGTATCCGCTGGCCCAGCCGACGGTCCAGGACCTCGTCGACCACATCGACCACGTCAGGAAGGTCGTGGGCATCGACCACGTCGGCATCGGGACCGATTTTGACGGCGGCGGCGGCGTCCTCGGCTGCAACGACGCGAGCGGCATGATCCACGTGACCGAGGAGCTCATCCGCCGCGGCTACACCGACCGGGAGATCGAGAAGATCTGGGGCGGCAATTTCTTCCGGGTCTTCGACAAGGTCATCGCCCTGGCCGGGAAATAGCCCCGTTGTCGCTCCCGGTTTGAAGCGGCCGTAAAGTAAATTTACGCCAGCGGCGCCGCGCCGGCCGGCGTTCGTTTGTTATCCGGGAGATACGTTAGCCCGCCCATGGCATGAACCTTGCTCTGTTCCTGGGCAGCAGGGTCAGGTGCATTTTCGGGCCGATTTCGCTATCATGAGGGCGCTCCCATGACCACCGCCAGCCGCGCGCGCCTGCTGTCCCGCTCGCTGTCCGCCCTCCTGGCGGCCGCCCTGCTCTCGGCCCGGCCGGCTCCGCCCCTTCCCCCGCAGGCGAAGGAAGTCCCCCGGGCCGGCGGAACGTTCCGCATCAAGGGCTTTTACACGCCGTTCAACCGGACCCTCGATCCGGCCAGCCCGGCCCACTATTTCGTCACCGAGCAGCTCTACGACGGGCTGGTCAAGTACGACGCCCGCTTCAACCCGATGCCGGCCCTGGCCGAATACTGGACGATCTCCGAAGGCGGGACGCGCATCGCCTTCCACCTCCGCCGGGGCGTCCGCTTCCACAATGGCCGAGAGCTCACGGCCGACGACGTGAAATTCTCTCTCGAGCGCCTGGTCCGGGACCGGCCCGCCGTGGCCCGGCTCTTCACCGGCAAGGTCGTCGGCGCGGAGGAGTACCGGGCGGGCAGGGCCGCGGAGGTCGCGGGCTTCCGGGCCGTCGATCCCGCGACCTTCGAGATCCGCTGGCTGAGGCCTTACGTCGCCGGGCTCTATCTCCTGGGCATGTACGCCTGCAAGATCCTGCCCCGGGACCTCGTCGAGGGCCAGGGCCAGAGCTTCTTCTACAAGCCCGTGGGCACCGGGCCGTTCAAGTTCGGCGAGTGGATCCGCAGCCCCCGGCTCGAGATCCTGGGCGTCCGGCTCGAGCGGAACCCCTATTATTACGAGGGCCCGCCCTACCTGTCCGCCCTCGAGTACAGCCCCTACTACACCGACGAGCAGTTCGCCTCCGGCGACGTCCATCTCATCTCGGTCACGTCCGAGCGGACGCTCCACGAGGACTGCCGCATCCTGGAGAACGGCACGCTCAAGACCTACTTCCTGGCTTTCAGCTGCGACACGCCGCCGCTCGACCGGCCCGAGGTCCGCCGGGCCCTGGCCCTGGGGCTGGACAAGACCCGCCTGGCCGAGGCCAGCGACACGCCGGGAACGCTCCACCAGGTCATGGACAATTACATCCCGCCCTTCCTGCCGGGGTTCTACCCCAAGACCGCCGGGCCGTTCGCCGACACGGACGCGGCCAGGCTCCTGCTCGACCGGCTCCTGCCCGACGGAGGCCGCAAGGCGCTGACGCTGACGCTCCTCTGCGACGGGCCGAAGACCGGCGAATCCACCGGGTTCGCCCGGGAGTTGGGACGCCAGCTCGGGGCCCTGGAGATCAAGCTGGACGTGCGCTACCTGCGCCGGCCGGAGGACGCCCGGACCGTCCGCGCGCCCTACGTCCGGTTCCTGGCGTACGCCATGGACTTCCCCGATCCCGAGAACATCATCGTCCCCCTGTTCTACTCGGGCTCCCCGGCCAACGCCATGAGCTCGCGCTACGACAATCCCCGCCTGGACGGGCTGCTCGAGCGCACCGCGGCCGAGACGAGCTGGGAGCGGCGGACGGCCCTCTTCCGTGACACGGAGAAGATCCTGTTCGAGGACGTGCCGGCCGTCCCCCTCTTCGCCGAGCGGATCCGCATCGCCATCCAGCCCCAGGTCCGGGGCCTCGAGCTGCCGGCCACGGGCTTCATCTTCCTCGATACCAGGAACATCTGGCTGGAGAGGGAGGCGACGCGGTGAGGCTCAAGGTCTCGATCTACACGCGCCTGCTCTTCTGGATCACACTGCTCGTCTTCCTGCTTTTCGGCGCGGTCCTGTTCGTCATCCAGATCCGCGAAGCCAAGAGCCTCCAGGCCGAGACCGCGGCCCGGGCCTCGCTGCAGGCCCGCTACATCGCCGACGCCAACCTCCAGTCGCTCACCCTGCAGGACTGGCAGGCCATCCAGAGATACGTCGACGCCCACAGCGCCGGCGACCTCGTCTATATCGTCGTCTACGACCGGGCAGGGCAGCCCGCGGTCTGGAACGACCCCGTCCGCGACCGCAGCGAGATCGTCTCCGAAAGCCTGCTCGAGGACGCCATGTCCCCGGACGAGACCGCGTCGCGGAACCGGCGGCTCGTCCTCCGCGGGGCGCCGGTCCGGGTGCTCGAGGTCGAGGCCTTCGCCTATTCCCCGGCCGCCGGGCGCTGGGGTTCGGTCAAGATCGGCTTGTCGCTCGAGCCCATGTACGCCCGGCTGAGGGACATCCAGAAGGTCCTCCTGCTCATCGGCGCGGCCTGCTTTCTCTTCGGCATCGGCGGCGCGGCCTTCCTGGCGCGGCGCATCACCCGGCCCCTCCACCGGCTCGTCGACGGGACGGTCCGCATCGCCCAGGGGGACTTCTCGCAGCCCATCATCGACAGCTCGCGGGACGAGATCGGCGACCTGGCCCGCAGCTTCAACGAGATGACCAGCCAGCTCGTCCAGACCCGGGAGCGCGCGGCCGACGCCAACCGCCGCCTCGTCCAGCAGGAGAAGCTGGCCTCGATCGGGCGCATGGCGGCCACCATCGCCCACGAGATCCGCAACCCCCTGACGTCGGTCAAGCTGAACATCCAGAAGGTGGCCGAGGAGGAGGGCCTCTCCGAGACGGTCCAGGCCCACCTCGGCCTGACGCTCGAGGGCATCGACCAGATCGAGCGGTTCATCAAGGAGCTGCTCAACTACACCCGGGTCCAGGAGCTCAGCCTGGAGCGCTGGCCTGTCGACCTGATCGTCGACGAATCCCTGAAGGTCCTCCGGGGCGTCCTGGCCCAAAAGCGCATCGCCGTCGAGAGGTCCTGCGCCTCCGGACTGCCGCCCATCCTGGCCGACGCCGACAAGCTGCGCCAGGTGTTCCTCAACGTCGTCCGCAATGCCTATGAGGCCCTGGAGCCGGGCGGGACCATCCGCATCGCTTGCGACGCGCTCGCCCGGGACGGGCGGACCATGGTCCGGGTGCGGATCGCCGACGACGGGCCGGGCATCCAGGAGAAGGACCGGCCGAACATCTTCGAGCCGTTCTACACGACCAAGCCCTCGGGCTTCGGGCTCGGCCTGGCCAACGCCCGCAAGATCGTCGAGCAGCATCACGGCGCTATCGCCGTCGGCGAGGCGGGCGGGCCGGGCTGCGAGTTCGCCATCCTCATCCCCGCCGCCGAGGAGGCCGCATGAGATCCATCCTGATCGTCGAGGACGACCCGCTCGTCCGCAAGACCCTGGCCTCCCAGCTGGCGAAGAAAGGCTTCGACATCGCCGCCGCCGAGACCGGGGAGGGCGGGGTGAAGGCCTTCGCCGAATCCGCGCCCGACCTGGTCCTGCTCGACGTCCGCCTGCCCGACATCGACGGGCTCGAGGTCCTGCGCCGGATCAGGGACCGCGACCGCCGGGCCGTCATCCTGGTCATGACGGCCTTCGACGACATGCGGACGACGGTCGAGGCGGTCAAGCTCGGCGCTTTCGAGTACCTGGTCAAGCCGCTCAACGCGACCGAGCTCGACCTGGCCATCGAGAAAGCTTTCCAGGTCCGGGCACTCGAAGAGCGGGTCAGCTACCTGGTCGAGGAGAAGCAGAAAGAGTACACCATCGACAACATCATCGGCCATTCGGCCGGGATGCGAACGGTCTTCAAGCTCATCGGCTCGGTGGCCAACACCCGGGCCAACGTCCTCATCCAGGGGGAGAGCGGCACGGGCAAGGAGCTCGTGGCCAAGGCCATCCACTACAGCAGCCCCTACCGGGACGAGCCCTTCATCGTAATCAACTGCTCAGCCATCCAGGACACCCTGCTCGAGAGCGAGCTCTTCGGGCACGTCAAGGGCGCCTTCACCGACGCCGTCAGCGAGACCAAGGGCAAGTTCGAGATCGCCGGCCGGGGCACCCTGTTCCTGGACGAGGTCGGGGACGTCTCGCCCAACCTGCAAAGCAAGCTGCTGCGGGTCATCGAGTCGCGGGACTTCATGAAGGTAGGCGGCGAGAAGGTGCTCAAGACCGAGGCCCGCATCATCGCCGCCACGAACCAGAACCTCAAGGTCCTGATCGAGAAGGGACGGTTCCGCGAGGACCTGTTCTACCGGCTCAAGGTCGTCGAGATCACCCTGCCGGCGCTGCGGGAGCGGCGCGAGGACATCCCCGACATGGTGGCCTATCTGCTCGAGAAGATCAACCGGGAGCTCCGCCGCAACGTCCGCAAGGTCCCGCCCGAGGTCATGAAGGTTCTGACGGAGATGCCCTGGCGGGGCAACGTCCGGGAGCTCGAGAACGCCCTGACCCGGGCGGTCATCCTGTCCCGCGGCGACGTGGTGCTCAAGGAGAACCTGCCCGTCGAGCCGGACGAGGGCCGGGCCTTCCCGGACGAGCTCGTATCGCTCGAAGAGGTCGAGAAGCGGTACATCCAGCACGTCCTGGCCGCGGTCAAGGGAAGCAAGACCCGGGCCAGCCAGGTCCTGCAGATCAGCCGGCCGACCCTGGACAAGAAGATCAAGGAATACGGCCTGGACCTGGGCGAGGCCCTCTGACCGGGCCGGTGTAAACCCCCCGGCCGGGCTGTAAAAGAACTTGGCCGCAGGGCCCGGAACGGCCCGCCGCGGCCCCGTTCTTCCCCTGTCGGAAAGCGCCCGGGTTGGCACAAAACGTGCTAATTATCGGACTGGCCGCAAGGAAGAGGCCGATCATGACGACCAAGAAGATCGTTCTCGTCGATGACGACGAAACCGTCCGCAAGACCTTCTCGCTCCTGCTCGGGAAGAAATACCGGGTCGAGTCCCTGAAGGATCCCCGGCAGGCCCTGAGCCGGCTCAAGAATTCGCCGGCCGACCTGGTCATCGCCGATTACCGGCTGCCGTACTTCAACGGCATGGAGCTCATCAAGCGGCTCCGGGAGAACGGCTTCGAGGGCGAGGCCATGCTCATCACCGCCCACCCCGACGACGTCAAGATAGACGACATGGGCCGCTTCGCCATCAGCCATTTTTTCGTCAAGCCGCTCGATCTCAACGACCTCAACGTGTCGATCGACCGTCTCCTCCAGCCGAAGAACCCCCTTCAAACCCCGGCCTGAGCCGGACCGCGATGTCAGCCGCCCGTAAGGAATTTTACGTTTTCCGGGCGCTCTTTTCCCTCTGTCAGGGGGCGAGGGCTGGCATGAAATCTGCATTTACATCCGAACGGATGCCAGATACCCTTCCTTAACCCTCCTTCTTTTATTCCGGGCGAGGGGCGCCGAGAAGGCTCCCCTCGCTCTCTTTTGCCCCGCCGGCCGGCGGATCCCTTCGTTGACTCCGTCTCCGCTGCTGGTGTAGCATGGGGCGCACAAGGAGAGACTCCATGCCCAGCCCCGCCAAGAATCCGCACCTGCCCTTCGGCGATCAGCGCTCGGCTCCCTGGTACGGCAAGGACATCATCTCGGTCAAGCAGTTCTCCCGGGCCGACCTGGAGTACATCTTCGGAGTCGCTCACGAGATGAGGGTCATGGTCGAGCGGGTCGGAACGTTCGACCTGCTCAAGGGCAAGATCCTGGCCAGCATCTTCTACGAGCCCTCGACCCGGACCTCGTCGTCGTTCATCGCGGCCATGGAGCGGCTCGGCGGCAACGTCATCAACATCAACGAGGTCCGCTTCTCCTCGGTGGCCAAGGGCGAGAGCCTGCCGGACACGATCCGGACGCTCGAGTGCTACGCCGACGTCATCGTCATCCGCCACCCCGAGCTCGGCTCGGCGGCCAAGGCGGCCGAGGCGGCCCGCAAGCCGGTCATCAACGCCGGGGACGGCGTCGGCGAGCACCCGACCCAGGCCCTGCTCGACGCCTTCACCATCCGCGAGGAGCTGGGCCGGATGGACGACCTGACGGTGACCATGCTCGGCGACCTCAAGTACGGCCGCACGGTCCACTCCCTGTCGAGACTGCTGTCGCTTTACAACGCCCGCTTCAATTATGTCTCGCCCGAGATCCTGCGCATGCCGCCGGAGATCATCGCCGAGCTCGAGGCCAAGGGCATGCGCCAGGCCGAGCACCGGACCATCGACGAGCCGCTGCCGGAGACCGACGTCCTCTATGTCACCCGCGTCCAGCGCGAGCGGTTCGAGAGCGAGGAGGTCTACAACTCCGTCAAGGACGCCTACGTCCTCAACAAGAGCGTCATGGCCGCGGCCAAGAGCAAGATGATCGTCATGCACCCACTGCCGCGCGTCACGGAGATCAACCCCGACTTCGACGACGATCCCCGGGCCGCCTACTTCCGGCAGATGGAATACGGGCTCTACGTCCGCATGGCCCTGCTGGCCATGGTGCTCGGCAAGGCCTGAGGCGGCCCCGTCGCGATCCGCCGGAGGCGAAGGAGACAACCATGCTGAGATCCGCCCGATCCCGAACCCTCGCCGCCCTGGCCGTCCTGGCCGGGCTCGCCGTCCCCGCGCTCCGGGCCCAGAGGACCGGCTACACCCCCGGGGAGTTCGTCCGCCGCCGGGCCGCCCTCATGGACCAGGTCAAGGACGGGGCGATCATCCTCTTCGGCGACGCCTCCGTTCCGCCGGGGACGCATTTCCGCCAGGACAACGACTTTTTCTATTTCACCGGGAACGAGGACCTCGGCGGCATCGTGGTCATGGTCCCGTTCGGGCGGCCGGGGGCCTATCTCTTCCTGCCCCAGCGCTCGGCCCGCGAGATCCAGTACGACGGGCCCGGCCTGCTCGAGGACGCGGCCGCCAGGACCAAGGCGGGATTCGTCGACGTCCTGGCCGTCGGCGACCTGGACGAGTTCCTGGCCCGCCTCGCCGGCCGGGGGGCCGGCAAGCTCTACGTCCGGCTCTCGCCCCGGGACACCCTCGACGACGCCCGTTCCGAGACGGCCCTGATGGACGGCCGCCGGGCCCGGAGCCACTACAACGATCAGCTCTCGATCGACCAGGACCGGATCGAGAAGCTCCGCCGGCGCTACCCGCAGATGGAACTCCGGGACGTCGCGCCGGCCATTGACGCCCTGCGGGCGATCAAGACGCCCGAGGAGATCGTCATCATGCGGCGCAACGGCGCCCTGTCGGCCGCGGCCGTCCGGCAGGCCATGCTGGCGACGCGCCCGGGCGTCCTCGAATACGAGGTCGAGGCCGCGGCCATGGCCGTCGTCCTCAAGGGCGGGGCCAAGGGCGCCGCCTACGCCCCGATCGTCGGCTCCGGCCCCAACTCCTGCATCTTACATTACGAGAAGAACGACCGCCGGGTCGCGGAGGGGGACGTCGTGCTGATGGACTTCGGGGCCGACCTTGACCACCTGGCCATGGACATCACCCGGACCTGGCCGGCCTCGGGCCGCTTCAGCCCCGACCAGCGGGAAGCCTACCGGACCGTCCTCGAGGTCGAAAAGGCGTGCCTCGAGGCCTACAGGCCGGGCGCGACGCCCCAGGACGTCCGCGACCACGTCGCCGCCGTGATGAAGGCCAAGGGCCTCGATCTCCGCGGCCAGCTCGGCGGCTTCGGCCACGGCGTCGGGCTGGCGGTCCACGACGTGCCGTTCGGAGGCGTCCTCAAGGAGGGCATGGTCTTCGCCATCGAACCCGCCCTCTATTATCCGGAGAAGGGCTTCGGCATCCGCATCGAGGACACCGTCCTCATCACCGGGACCGGCTGCGAGGTCCTGACGGCGGGCGTGCCCAAGGAGATCGACGAGGTCGAGAAGCTCCTGGCCGGCCGCGGCCGCTAGGACCGGGCAGCCGGTCTTATGGAGTCGAGCCTCAGACGGGGTCAAACCCGCTTTTTGCTCAAAAACGAGCAAAACGCAGGTTTGACCCCATCTTAGGTTGGATTTTTCGGGGCCAGACCGCTAGAATACGCCTGAAACGAGGTCCGGTCATGAGCCCACGCAAACGCGTCCTGAGCGGCATCCAGCCGAGCGGCACCATCCATATCGGCAACTATTTCGGTGCCGTCGAGAACTGGGTCCGGCTGATGCAGGATTATGATTGCTTCTTCACCATCGTCGACCTCCACGCCATCACGGTCGACTATGACCCCGGGCGGCTGCCGCAGCGGATCTGGGACGCCGTCCTGGACAACATGGCCGCCGGCCTCGACCCGGCCAGGTGCACGATCTTCATCCAGAGCCACGTTCCCGAACATACCGAGCTCTGCTGGCTCCTGACCTGCGTCACGCCCCTGGGCGAGCTTTACCGGATGACCCAGTTCAAGGAAAAGTCCGCGCGGGAAGGGGAGAACGTCAAGGCCGGACTGCTCTGCTACCCCATCCTGATGGCCGCCGACATCCTCCTCTACAGAGCCGACGCCGTGCCCGTCGGCGAGGATCAAGTCCAGCATCTCGAACTCACCCGCGAGGTGGCCCGCCGCTTCAACGGCCGCTTCGGGGCCTGTTTTCCCGAGCCGGCGCCCCTCATCGGCCGCGGCGCCCGGGTCATGGGCCTGGACGGCGCCTCCAAGATGAGCAAGTCCATGGACAACTTCATCGGCATCGGCGAAGAGCCGGAGGCCGTCTGGGAGAAGCTGCGGCCGGCCAAGACCGACGAGGCCCGCAAGCGCCGCAGCGATCCGGGCGAGCCCGGCCGCTGCAACATCTACAGCTACCACAAGCTCGTGACGCCCGAGGCCGGGCTGGCCGAGATCGCCCAGGGCTGCCGGACCGCGACGATCGGCTGCATCGACTGCAAGAAGATCTTCCACCGCAACCTGATGAAGGTCCTCGACCCGATCCGCGAGCGGCGGCGCGATCTGGCCCTTCACCCGGACCTCGTCCGGGACGCCCTGAGCGACGGGGAGCGCAAGGCCCGGGCCGTGGCCCGGGAGACCCTGGCCGGGGCCAAGAAGCTCATGGGCCTCCTCTAGGGAACCTTTCCGGCCCCTCCTTCGTCTTTCCTTTTGATCGTCGTTCTCCAGGAGGTTGCCGTGTCCAAGATCAAGGTCCTCATCGTCCTTTGCGTCACCGTCCTGCTCCTGTGCGTTTCCTGCATCGTCGCCGGGGAAAGGTACACGGAGGAGTTCTCCAAGACCCTGCCCCTGAAGGCGGGAGAGCGTTTCTCGCTCGAGAACGTCAACGGCGGGGTGGCTGTCGCCACCTGGAAGCAAAGCCAGGTCGAGATCAAGGCCGTCAAGACCGCCCGCGGCCGCCGGGAGGACCTGGACAAGGTCGAGATCCGGGTCGAGGAGGGCGCCGGCCGGGTCTCGGTCGAGGCCGTCTGGCCCAAGTTCCCCCGGCGGGCCAGCGTCTCCGTCGATTTCACCGTCATGGTCCCCGAAGGCGTCGAGCTCGACGGGGTCGGGACGGTCAACGGCGGGGTCGAGGTCCGCGGGCGCTTCGCCCGGGCCAAGGTCGGGACGACGAACGGCTCGATCACGGTCGAGGACGGGGCGGGCGAGCTCGAGGCCGGCACGACCAACGGCTCGATCCATGTCTCCCGGTTCGAGGGCCGTCTCCGGGCGGAGACGACCAACGGCCAGATCAGGCTCGAGGGCATCGCCGTCAAGGGCGGCCTCTCGGCGGAGACGACCAACGGCAGCATCACCATGGCCGTCGCCGCGCCGGAGGCGCTCAACGCCGACCTCCGGGCCGGCACGACGAACGGTCATGTCACGGTCGATTTCCCCATCACGCTCCAGAGCCTCCGCCAGTCGAAGCGCCGCATCGAGGGGCGGATCGGCCAGGGCGGGCCCGAGATCTCCCTGCGCACGACCAACGGCTCCATCAGCCTGACCCGATGATCTCGCGCGCTGGCGCGCTCCTATCCTCAGGGGGCCGGGTGCCAGACTCCCCGGCCCCTTTCTTTTTATCCGAGTCCGTCCTAAGATAGCCGCCGTCGGCCATGGACAGGCGCCCCGAAACCCCGTTCACCCGCGAGGTCAAGGCGGTCATCCGCGCCATCCCCAGGGGCCGGGTCGCGAGCTACTGCCAGGTCGCGGCGCTGGCGGGCAGGGAAGGGGCGGCCCGGGGCGTGGCCTGGATCCTACATTCCTCCTCGGCCGCGGCCGGGCTGCCCTGGCACCGGGTCATCGGCGGCCGGGGCGCGATCTCCCTGCCGCGTGGACCGGGTTTCCGGGAGCAGAAGAAGCTCCTGGCCGGTGAGGGCGTCGAGGTCGGGCGAAACGGCCGGATCGACCTGAAGCGCTTCCAATGGGAGCCGTCCTCAGGCGCCGCCGCCCGCTCCCGCGCCGCCCGGAAGTTCTTGCGCGAACTGACGAAGGGCCGTTAAGGGAGTCCCCCAAGTCAATGGCACTTCTGGCGCGGCCCGAGGGAAACTGTGACGATGGAGTACGATTCCCCCCTGACCTGACGTGTTAAAGTCTCTCCCGGCCTGAACCCGGCGGGCATCCAATCGAGGACGGTCCCCCCGCTTTCGAGGTAGTAGGGGCTCACGAGAAGATCCATGACCTCTCCGCGGACCACACGGAAATCTCCGACACGAAATTCTTTCTCTTCGTGAAGGTCGAACATCAGTTCCTCGAGGCCCGGAACCGGTTCGAACGGATAGAGGCCATCGAGGACCCAGGCTTTCTCTTCCTCGGGAATGACGTACTCCTCGACCGGCTTCCCCCCTTGGCCCGTCGTCCGCGTCGGGAACGGCAACCTCGGCAGGATAGGCTCTTGCTTATTGGGCATCCCTGACCTCCTCCATATGGATTGGGACTCTCATCGCTACATAAGACGCCCGGCGGGACCGCAGGAGTCTCAGGTGCTCTACAATTACTCGAGGAACCGAAGGAAGACCGAAAGGAAGCTGAAAAACGACCGGGCCAGGGACGCGCCCCCGCAGGACGCGGCCCCGACGGCCCGGGTTGCCAAGGCGGTCCGAGTGGGCTATCCTCGTGCATGTCCGGAGAATCCGTCGAGGAGGTTCCGCCATGAACCGATGCGTCCTCCGATCCATCCCGGCCCTCGCGGCTCTGGCCGGCCTGTTCGCCTTCTGCGCCCCCAAGCCGGCTGCCGTAGTCCCCGCGCCGAAGCGCCCGCTCGTCCTGGGCATGCACGCCATTTGCGAGACCGACGCGGACGCCCGGGCCCTGGCCGGCGAAGTCCCGGGGCTGGCCAGGCGCGGCGTCAACCTCCTCATCTGCGAAGTCGATTACTGGTACGCCTACGCTTCCCACCCGGAGCTGCGGCAGGAGAACGCCATCCGCAAGGAGACGATCAAGGCCCTCCTGGCCGCCTGCCGGGCCCGCGGCATCAGGCTCGTGCCGGAGTTCCAGAGCCTGGGCCATCAGTCCTGGGCCGAAAAGACCTTCCCGCTCCTGGTCAGATACCCCCAGCTCGACGAGACGCCCAACAAGTACCCGGGCAACAAGGGCACCGACCCCTGGGGCACCGAGTTCTACTGCCGGAGCTGGTGCCCGCTCCATCCCGGCGTACTGCCGATCGTCAACGACCTCTACGACGAGCTGATCGACGCCTTCGAGGCCGACGCCCTCCACGTCGGCATGGACGAGGTCTTCATCATCGCCGACGCCGACTGCCCGCGCTGCGGCGGCAAGCCCACGGCCGAGATCTTCGCCAGGGCGGTCAACGACGCCTACGACCACATCGTCCGCAAGCGGGGCAAGGAGATGATGATGTGGGCCGACCGCCTGCTCGACGGCCAGGCCACCGGCTACGGCCTGTGGGAAGCGTCCATGAACGGCACGGACAAGGCCGTCGACATGATCCCCAAGGACATCATCCTCTGCGATTGGCACTACGAGCCGAGATATCCCCTCCAGAAGACTCCGCGCTCGGCCTTCCCCTCGGTCAGGATCTTCGTCGACAAGGGCTTCCGGGTGCTGCCGACGAGCTTCCGGGACATCAGGGCCCTCGGCCGGCTCATCGACGAGTCCCTGGCCGTGCCCTCGGACAAGGTCCTCGGCCACGTCTGCACGGTCTGGCGCCCTGTCGGCCAGGGCCGCTACGCCAAGCTGCGCCAGCTCAAGGCCGCCTCGAAGAAGATCCGGAAGGCCTCGTCCGGACGCTGAGCGGCGCCCCGGCGCCGCCGGGTCCGGTTCACTTCGCCGTGGTGACGAGATTCCGCCGGCGCAGCTCCTCCAAGCCCTTCTCCCACGGGCCGGCCGCGGCCCACATGTAATAGGAGAAGTAGCGGACCGTCTTCTGGAAGATCGGCACCCAGGGCTGGAACTCGGCGTAATAGTGCGCTGACTCGCCGTTGGACGGATGGTTCATCCACATGTGCAGGAACTCGGGCTCGCTCACCGGATAGGCGCCCACGAACGAGACGTCCTCGGCCGTGTCGCGGCCGGCGTTCCAGCCCTCCTTGAGGAAGAAGGCCTCGCCGAAGTACTCCTCGGGCCGCATCCGGACCTCCCTGAGGCCCGACCTGGCCGGCACGACGAAGACGTCCTCGGTCCAGTGCTTCTCGCCCAGGGACAGGATGGGCTGGGGCCCGAGCATGTTCAGCTCGGGGTTGTGGAAGTCGAGGGCGAAGCGGACCTCGAGGAGCGGCGAGCCGCCGTCGAGGGTGAAGATCTTCTCCAGCCTGTTGCCGTAGTAGTCGGCGGTCATCCGGACCGACGCCGACGTCCCGCCGGCCTTGATGATCTCGGCGTCGTAGACCTTATGCGTCTCGATCGAGGCCTGGCCAAGGAAGTCCTCGAACCCGCCGTAGGGATAGAAGCCGCGCTCGCGGAAGGGCCGCCGGTCCGAGTATTCCTTCTCGGGCCAGAGCTTGAAGAAGACGTTGTCGTTCTTCTCCTTGACGATGTATTCGATGACCCGGGCCCCGACGGCCAGAAGCGTCGCGCGGACCTTGTCGTTCTCCAGCCGGTATTCCATGATCCCGTCGCCGTTGACGTCAACGGGCGTCACTGTCACCCGGCCCGCGGCCGCGCCGACACCGAGCTGGGTTTCGCCCGTGACTCCGAGGGCCGCGGCCCTGACCGTATAGCCGCCCGGCTTCAGAGGCAGGCGGAATTCGAGGGCCTGGTGTCCCCCCGCCGGCGCCGTCCCCGTCAGGGATCTCGTCAGGACCGGCTTCACCGGCCGGTCCTTGGCATAGACCTTGACCTCGACGGGGTAGCTCTTCAGGCCCAGGAAGTTGTGAACGGAGACCGGGTAGACGACCTCCGGCGCCTGGCCGTAAAGGAGCTTGTGGACCGAAACGGCCGGCGGCAGGTCGAGGACCGCCATGGTCCGCTTCGCCCCGCCCTTCCAACGAACCTCGACCAGGACGGGATTGGCCTTGCCCATGGCCGCCGCCGAGGGAGACAGCCGGAACGAGACCGCCTTCCCGCTTCCCGCGGCAAGCGCGATCTCCTTCGAGCGGGCGTCGACCGCCAGCTCCGGCGCGGGCCGGACCTCGATCGTCGCCTGGAGCGGCGCGCCGCCGAGATCGGCGACGCTGACGTTCAGGTCGTAATCCGCGATCGAGGCCTCGATGCGGACCCTGTCGGCGAAGAGGTTCTCGAGACGGACGCGGTCTAGGAGAAGCATCTGAAGGGCGCCGCGGAACGCGGCCGGGCCCATCATCCGCCCGAGCGGCAGGACGCCGACGGCCCGCCGGCCGAGGATGGCCTGCCACATCCCCTCCTGGTCCCAGGCCCGGCCTTTTTCCGAGAAAAGGACCATGCAGGCCGGCGCCTCGTCCTTGACCAGCCCCGTTTGGAGGACGAACGGGACATCCTCGGCGTCGATCTGCTTCTTGTTGCCGTCGACGGCGATCTGGCCGTCGTACTTATACTTGTCGCAATCGGGGGCGTAGACGGGCCGGAAGACATAGCCGCCCCGGTCCTTGACGAAACGGAGCCACGTCTCCTCGTTCGGCACGTCCTGGATCTTGAGCCCGTCATAGCTCCGCAGCCCGTAGGCGATCGTCCCGAGGCTGTGGGTGGAGGCGCCCGTGCCGACGTCGACGGGGATATCCAGCCCGACCTTCCCGAGCCAGCCCGGCAGCTGCTCCCGCATCAGGTAATCCATGTAGCCGCTGAACGTGAACCAGTCGTTGCCCTGGGCCAGACCCCTGCCGATGACCTCGAGCGGATGGCCGGGATGGCAGGTGACGCTGTGAAGGAGGGTCCCCGTCCCGAACCAGCCGCGATGGAGATCGTAGCGGCCGAGGACCTCGCGGACGCCCGCGAGCAGGTCCCTGAAGCGGCGGCGGCGATCGGCGCAGTCCGTGACGACGGCGAAGATGCGCCTTTTGCCGTCCGAGAGCGCGAAGGCGGAGACCTCGCGGTATCCCCTGGCCCAGGCCTGGTGCCCGGCCGGGCCGCCGCGCGTTCCCTCCGGATGCCCGGCCCGGTCGAGGAGGAACGCGCTCAACTCGGTCCCCGGCTTGGCCCAGACGAGGACGTCGCCTTGCCCGAGGGCGCCGGCGAGGGCCTTCAGGTCCGGGTCCGCGAGCTCCGTCGCTTCGGAAGCGAGCCAGCCGTCGAGGAAGCCTTCGTCGAGGACGAGACCGGGGAGGCCCAACTCCTCGGCGATATCGGCCTTGTTCTGAGCGATGGCCTGGGCCACGTCCGGCTGCCCGATGAGGAAGAGGTTGCCGTATTGTTCCCAGCGCCAGGCGATCGTCTGCCAATAGTTCGTGTAGCCGCTGAACCGGTCCCGGTATTCGACCGGCGCGGCCGGGGACGCCCCGGACGGGCCGGTCGATCTGACGAAGCCGGCCAGGGCTCCGGGGGCCGTCCTGTCCTGGGCCGGCGCCGTCGCCGCGAGCGCGGCCGTCAGCAGGATCGCCAGGGCGCAGCCGATGCGAACACGGTTCATGGATATCCTCCTGGATGAGGTCGCGCGGTTCATGGTCTTGCGGACCGGCTTCAAGCCTGGTAGAGCGAGTCGATGATGTCGGCGTACTTCCGCTCGACGAAGTTGCGCCGGACCTTCAGGGTCGGCGTCACCTCGCCGAGATCGAGCTCGAAATCGCGGTCGAGGACGGCGATCTTCTTGACCCGCTCGTAGGAGGCGAGGCCCGGGGTCAGCCGGTTGATCTCGCCGAGCAGGAACGCGGCGACCGCCGGCAGTCGGGAGAGCTTGGCCCGATCCGCGACGGCGATGCCGCACCTCTTGGCCCAGGCCTCGAGCTTCTCGAAATTCGGCACGACCAGGGCCGATATGAATTTGCGGCTGCTGCCGACGACGACGGCGTTGGCGATGAACGGGCTGCCCAGGATGAGGCTCTCGATCGGCTGCGGGGCGATGTTCTTGCCGCCCGAGGTGACGATGATGTCCTTCTTGCGGTCGGTGATGATGAGGTAGCCGTCCTCGTCGAGACGGCCGATGTCGCCGGTGTGGAGCCAGCCGTCCTTCAGGGCCTCCCGGGTGTCGGCCTCGTTCTTGTAGTAGCCCATCATGACGTTCGGGCCGCGGGCCAGGATCTCGCCGTCCTCGGCGATGCGCAGCTCGACCCTCGGGATGGCCTTGCCCGCGGTCCCCAGGCGGATCCGGCCCGGCGTGTTGCCCGTGAGCACGGGCGAGGTCTCGGTCAGCCCGTAGCCGGGAAAGACCAGGAGGCCCAGGGCCAGGAAGAAAGCGGTGATATCCTGCGACAGGGCCGCCCCGCCGCAGATCATGTAGCGGATGCGGCCGCCGGTCCTGGCCGTGATCTTGGAGAAGACGAGCCGGTTGGCGATGGCCCGCTTCAAGAACAGGTGGACGGGGATGGGCTGGCCGGCGATCATGCGGGCGGCGTGCTTCTTGCCGGTGGCCAGGGCCCAGAGGAAGATCGCCCGCTTGAGCCGGGAGCCGGCCATGACCTGGTCCATGACCCGGGCGTAGATCTTTTCAAAGAGCCTGGGCACGCTGATCATGACCGTCGGCCGGACCTCGGCCATGTTCGCGGCCACGGCCTCGACGCTCTCGGCGTAGGCGACGCTCGTCCCGACGTGGAAGAAGAGGAAGGTCGCCGTCCGCTCGAAGACGTGCGACAGGGGCAGGAAGGACAGGGCCGTGTCCGTTTCGCGGAAATCGATGACCTCGGTCAGCGAGTCGACGTTGGCGACGAAATTGGCGTGGCTGAGCATGACGCCCTTGGGCAGGCCGGTCGTCCCGGAGGTGTAGATTATGGAGGCCAGGTCCCCGGGCCGGACGGCCTCGATCGCCGCCTCGAAGCGTTCCTGTCCGCCGCCGGGCTCGACCCGCAGGCCCATCTCCTCGACGTCCGAGAGGGCCTGCGTTCCGGCCGGGGGATCGCCGTCCATGATGACGATCCGTTCGAGGGCCGGCAGGGCGTCCCGGACGGCCGCGACCTTGCGCCACATCTCGAGGTCCGAGCAGACGGCGATCTTCGCCCCGGAATCGGCGATGATAAAGCGCACCTGGTCGGGGAGGAGCGAGGTGTAGATCGGGACGGTGACCCCGCCGGCGCAGAGGACCGCGAAATCGGCCAGGACCCACTCCGGGCGGTTCTCGGAGAGGATGGCGACGCGGTCGCCGGGCTGCAGGCCGAGTTCGCGGAGGCCGAGCGACAGTCGCCGGACCGCCGCCTCGATCTCCCCGGTGGAGATCCGCGTCCAGATCTCGCCCTTTTTGACCAGCATCCGGTCGGGCTTCCGGAAAGCCCGGCAGGACCGCAGGAAAAGGCGGCTGATCGTCGTGACGGCATGATCGGGCATTAGCGGGTCCTAAAAGAGGCCATTATACACCATTTTGGGTCCGGCCGGCGCGGCCCTTGTTCAGCGGTCCTGGATGAGCTTGATGAGCGCCGAGGCTTTGTCCGCGAAAGCGGGGTGGGCGGCGGCCTGACGGGCCAGGTCGAGGGCCCGGTCGAACGAGCCGGCATTGTGGTATCCGGCCGCGCCGTTGTACTGGCAGGTCGCCTTGGTCGCCCGGACCGCGGCGATCTGGGCCTGTTTCCTGGCTGTCAGGCGCGCCTTCCGCTCCGCGGACATCCCGGAGGCGGCGATCTCTGCGATCCTGGCCTCCAGGCCCTTTTCCCTGTCCTCGAGGATCATCGCGGCCCCGGCGAAATAGACGCCCGAGTCGAGCCATTGCCTGCGGTCGGCATAAAGGCG